>PXBG01000097.1 GCA_003566995.1 Syntrophobacteraceae bacterium
AGTGCCCGGGTTCCAGGATGGTGGCGCCGCACCAGGGCCAGGAATTCAGACCAGGTTGCCGGCATGTTGTCGGCCACGGGCGAGATGCCTCGATAGCCCTGCCAGGCGCAAGCGATCAGCAGTTCCGCCGCATCGGACACATGCATGTGGGAAAAGAGGTTGTTTCCCGAACCGGGCAAAACGAGAAGCCCCCTTCGAATTTGCTGAAAGTAAAGGTCCATTGCACCGTAAACATGGGGCAGCCGGATTGCCGAAAAGGCCATGCCCGCAGAAGCTGCCATTTGGGCGAGGGCCTTTTCCGTGTCGAGCTTGATGCGCCCGTAATCCAGGATCGGCCGGGGAACGGTTTTTTCATCCAGCTGCGTGCGGTTGTCCCCGTACACCAGAAGTGACGAACTGTAAACGAAGGTCTTCACGCCATGATTGGCAGCGGCCTTCATGAGGGCCACAGATCCGTCAAAAATGGTGGGTTTCAGAGATTCGTAGGATTCAAAGGTTGCTTTTGCACCCAGATGAATGATCGCATCCGCCCCTTTCACCGCCTGGTCGAGGCTCTCCGTTTGGTGGAGGTCCCCGATCGCCATTTCAATTTCCGGGTGGCTGATCACGCAGCGGTCCTGAAAAGCGTTGCGCACCATGAAGCGGGGCCTGCAATCTTTCGACGCCAGTCGCCTTGACACCTCACATCCGATAAAGCCGGATGCGCCTGTGAGCAGTATTTTGGGTTTCATTTCGGATAAGTCTTTTCTGAGGATACTATTGTTGTCCCATCAGGTACTGTTCACTTCTTGAGCGCAGGGATCAATCTGACCGCTGACTCCGAAAATACTTGCTTGAAGCCAAAAAGGGGACGTTCTTCAAGGTCTTGCGTGGCCCGATTATCAACTGGACGGTACAACATCGCGTTCGAATTTCCAGGGTCGCTGGAGCCGCAAAAATCCCGAAAAGTGATATTTCAAGACCCCCCTTGGTCCATTCAAGGGCCGAACACTGATTGGAGAAGAGGGTCGTGAGTGAGGAGGTGCTCGACCTCGGGCAGGCAGTCGCGCTCGCTGAGCACAGTGTGAAAGTCATCCTTGAGGCCCGGTGCCAGCCGGACGGCGTGGATCCATTCGGCACGTGAGAGGGGTCTGTCGCGGAAGGCGTCCAGGAAGCGGGTTTGGTCGAACAGTCGGGCAATTTCCTGCGTACCATTGCCCTGGAGGTGACTCACGAGGTAGGTGGCCACGCCCACATGTAAACCGTGCAAACGAGGGGTTCGGCTCGACACATCCAGGGCATGGGAGATGAGGTGTTCACTGCCGCTGGCAGGGCGTGAGGAACCACAGATTTCCATGGCCACGCCGTTGAGCATGAGGGCCGTTCCCAGCAACCGTTCACCTTCCCGGTCACGGTGAGGCCGGGCCATGAACTGGGAGACGGTTGCATCGGACAACAGGGCGGCGAAGTCGTCCACCAGGGTGCCCCGGGCGTGAAATGCCAGTTTCCAGTCGCGGACGGCCGTTATTTTCGCGACGAGATCACCCACGCCCGACCACCACAACACGATGGGCGCCGCCAGGGTCACATCCGTGTCGATCACCACGCCGAAAGGCATCCGGCTCGGAAGGGAACGGCGCCGTCCGGCAACGGTGAGGCTGGACTGCGGGCTGCAGAACCCGTCGTTGGAAAGGGACGTGGGAACGGACAGGTAAGGCAGACCTGCCAGGAAGGCCACATACTTGCCCATGTCCAGGGCCTTGCCGCCGCCCAATCCAATCACGGCCTGCGTGCGTGCGGGCAGGTCAGCAAAAAGGGCCTGTGCCTGTTCCATGGCTGCTTCGCGGCATGTTTGCTGGAGGAGAATCTGAACGCCGTGTTCCTCCAGGGAACCATTGAACCGGTCCACGATGGAACTGGGGAGGTCCTGGCTCTGGACCACTGCCACGCGTTCCAGTCCATAGCGGGTTGCATAGATGCCCATGCGATCCAGTGCCCCGGGTTTCACTCGAACCAGCGTGGGAATGTTGATTTGGCGTTGAACATTCATGTGCAGGGATCCTCAAAATTGCCGTTGTATGGATTTTTCAATTGGACAAAGGCCCATGGGGCTCACCCGCAGCCTTGGGGCACTCGGCCAGATGAACCCGCCAATAGATCAACCCGCGCAAAAGGGGAGGAACCGGCCACTTGTCAGCAGAACATGCTGTTGATGCAGCAGGCTGTATTTGCCCTGTCCCTTTACCTTCGCGCAGGTGGAGGCCGAGAGGATCCTGAAAGGACCGGAGTCCCGCCTCCGCGGGAGTGACATGGAGGGGTTTTTATTCAGGGTAAAAAAAGCTTAAATCAACAAGATTGCCGTCAGCCGAATCCCAATATACCAGTCCCAACCCGTCGACACAATGATCATGATCAACGCCCCTTTTTCAGGGAAGTCGCCCGCTGAGTCTGGGTTGTTTTGCATCAGGGGGCTTTCTCTTCGCCGAGGCTCTTCCCCGGGAGGTGAATGACCAAAGGGCAACCCTTGAACGGGTACTTTCCGCCCACGAGAAATGTGCTCCCAGCCCCATGCGATCATAAAAAGTGCACCTTCAACGTTTCATTCCCCAGGGTGTCTTTTGCCAGATCCACGAGATGCCGGTGGTGCGTGAAAAAGATGATTTGTGTGTTTTGGGCGAGGCGGGCCATTGCGGCGAGAGCGGCCCCGGACCTGTCGTCGTCGAAGTGGACCAGGACGTCGTCCACAATGAAGGGCATGGGGCCGTTGTTTTTGACGTGCTTTTCCAGCCCGCCCAGCCGGAGTGCCAGAAAAAGCTGGTCGCGGCTGCCGTCGCTCATTTCATGGACCATGAGCGTCCTGCCGTCCGGCCGAAACGCCTTGATGACCGGGTCCCCTTTCTCATCATAATCCGCCCTGAGCCCCTCGAAGGCGCCCTGGGTCATGGTTTTGAAATACCTGCTGGCGGCATCCAGCACCGGGCTCTGGTTTTTCTGGCGATAGCGTTCGATGGCTTTTGCAAGAATGACGGTGGAAAGCTTCAGACGGACATAGTGTTCCACATCCGCCTCCATTTTGCCCGTGAGCCCTTCGGCCGTTTGGGCGATGCCGGCCGCGAGGGACTGGCCGCCGATGGTTTCCAGCTCTTTTTTTTGCAGGGCGATGTCTTCCACCAGCTGTTTGAATTCCAGCTGCAGCTCCTTTTTCTCCTGGTCCAGCCGCCCCAGCCTGGCGACCAGCTCGTCGGGATCGTGCGCCTGGACTTCGGCCACAAATGCGGAGAATTCCCGGCCGGAAGCAAGTTCCGCCAGCCGCTCGCTGACGGCATGGAGTTCCGACGAAAGCCTGTTTTTGGCGGCCGCCCTCTGTTCGATTTCCGGCAGCCGTTCCGGCGCGTCCGTTTGAGCATCCTCGCACAGCAGCCTCAATTTTTCTCTTTCGGCCGCCAGAGTTTCCCAGACCTTTGAAACATCGGCCTGTTTCTTTTTGCGCTGCGCTTCAAGGGACTTGCGTTCCTTGTACCGGGCCTGGTCCGTGGTCAGGCGGTCGTGGAGTTCCACAACGGCCGCCGTGGGATCGGCGGCTTCGAGATCGGGGGCCACTTTGTCCAGCAGATCCTTGACGCGGGCGGCGTACTTTTCGTAGTTGGACTGCATGCCGGCGATCCGCTGCCCTTTGTCCCCGGCTTTTTCCAGTTCACCAAACACCTGGTCCAGGGCGAGCACGAAGTCGTTCACATCTTCCGGCGTGGCATCTGAGGAAAACCCGAGCTTGCCGACCGCCTGCGTCCACTGGAGAGCCCAGGCCTTCAAATCCCGTTGGGCCTCCTCTTTGCGCCGACTATTGTCTTTGATCTGCTTTTCGCAGCCGTCGACCTCCGATTCCAGGCTCCGGCGATCCTTCATGAGCCCTTCGTTTTCCCGCAGGGTTCGTTTCGCCCGCTCGAGCAGTTCGCCATAACCGGGCGTCTCCGGAAGAGGGACGTTCATTTCCTGCAACCGTGCGGTCAACTCCCCCACCATAATTTCCATGTCGGCTTTCAGCTGCGCAACAGTGCTTTTTTTCTTTCTGCATTCCCCAGCCTGGCGCCGGATCTCCTGGGCCTTTGCGGACCAGGCAGCCATTTCCCGGGGTTTGAGCGGGGCGATGCCCAAGGGGCGCCACAGGTTTTTCCATTCATTCCAGCGAGCGGCACAGGATTTTTCTTCCGCCTCCTGACGCCTCTTGTTTTCCGACACCTGGTCGTCCAGATCCCTGATGGCCCATTTGAGGGCCTGCGCATGGGCCACGTCTTCGGCCTCGTTGCGCAGGATATCCGCAGTGTCATCGGCACTGGACACGGCCTTTTCGTATGCGCCCGCAAGGTCGTCGCCATGAGCCATGGCGTCCATGAAGCCCTGGTCGGCCTCGCCTCGCTCCAGCCAGACCGAGCGCACCGAACGCCACCCCCTGTCCCTCAGGGCCCGTTGGGATTGCAGGTCTTCAATGGAGGGCAGCTCCCGTGATGCGGTCAATTGGGAAAGGGCTTTTTGCTTTTCTTTCCGTTCCGTGTCCAGGCGCGTCCCTTCCTTTTTGAGTTCTTTCATGCCTTGGTCAAAATCGAGAAAATCCTTTTCAAAACTGCGCATGGTTTCTGGGGAAGGTATGGCCAGCTTTTCCAGGGCATCCAGTTCCCCGGACCACAGGCCCAGGGCGGCCAGGTCGGCTTTTGCCTGCTCCAGGGCCGATGCGTGCTCCAGTTGCGCATGGGAGAGCTGTGCTTCGATCTTTCCCAAGGCGCTCGCACGATCCAGGGTATCTTCCAGTGAAGAGGTGTCTTTGGGTGTTTCCAGGCGGTCGAGCTTCTCCCTGTTTCCGGCCAGATCGGCTTGCGCCGTCTGCAGGGCTCCCTGAGCATGGCTGGACGCCTCTTCCAGTTTGGCGAACCGATTGCCCAGTCTCTGAATTTTGGCTTTATCCGCCGTGGACAGCCTGAGGGTCTCAATGTTTTCCAGGGTCAGCCCGTTCCGCAGCAATCGGATATTTTTTCCCACGGATTCATGATGGCGATGGATTTCGCCCCTCAGTTTCTTCATGTCCGAGAGGGCCGTGGTGTGAACGCTCACCTGCTTTGCCAGTTCTTCGATGATCTTTGCATGGGCGATGATCCGGTCGTCATGCGTGAGCGTTTCCAGCTGCCGATCGATATCAGCCAGTTCCCGGTTCAGGTTCTGTTCGGCCTGTTCCGCGGTTTTCATGGTCACCTGGACTTCGACCCTGCGCTGGGCAAAATCTTCCGCCAGGTCGGGCACGGGGCCGAGAGCGGCGAGGGCTTTTTGCAGCTCTTGCCGGCGGGTCACATGTTTGAGGGCGTCGCGATGGCGGGACAGCAGACTGATCTCCGAAGACATGGCTTCCAGGCGATGGGCCCATTGGGTTTCACGGGAGCGAAGCTCGTTCAGCCGGCTTTGCATTTTCTGCCACTGGTGCTGGCTGGCCGATGCGGCACGAAGCTCCTTCCTGAGACGCTCCAGTTCGGCCATGTCCGCATTGATCACGGCCTTTTGGGCCCTCGGCTTGAAGAGGCCGTTTTGTTTTTCTTCGAGCCCGGCCATGACCTGCTTGAGGACGTTGAGCCCGGAAGTGGCGGCGAAAAGAGCATGGCCCAGCTCGCCTCCCGCCGCCAGGACGCTTTCCACCCCCTGGCGCAGGGATTGATGGGAAATGCCGAAGGCATGTTCGAAGGCCTGGCGATCCATCTTTCCCAAAAGGGCGTCCAATTGGAGCTGGTCCACGGGTTTTCCTGTGTCCTCATCGATGAGATCGTTTTTGCGGCGCTTGTGCCGCGCCAGGTTCAGCAGCCTGCCGTCGGAAAGCCGCAGGGCCCCGCCCACTTCCAGGTTTTTGTAATCGTGAAGCCAGCCATCTTCGACCTTGTGGCCGAATCCGTACAGGAGCCCCAGCATGGCGCGAAGGGCCGTGCTCTTGCCCGCTTCGTTGGGTCCGAAAACCAGGTGCAGGCCGTGGCCGTTGCAGGAAAAATCAACTTCTTTACCGGTGAAGGGGCCGAAGGCACGGAGTCTCAGGATGTCGATTTTCATGGCATATCCTGCTCGCTCTGGGCGTCCGTGAGTGCGGTCAGCAACAGGTCCCCGGCGTCTTTCAGCATCTGTTTCATGTCCTCCGAGGGTATTTTCACGCCGCTTCCCGCCAGTTTGGCTTTGAGTTCCGTCAGGTCCGGTTCCATGTCCTGGGGGTGGTCGGCCAGTTCGGCCAGATAGCGCAGCAGCTCGCCCTGGGGGGTGTCGCTTTGGGCCAGTTGGTCCAGGTCGGCCGCCGGGCCCGTCTGCACCTCGACCTTTTCGATCCAGGCCTTGTTGCGGGAAACATCTGCGGCCACCGCACGCACATGGGCTGTCAACGCCATGGGATCGGAGCGGAGCCGCCCGTGAAGGGGGGATCGCCCCTTTAAAACCGCCCGCACACAGCACGGCCGCCCCTCCTGGGTGCCCATGGCCTCTTCCAGGGCATTGCCAAAGAGGGAAGCGGCTTCCGCCATGCTTCCGGCCCCGCTGACGTCTGCAGCGACGTTGAGCCAGCTCACAACGTCCAAAGGGACAAATTGGGTGGTCAGGGCCCCGGCGTCCCCTTCGACCCACACGCAACCCTTGCGGCCCGTCTCCCGGATATGCCGGCCCTGGCAGCAGCCCGCATAGACAATCCTCGGGGTTTCCCGCACAAGGGAAAAATTGTGGACATGGCCCAGGGCCCAGTAGTCGTAGCCCCTGGAAGCCAGTTCATCGGCCGTGCACGGCGCGTAGGGCAAATGCCCCCGGGCGCCCGAGATCAGGCAGTGAAGCAATCCGATGTTGAACATGCCCTCCACCGGCTCCGGATAGGAGGCGGCAAGGTTGTCCGTCACCTCCGGGGCTGCATAGCTCTGGCCGTGAACCGCGATCCCCAGGTCTTCCAGAAGCCACGTCTCGGGATTGCGCCATTTGAACACTTTGACGTTGTCGGGCAGGGGCAGTGATTTTGTCATGGCATTGGCCGCATCGTGGTTGCCCCGGACGATGGCCACCCGCACCCCCATTTCTGCCAGCCGCCGCATCTGGCGGGCGAAATAAAGGCCCGTGTTGAAATCATGCCAGTCGCCGTCGTAAAGATCCCCGGCGATCAGCAGCAACGGCGCCTGTTCCGAGATGACGAAGCTGACCAGGTTGTCGAGGGCCTGCCGTGTGGCTCCCCGGATCTCCTCAACGGAAGGCGCACCCTCGTAAGGAAACAACCCCCTCAGGGGCGAATCCAAATGAATGTCAGCGGCATGAACGAATGCAGCCATGGAACCTCCGAACAACGGAAATTTACTTGGTTCATCAATTTTGGGAATCAAAAAAGGAGCCGTTTTGCCCTCGAAAATCAGGCCATGGGTCTTTTTCAAGGGCGATCCTTACAACATTCCCATTTGTTCTCAAGATCCTAACCTGGCCAGCATCCAAGCCTTTGGCAAGCCTTTGGCAAGCCCTTGCCAGGCCCTTTCATGACTTCGACAGGCCGGACCCCGCCGGATGGGTGGCCATGGGGGGATGCTTTGGCGTCGTCAAGGTGGCTGACGCCGCGCTGAGCCCTGTCTGCATGTTCAGGGCCCCGCTGCGTTGGGCGGCCACTTGAACTGAGCACGAATCAGATCTTCAAATCTTCAAAAATTTTGTTCCCATTTGCCGCAGCAATATGGATTCGCTGACCACCTCTTTGACTTCCCGCCTGAAAGCCACGTGACGGTTATATCTTTGCTTGCAGTACTCGTTCAGCAGGGACGCGGCCTTTTCAACATCACCCCGGGCCGCATGCACTTCCGCCAGGGACCCCAGGACCAAAGCCGCCCGTTCATATGCCGCCCTGTGAGTATTGGAAACAATCCCATCCACCCGGTTCCTGCCGATCTGAAAGGCCCAGTCTGTGCACTGTTTCAACATGGACGGCTGGAGCCGGGCCTGGCGCAGTCCTTTGATGATCTCATCCCGGAAAAAGCCGGTCCGATCATCTTCTCCAACGGGAAAATCGTGCGAATATACGGAGCCCATACCGCTATACCAGGTCAACAGTTTTTGGATTGTTCCCGCGTTTTCATGATGATTCGCAGCCACAGCGCAGATGCTTCCGAAAACGAATCCCGTTGCCGGTTCAAGAGACCATCCCAGGCTTTTGGAGCCTTTGACGATTTTCCAGGCGCGGTCAAGATGTCCGGCCATGAGCAGAGCTTTCAGGTACAGGGATTTCTCATCCCGGTCCAATTCCTTTTGCCGCGCATAGAAATCAAGGACTTGCGCCAGGCTCTTTCCCCTTTGATCCTGCTCGGCCGCCTCGGTGAGAAACGCTTTGAGGTTGGCATCGCACGGGCGGGAATAAAATTTTTCCAGATGGCCTCCCAGCACAACTGCCGGATCGCCTGTCATTCGGCCCGCCTCTGCGAGGAAATCACCGGCCTTTTCCCGGGCTTTTCCCCTTTTCAGCACTGCCAGGGCCTCTCGGGCAATGTCCCTGATGGTGTCCCAGCGCTTTTCCTCCCTGAGCCGATCCAGCCAGAACAGGTATCCATGAGGCTGATCGCTGCCCCATTTGCGTGCAAGTTGTCCGATTCCCGCCAGCCCCCTGCTGAAATACCCCCCCTCCGCCAGGAGGCTGGCCGGCCTGTCCCGGGTTCCTTTCCCCTTGAGGAACTTCTCCCAGAGCGGGAAAAAATCCTGAATCCCCATTATCTCCTGTTCACGGGCATCCATCACATCCTGAAGCAGGGGATAGGCATCATCGGATTTTTGCCTGCCAGAACGATCTGGAAGATCCATATCCATGGCATCGCCAAATTCTTTCAGGCGGCGGTCTTCATGGGACGTTTCATAGACGCACCTGGCGTAACGTGCCCGCGCTTCCCGGAGTTCGACACCTGTACCGGGCATGACGTAATGGGACTCATCCAGCTCCTTGTGCAGATCCAGCAAGGCCTCATACAGGCGTCTTGCACCCAGCAGTTCCCCGTTTAGAAACATGCGGCCCGCTTCATCAAACAAACCGGCCAGCTCATTCAGCTGCGCTTCACTGATCATTTCCGGTTCGTCATCAAAATGGGCGTCTTCCCAGTCCCAGTCGTCCAGGGCATCGTAATCACCCTTTTCAATGGCCTCCATCCTCTCCACGATGGATTTCTTGAGGGCCTGCACATCTTTCAGCATATTTTCAAGGTTCGGCCGCCTGGATTTTGTGGCCTTCTTGCCCGCAGACGACAAGGTTTTCAATTTTTCCAGAAACTGCGCACGCCCGGATGTGGATTCATCCTTTGCCAGTGAAAGCACCAGCTGGACGAGCTCCTCCCCGGACAATTGTCTGCAGAGCCCTTCTACGGATTCCAGGTAAGGCTTCAAAGCAATTGGTCTGTTCCGGTTTTTCATGGTTGTATTCAAATTCCTGAATTCAACTGGTCATAATGGCGAATATTTCAGTTTAAACAACCGATTGGATTGCGTTGACAACGACATCATTGAGCTGCGGGTAATAGATCTTCTTTCTGGCCGCCTGGTTGATCGCGTCCTCCCACTGGCGGAAGGAGTCCACGTTCTTCAGTGTGTGTTCCGCATCCCTTGGGTTGCCCTTTTCGGCGATTTCACGGATTCCTTCAAGCGTCGTGTCGTCGTTTGGAAAATACATGGGTATCATGCCTTTGTCCTTTGGAATTCCATCGAATACCATCCTGGAATGTCTTTCACGTTCGCAGTCCTCCAAAAATTTCTCCAGGCTGAAAAAGTTGAGATTTCCAAGGGCGCCCATGGCATGCCGCAAAATGTGCACCCCATATTTGCGCAGGGCGTTGCGGCTCAGTTCTGAATCGGTCAGCGCCTGAGGCGTCACATGGGGCAGGCTGGTGCTGCCTCCCGTCTGGGCGGAGGGGAAACCGGTGATCCAGGTGTTGACCCGGGCCAGGGCCGCGTTGATGAACGTTTGATGGGGAGAACTGTAGGAAAGGTTGCCATCTGCCCCCATAACGCTGGGGATGCCGCAGTGTATGCACGATATGCCCGGGTTGACGGTCTGGGCGATGACCATCATGAAAATCACCTGTGCATGGTTCTGCGTCAGGAAGGACTCGGGGCTCACGGGGGCGGAGATGCCGGCCATGCTCTGGTCGATCAGCAAGAGGTTGTTGCCTGTGCGGGCACTGCGCAAAAAAGAATCAACCATGTTGTTCATTGGCTTCAGGGAGGTGATCAGGCTGGTCCCGTCCATCCAGTCATTTTTCCCTTTCAGGAATTTCACTTCGTCGTCGCTCATGGCATGGCTGGTGATCATCTTGAGCCCTTGATAGCTTTTCTCCATCAGCTGGGCGATCTCGAAATGGGAAATGCTTTTGTCGCAGGCCACCGGCAGACTGAAAATCCCTGCAATATCCTGTTGTTCGCCCACCGTGAGGACGATTTCTTCGTACTCCTTGCGGTTGGCCGGGCGCAGCTCTTCATCGCCCTTCCGTTTGAGAAAGGGGGGCGTCGCACCTGTGCCAAAGGTGTTCATTCCCGGGTCTCCGGCCATTTTGCGGGGCACCTGCTCCAGGCAGTGATCGATATAGTCCCGCTTCAAGGGAATGAAGAGCGCCGTTTCGTTGTCGAAGTCCACGGCGTCGGCTTCCATCAGGAGATCCATCAGGGTTTGGTTCTCGACGACATTGACACCGATTTCTGTAAGCACTCGTTTTGCGTTTTCGTCAATGCGCCGGTAAATCGCCTTTTCCGCGATCAGATCGTCCATGTCTTCCATCCGGAATCGAACTTTTTCCAGGACCGCTTCGTCGTTGACATGGCGAAAGATGTCCTCGTAAATGGCTTTGGCCTTTTGGAACCGGGCCTCCTTTTCCAGGAGCAATCCCTTGCTGAAAGCGTCATCTGCCTGTTTGTTCATTACGTTCCCCGCTATTCTTTCCGGCCCCAATTGAATTGGACCTGATGTGAGCGATTCCCGATCTGAGCGATCCCTTGGCTTAAACAGAAGTGCCCTTTGAGTTCAAAGCTTCCTCCAAACATGGGTGGCGACCTTTCTGGAGTATGGATAAAACCGGTTCCCAGCAACAGACTCCCCATTCAATCTTCTTCCATCCACCCGAGACCTGTCACTCAGGTGCACCGTACCCGTGCGCCCGGATGAACCTGAAACCCGATCATCGGAGCCCTTCTCAACTGTCTTTCGGCTGGGCTCAATCCGGTTGACAGAAATGGCCTCATTAACCCGCCAATCCCCGCCCAAAACCGCCGGGATATTACCGGCTCGCCCCCCGCGATCTCATTCACCTTGAGGCAATACCTGTATAGTGACGTCATGCCCCTCCGGGCTTCTTGAACAATGGATTGAAACGACCCCCATAAAGCCTGAAGTCGTCTCAATCGTGATTGGTTGGGACATGCAGTGGCTGATTATAGAAAGACTGCTGCTCCTGCCTGGGAATTCGTGCTCTCCAGGACCGGGGCCCACGATCCGATAGCGGTTTTACATTATGAAAAACACTTCCAATAATAAGCCAATTGTTTGCGAATGAGTTCAATGATCTTTTGGGTTTCCTCCAACCCATGGTCCGATTTAAATTCCGTTGGAACTGGATCGGGTTCGGTCACTGCCAGGTCTACTCCGGACACCCCCGATATTGAGGCCAGCCATCCCATCGGGATGATCCGGGAATCGGAACTGTAGCCGGAGCCTATAAAGTCAACCAGCTTGCCATCACAAAGCTTCTCGGCCTGGGCACTGATGATTTGGCCAATCATCCTGATTCCGCGCAAAGTAAGCCCCATACGGGTAAGACGATCAGTATAGTGTGGATCGCTGCCATCAACCATCAGGATAATTTGAGGATGAAATTCTTCAGCCAAAGGAACGACGATTTTTTCGAGGACCAATTTATAAACCCGGTCACCGGATTTTGGCGGCAAAGGAATGTTAACCGAATAACCCACCCCCTCATCGCTTCCAATTTCATGAATAAAACCTTTGCCCGGATAGAGGGTTTCTGGATCCTGGTGTATGGAAATCAACAAGACTTTTGGATCCCCGGCAAAAATTTCATACAGTCCTTCACCAGCATGGGCGTCAGTATCGACAATCAAAATTTTGTTGAATCCGAATTTTAGTTTCAGGTTTTCAGCACAAATGCCAATATCACTGAATACTCCAAAGCCTTTTTCCTGGTTCCGGTTGGCATGTTGTACGCCTCCGCCAACCACAAAGGCTTTTCGATATTGTCCGGAACAAACCAGCTCCCCTGCCAGTTTTCCTGCACCGGCCAAAAGTCTGGCAGCCCGTACTAGACCATTCGACAGGGGTGTGTCATAAGGATCCAGGCTTCGCATTTGTTCGATGCGCTGGATATATTCTTCTGTATGGATCAGTTTAAGATCGTCATTGGTAGCAGAGTCAGGAACGATAATTTCAAAGTCTTTACGAGAGCCAAGTTTTTCCTGATACAGATCCATAAAATTTTGATAGCGATCCGCTGTTAAGACATGTTCCAGCTTGTATTCTTTAATTTTTTCGCTATATAAAACAGCATATTTGTTCATGGGCTTATTGCTCATCAAAGGAGTAAATTTTAATCAAATTTTACTTTCACGGTTACTTATAATAATAAGCATAAATAAGCATAGTGGCTGATTTTTAAAATTATTTGAACCCTGAATCCGTGAGTGCTCCGCGAGCGGAGCATCCTGGTCGATGTCTCAGGGGTAAATTTTTTTTGGTGTTGGAATTGTCCATGGCTTGACCGGCTAATGTTTGAACTTGGTTGATTAAACAGTTCTGTTTCTTCCATTTTGCCCATGCAAAATGGTTTTACTTCCCTGCTTGTGGTTTCTGTCCTTTTCCATTTTGCCTAGCCCTCTGTCCGCGCTTTCGTTTTATGGTCTTTCTCCGACAGGAGGATGGCCATGGACGGAAAGATTCAATGTGCCGCCCTAAATTGCGGACGTATTTTTGCCCCGAATCCCCGAGTAAAGAACCAGCGATATTGCAGCGCTAAAGATTGTCAGCGCGCCCGGAAGCGCAAGTGGCAAAAGGAGAAACTTGCGGCCGATCCCGAATATAAAGCCAACCAGCGTGACTGCCAACGTGAATGGCACCTGCGACATCCAGGGTACTACAAAAAATACAGGCAAGACCATCCCTCCTGTCGCGAACGTAACACCCTCTTGCAGGGGTATCGGAACGCCAAATCCCGACTGATTGCAAAAATGGACGAGTTCAAACCCGCTCCACCAAAGGGTCCAAGGGCCTTCTACCTGCTCCCTTTGGTTGCAAAAATGGACGCGTCGCCTCAAAAAGTTCTACTCATTCCAATCAGTTAAACCCAATCACTGCTGATTGCAAAAGAGGACTCGATGGTCTTCTCGGGTTTTGCCTGTTAGCCTCCTCTCTAAAAGGAGACAAATCATGATCGAAAAAAAGCCCCTGATTCCTCAGCGCGTGCGTACCATTGAAGGAAGCTTCGCCTACGTCGAACATCGATTCCTCAGGGATGGCTTTTTTGCCTCTCTTTCCCACCATGAGCTCCTTCTCTATTTCTTTCTTGTTCTCGTCTCTGATCGGAAAGGACTTTCATTCTACAGCTACGACAAGATCTGTTCCCTTTTGGAAATCCAGATCGAGGACTACCTGGAAGCCAGGAATCACCTCATCAAGAAGGATCTTATCGCCTTTGACGGCCGACTTTTTCAGGTACTTTCCCTCCCGGGTCCAGAGGGGAATCCCCCGCCGACTGTCCTTAAAACCCAAACGGATATGGAAAGGCATGACCCTGCTACCATCCACCACATTTGCCGCCGGATGCTCGGAGAAAAACCATGATCGCTCGCCCTAAGGCTCACGTGCATCTCTTAAACAGCGCGAGTCTCGCAGGTGCTGCGCACCGGAAATACCAACTGCAGGAAGTGTTTCCATGGGCTTGAGCGTTCTTTTCAAAACATTGCCGTCTTTGAGCCAAAGTCCCTACCAGCTTGTTAAAGATCGGGAGTACGGAGTGGATTGGGCAAACGACTTTCTCGACGCCCAGCACATGCGCGGGCTTTCCACGTGCTCATTACGGGCCTATGCTTATGATCTTTTGAACCTGGCCCAATGGCTTTGCGCCGCATCGCTCAAGTTGGCCGACCTCACCCAGGCGAAGTTGCTGGACTACATCCGCTTCCAAATGAACCATGATCCGCGACCCGCAGCTCAAACCATAAACCATCGCATCAGCGTAGCGTACGGTTTGTACCGGTTCCACCACGGGCGCGAGATGCCCCATCAGGCCATCGCGCAGGAGTCAGGTAACTCAAGACCCTCTCCCTTCCGGCGGGGACGAACCCGGCGGGTTTTCCAAATGCTCAGGGTGAAAATACCCCGCCATCTTGTCATTCCACTCACAGCGGCCGAAGTTGCTGCGTTCTGGAGCAGTTTGCGCACCTTTCGCGATCTGAGCCTTGTCGCCTTGATGCTCTTTAATGGCTTGCGCTCCCGCGAAGCTCTCAGCCTGAAGATCGAGGACCTCCGTTTGGCCCAAAAAGAGATGCTCGTCCGGGGAAAAGGAAATCGCCAGAGACTCCTGCCCCTTGATCCGCAAACGATCAAGGTGATCGAAAACTACCTTCGCCTGGAAAGACCCCTGTCAAACTCCCCCTTCCTTTTTCTCGTCCTGAAAGGTCCCAACCGTGGCTCTCCCCTCACACCGGCCGGCCTTCGCACGATCTTCCGTCACCATCGCCGTCGGAGTTTGATCACCCATGCAAACCCTCATCGCTTCCGACACACTTTCGGCGCCGACATGGTCAGGGCGGGCATCTCGCTTCCGGCCCTCATGCGCCTCATGGGCCACTCCCACATCCACACCACCATGCTCTACGTTCAACTATCCCCCCAGGATGTGTGGTGCGAGTTTCACCGCGCAGTGCGCAACCGAAGCCACCCAGAGCATCCGGAAGTCCTATGAGCACCTCTCAAGCTTGCGAGCTGCATCGAATCTTTGAGGAACAGTTGCAGGTCATGGCGGCTATCCTAAGACCTAAAACCATAAAATACTACCGCTCGCAAGCCAATCGCCTCCTGCGCTACCTCCACCTGAACCATCCCGAGCTTCAATCTCCCGCACACCTTCAACGCAACCCCCACATCCTTGGCTGGCTACGAAGCCTCGCCGAAGAGGATCCACCCCTTGCCAACAGATCTCGCCTTGCCGCTCTCATCTGCATCCGCAGGCTGCTCTGTGATCTGGCTGACAACGGGTATCCCATTGCCCATGGGCTCATTCTTTCCCAAGACATGCCTCCTCGTGATTTATATCTTCCAAAACCCCTTTCTCTTGAAGTTGACGAACTTCTCGAACACGAGCTTCGGCGAACCGATGATCTCCTCGCAAATGCCCTTCTTTTGATGCGAGCCACGGGGATCCGGATCGGCGAATCCCTTCGCCTGAAGAGGGACTCCATGCGTCATCTGGGCGAAAATCAGTGGGCGCTTCATGTCCCGTTGGGCAAGCTCCACAATGAACGCTGGGTTCCCATGGACGATGACGCTCGTAAAACCTTCGAGCGCATCCTTCACCTGGCCGGTCCCGCCACAACCGATCCCGCAAATTCCACATCTCCCCCTTTACTGCTGCTCCCAAACGGAAAGAGCGCATATTACGGGAAAATACATCAAGCACTCCAGCTTGCGGCAAAAAGAGCCGGTTGTCCGCCCGTTCGGCCTCATCAACTGAGACACACCTTTGCCACAGCCATGCTTCGCGCCGGGATGAGCCTTCCCGCCCTGAAAGAGATCCTGGGCCACCGGGACATTCGAATGACGATGGTCTACGTACAGGTTACTCAAAAGGACCTCCAGCGCGAGTATCACCAGGCAAGGCATAAAATGGCCCTTGTTCATACCGTCCCCACCCTCCCAGGCTCCCGAAATGACACGGCCAATCAAGGAATTCCGACAATCTGCAGCGCCGTTGAAGCCGTCCGGCATCAACTCGAAATGTACCGTCGCCAGATCAGTAACGAACAGGTGCAGCGCACACTCAGTTCACTGGGCAGAAGACTCGCGAAGATCCGTGCAGCACTGGTCGCACTCCAGTAGCCCTAAGAAAATAGCCCTAAGAAAAAAAGGTGCACATTAGCCGGTCAACCATGGCAAAGACATCGCAGTCCAGGGGAATGTGGCCGGTATCAAGGGGACAGATCACAACTTGAGCCTGTTTCAAGAATTCTGCCGAGCAACGGTCGGCAAGGGGGCGCAAGTCAGATGCGACCTCATTGAGCCTCTGACGAAGGGTTGCGGTTGATGGAACCTTGCTGATCCCCAGGGCTTCTCTGAAGTAATCATCCTCCCTGCGGCTCGTGACGGCCTCCTAGTCACTTTGCCCCAGGCTGAGCAGGCCAACGTAGCTCCTGAGAATATCATCAAGACCAATGCCGTTGCTTCCGGGACTGAGTGGAAAGGCCTCCTTTGCCCTGTCCGGAAGCAGGCAGAGCCTGTTCAGGCACAGCCCCACCAGGGCGAGCCCCGAGTGAGAAGTGTAGAATTCCTTGTCTGACTGTGCGAGGATAAATCGTTTCATGCGTCACCTCCCAAGTGAGTTCCCTTGAGGTGACAAGATGTAGCAATTAAATATATATTTCAATGGCTTAGTTGTGGCTTGATATGTCTAGAAATATTTACACGTTCACGGATTAAGGTTCCATTTTATGTAAAGTGTTTTTGTACATGTTTTCCGCCCATATGGCAACAGGCCTTTGGCCGTTATCCCGCCAGTACGTGATCCCTCACAACGTGCATTTTTCGCTGACGGCAGGCCATGATTTCGCCGAAGGCATTATCCGCTTCGCAATGCTCTGGTGAAAATGCAACCAGGGAACCAACAGTGAAAAGGGCTGCCGGTGGGTGGAACGGATACTCTCCCTCAGGCAGACATCCCCCCTGCAGGGCAAGTCCGCCTTCATCACCCTGGCGGATGCTTTCGACTGTTATTTCAAAGAACGGCAGCCCGGCCTCTCTTGGATTCGACAGGCAGTTCAGCAATAACCTTTTGTAAGTGGTTGCTTATGGTGAACCTGCTTGGTTGGTCTCTCGGGCAGCAGATGTGCAGATGGGGCAGCAATCAAGAGGAGTGTCTGAAGATTTTACAGTTTTGGCCTGATCCAATATTTCTATTTAATATTATATTTTTAAGTCATATTCAGGCATGTTTTTTCACTGTGTATGTCAGAAAGTTTTACAGTCTCCGCCGGCCCGAAAAATCACTCACTTTTTTCCAAAGATTTATGTGCAGCGCCTGTTGGGCGCTGCCTGCCGTTTCGATCCTGCAATTAATTGTCGAATTTTTTTACATGTTTTCACTGCAAAAACTGAAAAGAGTTGGGATTATCGTGAGTCTTAAATTTTATTAAATTTAAATATCAATGGTTTAGCTGTTCTTGGTGTTTCCATGGTGTAAGACTTGCTTGAAAATGCAGGGCATGAATGGAGTGGATAGAGGGTGACAAAATTTTTACCCCCCTGAATTGAGTGTTCCCGGTGGCTTTTACAATCTTTACAAATAGAGTTGATGGTTTATATCTGTCAACGTCAGCTCCAGGCCTCTGGACAGGGGAAATGGGCGGTTCATGTCCAGCAGTAGCAAGCGGGACGGAAACGCCTCTTCCAGCGTCTTTCAAGCTCAGCGAAGTCCCATGGCTGCTCTCCTCTGTGGCGCCTCCCCCAATAGCGCCAATTCCCTGCCTGAACGAAATCCTTGGCACCTCCATAGACGCTTGCTGCACAGATGCAGCCGATTTGCAGTTCCTTCAAGACCTCGAAAAACTTCTCTCCATAGAACCCCCCATCCACGAACCCGGTATCCATGGGGATCATAGTGTAGCTTCCTTCTCCCATGGCTTTGCAGATTTTTTCAGCAATTGGCGAACCATCTTCTCCATTGTGTCGTCATGTTTGCTGCGCTTCTTTCCTCCCCCAGAGACGTCATCGATGAGGAAACGGAACCAAGCCATCCGCATAGCCTGGACGCCATTCACATATCTTCAGCTGGGCTTCAGCCTCCGCCTTCGTCCGGCCTCGTTTATGGCCATGACTTTGCTCCCGATTCCAGGATCAATGATCTCGGGCCTGGAAAGTGTCGCCTGCCACAGGAATAGCTCGGTGCGAAAAGCCATCCACACGACAACTACGCTGACACAGGGGGTAAGGAGCCAGATGCTACAGAAGGAAAACTCATTGAAAAAGCTCCTGATCGTATGAAAGGAGAGGATGGTTTCACGTAAGCCCTCACAGGGTTATTGCTGGGCTGCCTGTCGAATCCAAGAGGGGTCTCGGGCTGCTGTTCTTTGAAATAACAGCCGAAAGCATTCACCAGCGTGGTGAAGGTGGACTTGCCCTGCAGGGTGCAGGTCTGCCTGAGCTACAGGATTTGTTCCACCCACTGGCGGCCTTTTCGCTGTGGGTCCCCGGCTTCGGTTTCGCGAGAGCACCGCAAAGCGGATAATCCGCTCGGCGAAATCGTCAGTAGGTTACACCTGCTCTTCAAGCAGAAAGGTGAACACAGAAAGGTGAACAGCGAGTCCATGTGCGCTCGATGCTGCGGACAAG
>PXBG01000075.1 GCA_003566995.1 Syntrophobacteraceae bacterium
GTCCGACTGAACTACGGAGATCTTGCCCAATGTCGAAGCTCCTTCACGGTTTGTGGAGATATTGGCTTTTTTGAAACCATTGAAGTCAAATGATCGCCCTCTTTTGCCCAGAATACGCTAAATTCAACCGGACCGGAAGAAGAGTGTGGGGGTGACCCATTCAGGATCTGGCATGGGGATATGTCTTCAAAACAAGGGTTGACTCTCAGGGTGGTTTTTTTGCACTATGAAATGTCATGGGTCGGGCCAAGGGTGGGTGACGAGCTTCCCATGATATGTTACGCAACAGGATGAGAGGGAACATGAGGCAAAATATGCGCTTCCGGGTGAGGCAGCATTTTTGTCCGTTCGTGTCGCGGGATGAGCCCAGGAAGTTTTTGTGCTCATCCTGTCCTTTTTCTGGACGGTTGTGCCCCTTTCGCAATCACGGTGTGAGAGCAATGGGGGAGTTGGTCGACGCGAGGATGCCGGAATGAAGGCGCTTGTGAAGGCAGTTTCGCTCCGGCCCTCAAATAGCGTGAACGGACCTCAGACCTGCTTTAGAATCATAAGAGAGGTGAATGGAAAATGACCCAAGGCAATGTTTCTTCCTTCATGAAGCGCCATTTTCGGCATTTCAACGCTGCGACGCTTCTGGATGCGGCGGCGGCCTATGCCAGGCATCTGGATCAGGGTGGCCACATGTTTCTTTCCATGGCGGGTGCCATGAGCACAGCGGAAATTGGACTCTCCCTCGCTGAAATGATCCGCCGGGAGAAAGTCCACGCTATTTGCTGCACGGGCGCGAATCTCGAGGAAGATGTTTTTAATCTGGTCGCCCATGACTTCTATTTTCGAGTGCCCCATTATCGTTACCTGACCGCCCAGGATGAACTGGAGCTGCTGCAAAGGGGTCTGAACCGCGTCACGGACACGTGCATTCCTGAGGAGGAAGCCATCAAGCGCATCGATGAGCACATCAAGGAAGAGTGGGTCCGTGCTGATCGTGATGGGGAAAGACTCTTTCCCCATGAATTTTTCTACAGGCTCCTTCGAAGCGGCCACCTTGATTCCCAGTTTCAGATCGATCCTGCAAACAGCTGGCTGATGGCTGCCTGCGAGAAGAATTTGCCCATGTTCGTGCCTGGCTGGGAAGATTCCACTCTCGGAAATATCTATGCGGCCCATTGCTTGCGGGGAACCATCAAAAACGTTCACACGGTGCGCACCGGCATGGAATACATGTTGAATCTCATGAAGTGGTATCCGCAAATGTGCCGCAAGCATCCCCAGGGTTTCTTTCAGATAGGGGGCGGAATTGCGGGAGATTTTCCCATCTCCGTGGTGCCCCTTTTGAGACAGGAGCTGGATATGGAAGACGCTCATCTGTGGGCTTACTACTGCCAGATCAGCGACTCCACAACCAGTTACGGTTCCTATTCGGGCGCTGTTCCCAACGAAAAGATCACCTGGGAAAAAGTGGGGGTGGAAACGCCCAAATTCATGATCGAATCCGATGCGACCATCGTGGTTCCACTCCTTTTCACCTACATTCTTGAAGCTGGTCAATGAGCTTCCCCGCACCTCCGGTTTTCACGGGCTTCAAACCGGGGGTGCTGCCTTTTCAGGGCACTCCCCCTTCGGGCAGCCACAGATAGTAGAAGCCGCTTTGCAAAACGGGAAGAGACTCGAGAAAATGGAGGTCCGTCAGAGTGATTCTTCCCGGGCTGGGAGTGCCGGCCGAGGTGTTGTAGATGTTGTCGTTGCCCTGTTTCTGACGGCGGTAGACCACCACCTTGGCTTCGGGCTCCAATCCCGCCAGCACTCGGGTCTTCTCCACTGCATCATCCAGGTATCCTATTCCGTCAATCAATCCCAGTTTCAGGGCTTCCTCAGCCAGAAAAATTCGCGAGGTGGCCACCTCTTTCAACGCCCCCGGGTCCAGGTTGCGGTGGAGGGTGACCAGTTCCAGGAACCGCGCTCCCAGGGAGTGGGTGAGCTTTCGAAGGATTTCCTTCTCTTCGGAAGACGCCTCTCTGAAGGGTGATCCCATGTCCTTGTTTTCACCGGATTTTTCCACAGCAACGTGAACGCCGAGCTTGTCCATGAAGCGGGTCCACTGAGGACGCATGAAAAGCACCCCCACGGAGCCCGTGACGGTGGTGGGGTGTGCCATGATGTAATGGGCGGGAAGGGAAATATAATAGCCTCCCGAAGCCGCCGTTCCCATCATGGCCACCACCAGTATGGCCTGTGATTCCTCCCTGAAGGCTTTTATCTCCTCGTATAAGGCGTCGCTGGCAAAAGTGGACCCCCCCGGAGAATTGACCTTCAAAACCAGTCCTTTGATCCTCGGGTCTTTTTTGGCTTTTTCCAGTTGCGACACGATCTCTTGCACCAGGTTGGGCCGCGAACGGAAGGGAACCCGCCGGGCGGTGTGGGAAATGAATCCTTCCACCGGAATCACGAGGATTTTTTCCCGGCCTTTGCCCTCGAGAGTGTATTCCTTGAGGGGGTCGCTTTTGTCAGGGAAGATGTGGATCCTGTGTTTGACGCACCCTCCGAGGAGAAGGGTGCAGGCGACCATCGCCGTGAGAAATGTTCTGTGCATTTTCCGTTTCATGAATGATCGTCCTCCGGGTGCGAACCGACGAGAGATCGGAAAAAAAGATTTGAAAAAGCCCGGAGAAAAGGGGTTTCCGGGAAGCCTTCATCACCTTTCAAGCCTATTTTGAAACCTTCGGGGGCTTTGGGCAAGGGAGTATTGAGGGAGGCGATGCCCATGCGGGCCGGCGCCCGGAAACAGAAGGCCGGAGTTTCAAATGAATGCCTCGTTGGATCGGTCTTCCGGTCCCCCCCATGGATGGGAGTCCACATGACGAGCCACCAGCTGCCCACAGTGCGAAGGTGGCTTCCAAGTGGTCAGGACTTCTAGTGTTTTTCATGTATTGACACCTGAGTGGTCGAATCTTAATTTTTATTTCAAACAGACGATGACGGTTAAAAATGATGGAAGGAGTCATCGTATGAATTCCTGCCATGCGGTTGCAGGTCAAGTCCTTCAACAGGAGCAAAAATCTAGAAGGATGTTTCCTCACAGAAAGCGGTGAGGGGTTGGTACGTGCGTGGATTTGATACCCGCACATGAAGAAGGGATGACTGTTCAACGGGAAAGGAGGTAGTGAAAATGGCAATTGTGCGCTATCCCAGACTGTACGATTATTCCAATCCCTTTCAGGAACTTGAAAGGATGAGAAGAGAAATGGACAGGGTCTTCACGGGCCTCATGGGCGAAGGCGGACATCGAATGTCATCGGGTGTCTATCCCGCTGTGAACATTTACGAGGGTGGAGAAAGTTTTTTCGTGGAGGCGGAGTTGCCCGGAATCAGGAGCGAGGATCTGGACATTGCAGTGGAAGGGAACACGCTGACGCTTCGAGGGCAGCGAAAGGGTGACGAAGAGGAAAGCGTGTCGTATCATCGGCGGGAGCGAATGCCGGGCACTTTCCACAAAGCTGTGACTCTGCCTTCCGACGTGGATTCGGAAAAGGTCACGGCTCAGTCCAGGAACGGAGTGCTCAGGCTGGTCCTTCCCAAGGCCGCTCATGCCAAGCCTCGCAAGATCACCGTGAAGACCGAATAGGGGCTGAATTAGTGGGTTCGCATGAGTCGTCAGAAAAGAATAGGAGGTAAATCATGACGGACAAAGATTTGCAAGTGCAGGAAAAAAAAGAAGTTCAGACTCCGTCGGAAAGCACGCGCAATGTTCCCCTTTTCATTCCCGCGGTGGATATTTATGAAAAGGAAAATGCCCTGGTGCTGCTGGCGGATATGCCCGGCGTTCCCATGGAGAACGTGGAAATCGATCTCAACAAGGACCAGCTGACCATTCGTGGAATGGTGGCCGCCGAAGAAACGGAGGGGACGGTTTTGTTGAGAGAATATGCGGTGGGTGATTACTACAGGCAGTTCACCTTATCCAACGTGATAGACCAGAGCAAAATAGAAGCCAGCATGAAGGATGGAGTTCTGAAGCTGGTCCTGCCCAAGTCTGAAGCAGCCAAGCCGCGGAAAATAACGGTGCAGGCAGCTTGATGGTTTTAAGGGAATATTTTGCGCCTGGCAATCCTTCGGCACTGATTGGATGGATGGAGTGATGGTGCCAAAGATTCCGTTGAGTTCTGGTTGTATGACTCAATCGGTCCAACGGCCCAAGTTTCAAGGGGAAAGGCTGATGGCCTTTTCCATGGGAAAGCCGCCTCAACAGGCGGCTTTCCGTCTTTTAGATCCCCCGCCTTTCGGGAGGTTCAGGAGAGTTTTCAAGTATCCACAGGCTCAAAAGCCTGCTGAGAGAAACTTTCAACCAGGAGCGGCGGTGAAGGTGACGGGCGGGAGTTTTTTTTTCTGCGTTCCCCGAAAATCTCTCTCACCGGCAAAAGGGGCAGAACGGAAGCGGGTCAATGAAAGCGACTTGTTCTGTGACCGCTTTTCAGCATGAAGGGAATGGCTTATGAAAATCATTGAAGGGGTGCACGCGTTTTTCTGGAAATCCATGAGCGCCAACAACTGCAACACCTATCTTTTGAGGGGA
>PXBG01000103.1 GCA_003566995.1 Syntrophobacteraceae bacterium
GCCGATGGCGATGGCGCCTCCATTGACATTGACCTTGGAAAGGTCCCAGCCCAGATCCCTGTTCACGGCAATGGCCTGTGCGGCAAAAGCTTCGTTGGCCTCCACCAGGTCCAGTTCGCCCACCGACCAGCCGGCCTTTTCCAGGGCGATGCGGCTCGCCCTCACGGGACCCACCCCCATGATGGCGGGATCCACTCCTCCCGAAGCATAACTGCGGATGAAGGCGAGGGGTTTGAGACCCAGTTCCCTGGCTTTTTTCTCGGACATCACCATGATGATGGCCGCACCGTCATTGATGCCCGATGCGTTGCCCGCCGTCACTGTCCCGTCGGCCTTGAATGCGGGCCTGAGCTTTGAGAGGCCGTCCAGAGTGGTGCCCGTTCTCGGGTGCTCGTCCGTATCGAAGAGGACAGGATCCCCCTTGCGCTGAGGGATGGGCACGGGCACGATCTCATCCTTGAAGCGCCCGCTTTTGATGGCAGCTTCCGCTTTTTCCTGGCTGGCCAGGGCGAACTCGTCCTGGTCCTGCCGGCTCACTCCAAATTTCTGCGCCACATTTTCCGCCGTATTGCCCATGTGGTATCCATTGAATGCGTCCCAGAGGCCATCGTAAATCATGAGATCCACCAGCTTGCTGTCCCCCATGCGCTGCCCCCAGCGCGCCTCATTGAGAGCATAGGGGGCCCGGCTCATGTTTTCGATGCCCCCGGCAACCACCACCTCAGCGTCCTCCAGCATGACGGACTGTGCCGCGAGGAAGACCGATTTCAGCCCCGAAGCGCACACCTTGTTGATGGTGAATGCAGGCACTTCATGGGGCAGCCCTGCGCGAATGCTCACCTGACGTGCGGGATTCTGCCCCAGTCCCGCCTGCAGCACATTTCCCAGCACCACTTCGTCCACCTGAGAGCCCTCGAGTCTGGAGCGGCTGAGTGCCTCTTTCAGGGCGATCACGCCCAGATCCACTGCTGAAATGCCCTTCAGAGACCCTCCGAAAGTGCCCACCGGGGTTCGTACAGCATCGACAATGACTGCCTGTTGCATCTGATCCTCCATATTGATGAGAAACGCGGATTTCCTGATCGATCACTGGCAAGCCGAATGCGAAATAGCAGCAGCGCACCCGTTTACCCTTTGCGGGGCCCTTCAATGCACCCCCTCGTGTGCTTGCCCTGCTGCTGATCGGTTCGAAGATGTGCCAGGCTTTTATGGATCATTCTGTTTCCTACATGGATCATCATCATTTTGAAAGCCAAAAGACAAAAGTAGTAAAGATGGAGCAGGTGACGGCATGGACTCTATCCTTCAGGAAAACCCGGCCACCCACGCGAGAAGCCTTCGTCATCTGAAGGAAAAGGCCCCGGAGTTTATGGCTCCCTTTTCTCCGTCCTTGCGTTCATGTGTTTTGAACAATGCAGGAAAAAACGCTCCTTTGTCCGGCCACCCCATACGATGGCACAAGACTCCTGAGAGATTTGTCCGGTTATAGGAAATGGTCTTTTCATTGTCAAACGCCATTTCTTTCCTCCAGGAAACCGTTCCGATTCAAAATCAGGGGAAAAGGAGGGACTCAGCTGCCGCAGGAGGGGGAACCTGAAGCCAGGTGGCGCTGCAAAGGAACCATCCCCCACCGTCCCCTCCATTTTCCTCTTGTGTTTCGACCCTGTACAATGCTAGGTAAATTCCCGTTTCACACTGACCGGCAGGTCGTCTTCGGGAAAAGTAAAGAGAAGGGTGCTTCACAGGGGCCTTTGCCGCTTTTTGCCGCTTGTGAAAATGTGCATATTTTTCCCTTGACTTCTATTGACCCATCTCTATAATCACCTTGCAACTAATTGCACAAGCATGTTCGAGTGAAAGGTACGGCTCAATACTGTAAACAATCGAAGGAGAATATGGCATGGCAAGAAAAGGCTTGGTTCCCCCCCTCGGGAAAGAAGGAAAACTCAAACCGTTGTTGCTCCAGGGCGAAGAGTTGAAGGCTGAGCTGGAAAAAGCAAAAACCTTGAAAAAGGTCCCTATGACGAGCCGTGAAACATCCGACCTCATCATGCTCGGCATTGGCGCGTTCACCCCCCTCGAAGGCTTCATGACTTACAACGACTGGAAGGGCGTGTGTGACAAGTATCTCATGGCCGACGGTCAGTTCTGGCCGGTCCCCATCACCCTCTCCGCCGACAAAGCCCTCGCCGACAGCATTGGCGCCAACGAAGAAGTGGCCCTCATCGACCCCGACAACAAAGATGAAATCATGGGAACCATGAAGGTCACGGAAAAGTACACCATCGACAAGGAACATGAGTGCAAGAGTGTTTTCTGGACCAACGACGCTGAAGGCCACCCGGGCGTTGCCAGCGTCATGGCTCAAAAAGAAATCAACCTGGCGGGCCCCGTCAAGGTTTTGAGCGAAGGCTTCTATCCGACCCAGTTCGCCGAGATCTACCAGCGTCCTGCGGAAGCGCGCAAAATGTTCGAGGAAAAAGGCTGGCAAAGAGTTGCAGCCCTTCAGCTGCGCAACCCCATGCACCGCAGCCATGAATTCCTCGCCAAGATCGCCGTGGAAGTGAGCGACGGCCTTTACATTCACCAGCTGGTGGGCAAGCTCAAACCGGGCGACATTCCCGCCGATGTGCGCGTGAAAGCCATCGATGTTCTCGTGGAAAACTACTTCGTGAAAGACACGGTCATTCAGGGTGGCTACCCCGCGGAAATGCGCTACGCAGGCCCCCGCGAAGCCCTTCTTCACGCGACCTTCCGCCAGAACTACGGCTGCAGCCACCTCATCGTGGGCCGCGACCATGCCGGAGTGGGCGACTACTACGGCCCCTTTGACGCACAGAAAATCTTCGACGACATTCCCGAGGGCGCACTGCAGCTGGAGCCCCTCAAGATCGACTGGACCTTCCACTGCTTCAAGTGCGAGGGCATGGCCTCTCTCAAGACCTGCCCCCACAGCAAGGAAGACCGTCTGCTCCTTTCGGGAACCATGGTTCGCAAAACCCTTTCAGAAGGAGGCGAACTTCCCAAGGAATTTTCCCGTCCCGAAGTTGTCAAGGTTCTTCAGGCCTACTACTCAGGACTCGAGGAAAAGGTGGAAGTCAAGCTTCACGGTGCCGCCACGGGCGATTTTAAAAAGAAGTAAACAGCCAGTAAGTGCAAAACGTCAGGAATCGGAAGGATGGTCTGCCCTTCAACGAACTTTCCAAATCTTTCGTGTGGGGCAGGCCTGCCGGAAGAAGGGAGGTGCGTCACTGAAGTCAGTCACATTAACAGAGCGTGTTCACCGCAGGCCAATGATGCGTATTAACCTTTAGGAGGACAGTTATGCCAAGTTTTGTAATTCTCGAGAAGTGCGACGGCTGCAAGGGCCAGGACAAGACCGCATGCATGTACATTTGCCCCCAGGATCTCATGGTCCTCGACAAAGAGAAAATGAAAGCCTGGAACCGCGCTCCTGATATGTGCTGGGAGTGCTACAACTGCGTGAAGATCTGCCCTCAGCAGGCAGTGGACGTGCGCGGTTACGCCGACTTCGTTCCCATGGGCGCCTCCTGTGTTCCCCTTCGCGGCTCCCAGGACATCATGTGGACGGTCAAATTCCGCGGTGGAATGGTCAAACGCTTCAAGTTCCCCATCCGTACCACCCCTGAAGGCCAGTGTGTTCCCTTCCCCGCCGATTGGCCGACAGAAACGGACGACATCAGGAGCCCCATGCTCTGTACGGAACCCAAGTCCATGGGCCAGGACACTTTCCCCACCCTGAAGAAGTAAGCAACCCTTTTTCCACAGGAGGTTTTAGAATATGGCTAATTTCGAAACTGTAGTCGTCAACACCGACCTGCTGATCATCGGTGGCGGTATGTCAGCAGCTGGCGCCGCCTTTGAGGCCGCTCACTGGGCAAAGAAGCACAACCTCAAAGTGACCGTCGTGGACAAGGCCGCCATGGACCGCTCCGGCGCCGTCGCCATGGGTCTTTCCGCCATCAACCAGTACGTCGCCTACGGCAAGAACAGAAACACTCTGGAAGACTACGTGCACTACGTGCGCCAGGACCTCATGGGCATCTCCCGTGAAGACCTCGTGTACGACATCGCCCGCCACGTGGATTCCTCCGTTCACCTTTTCGAAAAATGGGGCCTTCCCATCTGGAAAGATGAAAACGGCGAGTATGTTCACGAAGGCCGCTGGCAGATCATGATCAACGGCGAATCCTACAAGGTCATCGTCGCAGAAGCTGCCAAGAACGCCATGAACGAAGCCGGCTACAAAGACTGGCTCTATGAGCGCGTCTTCATCGTCGAGCCCCTCATGGACGGCGACAAATGCATTGGCGGCGTGGGCTTCAGCGTTCGCGAAAACAAGTTCTACGTCTTTCTGGCAAAAGCCACCATGGCTCTCATGGGCGGCGCCGTTCACGTATTCCGTCCCCGCTCCGTGGGTGAAGGCCTCGGCCGTGCATGGTATCCTCCCTGGAACGCTGGCTCCACCGCATACTTCACCATCAGGGCCGGCGCGGAAATGACCAGCCAGGAAGTGCGCTTCATCCCCATCCGCTTCAAAGACGGTTACGGGCCTGTAGGCGCCTGGTTCCTCCTGTTCAAGTCCCGGGCCACCAACTGCCATGGCGAAGAGTACATGGTGACCCGTAAAGACGAACTGCCCAAGTGGGCTCCTTACGGCCTCGCCAAACCCATGCCCGCCAACCTGCGTAACTGGCTCGGCATGGAAGACATCATGGACGGCAAAGGCCCCATCTTCATGAGAACGGAAGAGGCCATTGCCAACCTGGCAGCCAAGTACAAGGACGATCCCAAGGCCTTCAAGAAGAAAATGAAGGAACTGGAAGCGGAAGCATGGGAAGACTTCCTCGACATGACCATCAGCCAGGCGCTCCTCTGGGCCGGCATGGACATTCAGCCCGAAGAAAAGTCTTCTGAAATCGCTCCTGCAGAGCCCTACTTCATCGGTTCTCACTCCGGCGCCTCCGGTGCCTGGGTGTGCGGCGCTTCCGATGTCATGCCTCCCGAATATGCCAAAGACTGGGAAAAAGTCGGCCAGTACGTGGGCATGACCACCGTCAAGGGCCTCTTCACCGCGGGTGACGGCTCCGGTGCCTCCAGCCACAAGTTCTCCTCTGGCTCCCACGCCGAAGGCCGCATTGCCGCCAAGGGCGCCATTGCTTACATCCTGGACAACAACACTGCTCCCACCGTCGACGACGCCACCGTCAACAAGTGGAAGGAGACCATTCTGGCTCCCCTGGCTCGTTTCGAGCAGTACGCTTCCGTTTCCAGCGATCCCGACATCAACCATGAATTCATCAAACCCAAGATGTTCATGTTCCGTCTCCAGAAGATCATGGACGAGTACTGCGCGGGCGTTTCCGCTCAGTTCAAGACCAACAAGGCACTGCTCGAGAGAGGCC
Source organism: Syntrophobacteraceae bacterium (assembly GCA_003566995.1). GTDB lineage: Bacteria > Desulfobacterota > Syntrophobacteria > Syntrophobacterales > Syntrophobacteraceae > SLCH01. Next base: position 5,427 of record PXBG01000103.1, read on the forward strand.
TTGAACTCCTTGGAATGCTGAAGGAAGACTCTGTCAAGCTGGCAGCTGAGGACCTGCACGAGCTCCTCCGCGCCTGGGAAAACACCCACCGCATGTGGATTGCCGAAAGCCACCTCCGTCACGTCCTCTTCCGTGAAGAGAGCCGTTGGCCCGGATACTACTTCCGCGCCGACTATCCCGACATGGATGAAGCGAACTGGAAGTGCTTCGTCAACTCCGTGTACAATCCTCAGACCGGCGAATGGAACATGATGAAGAAACCCGTGGTCAACATCTGCTAATGCGGTTCTGAGCACGTGACACACCCCCGAGCACCCCCGGTGCTCGGGGTTTTTCTTTTGTCCTCCCTGTCCGCGGCATCGGCCGTTCTTTCCGGCACTTGCCCGCCCTTCACCGCAGCCTTTCCCAGGGGCTTTGACCCTCTCGAATCCACTTTTGTGTTGAAATAAATGCAAATGGTGCGTTAATTTGCAGAGTTGCTTTAAACATTTTTTCACATGAACCACATTTTCACTTACGACCAGAAGGGTCTCAATAACCCCTCGCAAAACCGTCTTGAAGACAAGACCATGGAGGAACGGTAATGGTCCAAGTGCAAAAGGGAAATCGCTCAGTCCTGGTGGTGGGAGGCGGCATGAGCGGCCTGAGTGCAGCCATCGAGGCTGCGGAGGCCGGAATGCAGGTCTATCTCGTGGAGAGGGAGCCATACCTTGGCGGGCGCGTTTCCCGCATGAACAAATATTTTCCCAAACTCTGTCCCCCCAGCTGCGGACTGGAAATCAACTTTCGCCGGTTGAAAAACAACCCTTCCATCCGGTTTTTCACCATGGCTCAGGTGACGGGCATTCAGGGAGAGCCGGGAGAACTGGACGTCACCATCAAAATCAACCCCCGCTACGTCAACAGCAAGTGCACCGCCTGCGGTGAATGCTCCCTGGCTGCGGAAACGGAAGTTCCAGACCCCTTCAATTTGGGTTTGAGCCACGTCAAAGCCGCCTACCTGCCCCACGATTTCGCCTTTCCTCTGCGGTATGTGCTCGATCCCCGAATCCTGGGGACTCCCGAGGCGGAAAAAATCAAACAGGCCTGCCCTTACGGAGCCGTTGAACTGGACATGAAGCCTCAGGAATTCGACCTTCAGGTGGGGGCGATCATTTGGGCCACAGGGTGGAACCCCTACCCTGCGGACAAGATTCCCTACTATTCTTTCGGACAGGCGAAGAACGTCATCAGCAACGTCATGATGGAACGGATCGCCTCTCCCTGCGGCCCCACCCAAGGCAAGATAAAACGCCCCTCCGACGGGGGAGAGGTGAACAAACTGGCTTTCATTCAGTGCGCCGGCTCACGCGATGAAAACCACCTTGCCTACTGTTCAGGAATCTGCTGCCTCGCATCCCTCAAACAGGCCACTTACCTCCTCGACCAGAACCCCCAGGCCCAGGTCACCCTCTTCTACATCGACATCCGCGCTTTGGGCAAGTTCGAGGACTTTTTCAACAGGGTCCAGGCCCACGAAAACGTGACCCTCATCAAGGGGAAACCGGGCGAAGTCTTTGAAGATCCTTCCACGGGTCTTGTCACCGTGCAGGTGGAAGATCAGACGACGGGCAAAATCCTCAGAGACCAGTTCGACCTTGCTGTCCTGGCCACGGGAATGGTTCCGGCCACGGCCCATGATCCCGTTCCGGCTCAAGTCCCCGTGGACGACAATGGCTTCCTTCTCGAAGGCGGAAATTCCTCGGGCATCATTGGCGCAGGCTGCGTTTGTCGTCCCACAGATGTGGCCACCAGCGTACAGGATGCCACGGCGGCCGTTCTCAAAGCCATTCAAGCCTGCAGGAGGTGAAAAAAACCATGAGCCAAAAGCTTGGAGTCTACATTTGTACGGGTTGCGGCCTCGGTGACGCTTTGGACATTGAAGCTCTGGCTGATGTGGCCACAGCCGAATTCCAGGTTTCCACGTGCCGCCGGAATCCCATTCTTTGCAGCCAGGAAGGCCTGGAATCCATTCAGCAGGATCTTCAGGGGGGAGCGGTGGACACGCTGGTCATCGCCGCATGTTCTCCCAGGGTCATGACCGATGTTTTCCGTTTTCCCGAGGACAAGGTTTTGGAGCGTGTGAATCTCAGGGAGCAGGTGGCCTGGTCCCATTCACCCCAGGATGAAGACACGCAGATGATGGCCGAGGATTACCTGCGCATGGGCATTGTCCGCGCACGGGAATCCTCCCCCTGCACTCCATTCGTGGGGGAGGATCTGAGCAAAAAAATCCTTGTGGTCGGCGGGGGGCTTGCGGGAATGACCGCAGCATGGGAAGCCGCCAAAGGGGGATACGAAGTGGTGCTGGTCGAAAAAGAGGAGCAACTGGGAGGGTATGCCAGGAACCTTTTCAAATTGCCACCCCACGTGCCCCCCTACGAATCGCCCCTGGACCTGGATCTCCCTCAGCGCGTGGAAGCCCTTTCATCCCTGGACAACCTGAGAGTCCTCACGGGGGCCCAGGTTTCTCAAATCTCCGGGGCACCCTGCATGTTCCATGTGCACATCACGCAAAATGGAAGCCAGGTCCAGGAAAGGGTGGGAGCCATCGTTCTGGCCAGCGGTTCAGTGCCCTATCCTCCGGAAAAACTTTCACACCTCGGTTTCGGCCAGTTTCCTGACGTGATCACCGCCCCTCAACTGGAACAGATGTTCCAAAGCAATTCGGTGAAGAGGCCCTCCAATGAAGCCCCCGTCAACAGCGTCGCCTTCATCCTCTGCGCCGGTTCACGGGACCCCGAACACCTTCCCTACTGCTCTTCCGCCTGCTGTGTGGAGTCTTTGAAGCAGGCCCGGTACTTCAAGGAGGCCAACCCCGAGAGCGCCGTTTATGTCATTTACAAAGACATTCGCGCTCACGGCACTTACGAACTCCTCTACAAGCAGCTGCAGAAAGACGGCGCCTTTTTTGTGCGCGGCACGGTCACAGGCGTCGAAGACGACGGCTCGGGACAGCTGGTCCTCTCCGCCGACGACGTGCTCACGGGTTCCCCCGTCATGACAGAACCCCTGGATCTCGTTGTCCTGGCCACAGGAATGGTCCCCTCCACCGCCTTTGGCGAAGCCTTCATGGCCCAGTCCCCTCAGGAAGGGGAAGAAGCTGCCATCCCCGTGGACACCATACGTGCCTCCAACATCCTCAATCTTCAGTACCGCCAGGGACCTGAACTGCCCACCCTGAAATATGGTTTTCCCGACTCGCACTTCATCTGCTTTCCCTATGAATCCAGGCGAACGGGAATCTTCCCTGCGGGAACGGTCCGCGCACCCATGGATTACGCGACGGCCATGTCCGATGCCACGGGAGCGGCTCTCAAAGCCATTCAGTGTGTGGAGATGATTCCCGAGGGCAAAGCCCTTCATCCCCGTTCGGGAGATTTGAGCTACCCGGAATTCTTCATGCAGAGGTGCACGCAGTGCAAACGATGCACGGAGGAGTGCCCTTTTGGCGCCATCAACGAGGATGAAAAGGCCAACCCCCTTCCCAACCCCACCCGTTGCCGAAGGTGCGGTGTGTGCATGGGAGCCTGTCCGGAACGCATCATTTCCTTTAAGAACTATTCCGTGGGGATGATCGGAAACGTCATCAAAAGCATGCATGTGCCCGACGAGTACGAGGAAAAACCGCGAATTCTGGTGCTGGCCTGCGAAAATGACGCTTACCCGGCTCTTGACATGGCCGGCATACGAAAACTGCAACACAACGCATGGGTGCGGGTCATTTCCATGAGGTGCCTCGGATCCATCAACCTCATCTGGATCGCCGACGCTCTCTCCAAGGGCATCGATGGCATTCTTCTCCTGGGATGCAAGCACGGGGATGATTACCAGTGCCACTTCATCAAGGGCAGCGAACTGGCCAATATCCGCATGTCGAAAATTCAGGAAACACTCAACCGCCTGGTGCTCGAATCGGAAAGGGTGCGCGTGGAACAGGTGTCCATCACCGATCACACGGAGCTGCCCCGGCTCCTCGATGCCTTCGCGGAACGTGTTCAGGAACTGGGCCCCAATCCCTACAAAGGCTTCTGAGAGAGTTTTCTTCAGTCTATCGGTCAACGACCGTTCCGGTTCTCGAAGAAAAAAAGAGCGGTCTGTTCAAGGAGTCAACACATGGAACCCAAAATCGTTTCTCTGGAAATGAGAGAATACATTGCCGAGATGGGGGGCGACACCCTCAACTGGTGCATGCAGTGCGGTCTGTGCACCAACCTGTGCCCGTGGCGGCTTGTGCCCGGTGAAACCAGCGAGAAATTCAACATTCGTCACATGCAGCGCCTGGGACAGATGGGCATGGAAGGCTTCGAAGATGAAACCATCCTTTTCGCCTGCTCCACCTGCAGCATGTGCCAGACCAACTGCCCAAGGGGCGTGAAGATTGTCGACAACGTGCGGGGAATGCGGGCCAGCCTGGTGGGCGCAGGCATGGCCCCCGCCAGCTTGCGGCCCATTCTGGGGAGTGCCCATGCCAACGGCAACCCCTGGTCCGGGCCCAGGGAAAAACGCATGGACTGGGCCGGGGACCTGGAACTGCCCTCCTTCGGTCCGGACAAAGAGTACTTTCTTTATGTGTGCTGCCATTCCTGCTACGATCCCAGGAGCACCAAAACAGCCCGCAGCATCGTGCGCCTTCTGCAGCATGCGGGAGTGAGTTTCGGCGTGATCGGCACAGAGGAGAGCTGCTGCGGCGAGAGCCTGAGAAAAGTGGGGGATGAGGAGCTCTTTTTGAATCTCGCCCAATCCAATGTGGATCTCTTCAACGGCAAGGGTGTGAAAAAGATCATCACCACCTCCCCCCACTGCCTGTGGACTTTTGCCCATGAATATCCTGAATTGGGGGGCCAGTGGGAACTGGTGCACTACACCCAGCTCCTGGAACAGCTCGTCAATGAAGGAAAACTTTCTTTTCCCAAAAGCCTCCAAAAGAAAGTTGCCTTCCATGACCCGTGTTACCTGGGCCGGCACAGTGGCATTTACGACACCCCCAGGAATCTCATGAAACAGGTTTCCGGACTCACTCCCCAGGAGCTTCAAAGAAGGGAAGCTTCGAGCCTTTGCTGTGCCGGCGGTGGAGGCCGCATATGGGCGGAGGCGCCGGTGGGAGAGCGTTTCGGGGAATTGCGCATTCAGGACGCCGTAGCAAAGGGAGCCCAAATGCTCGCCACCGCTTGTCCCTACTGTGTGAATATGTTAACGGATGCATGCAAGAGTTTGGAAAAACAGGACGACCTGGAAATCATCGAACTGGCTGAGCTCCTGGCGGAAGCGCTCCCTTAGACTCCAAACGGTTCAAACTGTGTCAAGAGCAAACGGGCGGCAAACATCTTCTTCGGGGAGCCGCCCGTTTTTTTGCTCACCCCTGATGTGGATGAAAGGTTCCTTGAAAGCCTTCAATGCGCATCCACAGCATCTGAGAAAGAAAGACAAACCCATGCCCATAAAGCTCGAAGACCTGAAGAATGAACGGCAGGATTATTTCATTGTCCACTGGGAAAACGACCAACTCGTCATGGAACCCCACTGTTTTTGCGGCAGTGAACTGGGTGAGGACTTCTACTGCGCTGCCTGTGACCGAAAATGTGATTGCACATTCCTGGCCTGCAGGGACGGACAGGCCCTCTCCCTGGCGGAGAAGCTCGTCCACGGAGAACCCACCTTCAAAAACTTCAAGGTGTCCCTCATAGGTTGATCTCCAGCCATGAATTCATGCCTTTCAAAACGCAGAGGACCGCCAGGACCCGTTGCCGCTTCAATGAGAGCAAGGCTCCCCTCTCTCATTGACCGGTGATTCCCCAAAACTGTTGAGGAGATTCATGAGCCAGCAAACATCGTCCATGGAAAAACCCGTTCTCACTGAGAAGAGCACCTTCAAATTCGCCTGTGGAGACACCCTGCCGTGTTTCACCCAATGCTGCCGGGATGTGAACATCTACCTCACCCCTTATGACATTCTCCGACTTCGGCGAGCCCTTGGGCTGAGTTCCGGCGAGTTTCTCCACCGCCACACACAGCACTTTCTGGCCGGCTCCACGGGCATTCCCGTCGTTCAGCTGGCCATGAATTCCCAGAACCTTTACTGCCAGTTTGTGACTCCTGAGGGCTGCAGGGTCTACAGCGATCGCCCTTGGGCGTGCCGCATGTACCCTCTCGATTTGGGAAACCGGGAAGGAGAGTACCATCTCATCGTGAATCACGAGAAATGTCTCGGCCTCCTGGAACCCAACGTTCAGACGGTGGGCGAATACCTGGAAAACCAGGGAGTGCAGCCTTATGTGGAAATGGAGCAGGCTTTTCAACAGGTCTTGCCCCCCGGCTTCAAACCCCAAAAGAGCCTCGGCGCCAGCCTGGGAAAACTGCTTTTTCTGGCCTATGACCTGGACCGTTTCGCCCAATTGCTCAAAGACCGAAAGTTCGTCTCCTTCTATGAACTGGACGAGGCTTTGCTCCTGGAGGCACAGGAGGATGACGAGGCCCTGCTGAAGCTGGCGTTCCAGTATGTGAACCTTCAGGCCGAAGAACTGCTCAGCATGTTTTGATTCATTTTTGATGACGAAAGTCAAAGGGGGATTGCCAAATGACCCTGGAGTACACAGCGCCGGAAGAAATTCAAGGCTTGTTGAAACCCCTTGCGGATGAAACTTTTTCCTTTGCCTGCCACCCGGGAGTGCCCTGCTTCACCGAGTGCTGCCGGGATTTGAAGCTTCTTCTCACGCCTTATGACGTTTTGCGTCTCAAGAAGCGTCTCGCCCTCGATGCATCGGATTTCCATGAAGTTCACACGAGGACGGAATTCGATGAGCAGAGGGGCTTCCCCATGGTTTTTCTGGAAATGAAAACGGACGAGAGAAAGACCTGTCCCTTCGTGTCACAAAAGGGCTGCATTGTCTATGAAGACCGGCCCGCAGCCTGCAGGACCTACCCCATCGCACGGGCTTCCCGAATGCACCGCGGCCATGGCCGGGTGCAGGAGGATTATTATGTTCTGCACGAAGAGCACTGCCGGGGTTTCGAGGAAAATCAGCAGTGGACGGTGGAGGAATGGATCAAGGATCAGGGGCTCGAATCCTATCACCACATGAACAACCAGTGGATGGAAATCCTCACCCATCCGAGACTGAACCAGGGAAAGCCCCTTTCTTCCAGGCAGCAGCAAATGTTTTTCCTGGCCTGCTACGACCTGGACAAGTTCAAAAGGTTCATACTGTCCGGCCGGTTCATTGATATCTTTGAACTGGACAGGAAGGAATTGGACGCCATTGAGTCCAGGGATGAAGATCTTTTGAGGCTTTCTTTCAGGTGGATCAGGTTTTCCTTATGTGGCGACCCAGTGCTCAAAATGCGGGAGCAATACAAAAAGGCCCGCTGAAGAGCAGATCCCTTCCATGCACAAAAAAGCCGGGCGGAAATGCCCGAACCGCCCCCTCTCGCCCCCGGTTCATCTTTCGTTGAGTCCATGAAGAAAAATGAGGATTCCGGAAGGAATCCTCATTTTTCAGTTCACACTGCAAAATCCCGAAAGGACTGCAGCTTCGTCAGGCATTACGGTTGAGCGCCAACCGGCGGAATTTTAATCTTCCATGATTTGCGACCGAGCTGCTTCGTCGGACCACACGGGAAGGGGCCCCGATGTGCCCGTTTCAGGATCGTATTTGTGTCTGTACGAACAGGCAGACCGAGTGGTGTCCTCCATGTGCTTCCAGCCACGGACGAAATAGGAACATTCATCGTTGAAACACACGTAAAAATATTCAGCACTCCACGTGGACATGGGTGGAACACTCCACTTTTTCATTTTCTCGCCGCAATGGGGGCAGAGACTCTTGTCTTCCATTGGTGTCTCCTCTTGCATCTTCATGATTATTTTCTGAAAAAAACAGACTCGGGATTCAGAGTGGGCTCCGTGAACCTCATGCCAACGGGCAAAGGAAACTTTCTGTTCAAACGTTGCCACACCAAGAATTAGTTAACCACTTGTGCACAAAATGACAAGGGAGCCCCACCCTTCCGACCTCATTGAGGCATGTGGTCTGCAGCCTTGAATTGACGGTTTTTCATAAAAATCGTGGTGAACTGTCTCATGGTCTCCTTCATGACACTCTCGTAATCGGGAACATTTTTGTCAAAAACATTTCCAATCTTCTCATAGGAAAGATTTTGCAGATCATTGGCCATTTTGAGATACTCTTCCCGAACTCCGTCGGGAAGGGCCTTGATCATGTTTTGTCCCAGGAGGAATTCAAAGAGGCCATACATGTCTTCCAGAAGCTTTTGCATGGCCTCCGGTTCGTGAGTTTCCCCCTTCTTTTCCACGAGGGCCTTGCAGAACTTCATGATATAGGGATTCCGCATGGGCACACCAGGAGCTTGTTCTCCGGGGGCCAACTGATTCATATCCTTTTCCACCATTCTTTTTCACTCCCATTGGAATCTGCTCGACAATGTTCTCTGCTTCTGCGAATGATCTTCGTAACAGATAATCCCGCAAATCTCAAACAAGACCTGCTTTTTCCTTTTCCCTTTGGAAAATAAACCCTTGGAAAAGAGCAAAAGACCGGGCTCACACAATGCCATAGATGCCCGGCAGCCTGTCCTGAAAGCAGGGAATCTGACTTCGGAAATCTTCCAGTTCCCCGGGTTTCAGCGTCCCGTGAAAGAACCCTTCATCATCTTCTCCCTGTCCAAGAACGATCCCCCGAGGGGAGACGATGGCCGAACGGCCTCCATATTTCAACTTGCCGCCACCTCCCGTGCCATTGCAGCCCACAACAAAAAGTTGATTTTCCAGGGCTCGGGCCCGCAGCAAAAGGGACCAGTGTTCAACCCTTGCCCTGGGCCACAGGGCTGGAACACAGAGGATTTCCGCACCCTCCAGGGCCAGTTTGCGCGCAAGTTCCGGAAAGCGCAGGTCGTAACATATCATGACGCCCACTCTGCCCGCGGAAGTGGCGCAAACCAGCGTTTCCTCCCCCCGGGAAAAGTGAAGGTGCTCCTGAGCATGGGTGAAAAGATGGATTTTGCGGTACCGCCCGGCCATCCGTCCATCCCCGTCTATGACATGGGCCACATTGTAGATGCGGCCGCCCTCCAGTTGGGGAAGGCTTCCCGTGATCACCAGGTTCAGTTTTTGAGCCTGCGTTTTCAGCTCTTCCTCAAGGCCAGGGCTTTCAAGAGCCATTTGACGCAACCGGGCATAATGAAAGCCGCAGGACCACATTTCAGGAAGAACCACCAGACTGCATCCCTTCTCCTTCATTCGAAGAAGTCCTTCTTTCACCTTTTTCAGGTTGCCCTGCACATCCCCTGCAACCACATCAAACTGAAAGCATCCGGCAACGGTTTCAACCAAGGGAAAACCTTTCTTTTGGCGCTCGTCTTGTTTTTCATTCCTGGAAAAGGTAGAGCATTGTGCAATCGATTATAATTAACCCAAATTTTCTTTTGAGCCCATGGTAAAAAACCGTGCAAATTTCGCCACACGCCATAGAGTGCCTTCGCAGGGGGAATTCCACTGGAAACAGGTGGCCCGGTCACCTTTGCGTTGCCCTTTCAACAGGAGGCTTGTGATGATCCACCCAAAGGATGATGTGTACGAACGTCTGGCCGAACACCTTGACCGCCTTCCCGCAGGCTTTCCTTCAACAGCCACGGGCGTCGAAATACGCATTCTCAAACGCCTCTTCACTCCCCTGGAAGCGGAGGTTGCCCAGCTGGTCACTCTGCGCCCCGAGAAGGCTCCCAGGATTGCCGAAAGAAGCCGGTGGAACCCGAAGGAACTGGAAGAGCATCTCTTTGCCATGTCCAAAAAAGGCCTGATTTTCAGAATTCGAAAGGGAAGCGAATTCCGCTACATGGCCGCACAATTCGTCATCGGCATATGGGAGTACCACGTGAACGACCTGGACCCCGATCTCATCAGGGATGTGAACGAATATCTTCCCCATTTTTTCCACAGGAAACACCAGGCCAGCACGCCCCAATTGCGCACCATTCCCATTTCCGGAGCCCTTCCATCGGGGCAGGCGGTGATGCCCTACGAGAAAGCTCGCCAGCTCGTCCGCGCACAGGAAAAAATCGTGGTGGCGCCCTGCATTTGCCGCAAGGAGCATCAACTGACAGGAGGGGGCTGCGGCAAACCCATGGAAACCTGCCTTGTCTTTGGAAACGGCGCCACCTATTATGAAGAAAATGGCCTGGGCCGCCCCATCTCCACGGACGAAGCACTGGAGATACTGGCCAGCGCCGAAGAGCACGGACTGGTGCTCCAGCCTTCCAACGCTCAGAGCATTGTCAACATTTGCACCTGCTGTGACTGCTGCTGCCAGATTTTGAAAAACCTGAAAGTCCTGCCCAATCCGGGCCAGTATGTGGCCTGCAATTTCGTGGCTCAACTGAGCGAAAGCCTTTGCAGCGGCTGCGGCGCCTGCGCCGCCTCCTGTCCCATGGATGCGCTCCGGCTGGACCATGAAAAAGCCCTGTTGATGCCCGAACGGTGCATCGGTTGCGGGGTCTGCGTTCCCGTTTGCCCCGAAGAAGCCCTGGCCCTCGCGCAAAAACCGGAAGAAGAACGCATCACTCCGCCGGCCCACCTGCTGGAAACCTTCAAAAAAATTCACGGGGAGAGGATGTCCAAGCTCAAAGCGCTGCAGGCGCAGCCGGGGGACAAAAGCTGAGCCGGGGGCACGTTCCATGGGGCCAATCTTCAAGGGTGACACGGAAAAAAACCATGGGCATCCCTATAGGGAAACGGGTTTGCAGGGATGGTTTGGAGTCCTCCCCGGACCGGCTTCCCAATGCTGCCCGCTTGAATTGTCTCACCCAATGTGAAAGCCCCTTCGCGTCATTCCCGCGCAGGGGGCAATGCAGTCTTTTCAACATGTTCTGGATCCATGTCTGCGAGGGAACGACAGAGCAAAACAACACACAATCCCTCAACTCAACAACATTGCCGGCTCCCCCCGGAAGGCATCGTGTTGTAAAAGGGTTGAAAATCCATTAGAAAAGATCTTTTGAGAAAAACAACTCCGGGGGATGGCCGCGCCACGGCATGCCCCCTTGGGGGGGATTGAAAGAATTCTTGGCTGAAAGGTGAAAAAAGATCATGGCGACCGTTCAGAAAACCTACCAGGAAATCAATGAGAAAATCCGTAAGGGGCAGGCTGTGGTGGTGACAGCCGACGAGATGGTCCATATCGTGAGAAAAAAAGGAACGGAGCGAGCCGCCCGCGAAGTGGACGTGGTGACCACGGGCACTTTTGGCCCCATGTGCTCTTCGGGAGCCTTCATCAATTTCGGACACACTCAGCCCCCCATAAAAGCATCGAAAGCCTGGCTGAACGATGTTCCCGCCTATGCGGGCCTTGCGGCAGTGGACCTTTACATCGGAGCCACGGAACCCACGTTCGATGACCCCCTCAACAAAATCAGCCCCGGCAATTTCGACTACGGTGGAGGCCACGTGATCCACGACCTCGTGGCGGGCAAAACCATCAGGCTGCGGGCGGAATCCTACGGCACCGATTGTTACCCCAACCGCCACGTGGAATTGAACGTCACCCTGGAGGACCTTCCTTATGCCGTTTTGTGCAACCCGCGCAACGCATACCAGAACTACAACTGCGCCGTGAATTTGTCCTCCAAGACCATTTTCACCTACATGGGTGTCCTCAAACCCAGAATGGGCAACGCCAACTACTCCACTGCAGGGCAGTTGAGCCCCCTTCTCAACGACCCCTATTACCGGACCCTTGGTTTGGGCACGCGCATTTTTCTTGGGGGAGCTCAAGGGTACATCACATGGTTCGGCTCCCAGCACAACCCCGGAGCACCCCGCCTGGCCAGCGGAGTTCCCGCCGCGCCTGCGGGAACACTCATGGTCACGGGGGACCTCAAACAAATGAAGCCGCGCTGGCTCCAGGGCACCAGTTTCCAGGGATACGGGTGTTCCCTGGCAGTGGGCATCGGAATACCCATTCCCATTCTCAATGAAAAAATGGCGTTTCACACAGGGATCTCCGATGAAGACATCATGACGCAGGTGAAAGACTACAGCTTCACCCGGCCGGAACCTCTGGCCCGGGTGACCTATGCCCAGCTCAAGTCTGGAGCCATCACCGTCGAGGGAAAGGAAATTCCCACGGTGCCCCTGTCGAGTTATGTCCGGGCCCAGGAAATCGCCAATCTTCTCAAGCAGTGGATACAAAAGGGCGAGTTTTTTCTGGGGGAACCTCAACACCTTTTGCCCACCGTTCCCGAGGATGACCAGAGCGTCCTGGATCCATCCCGGCAGGAAAGTCCTCCCCTGGCATGAAACTCAAAGGAATGGACCTTTCACAGTTTCCCGGGCTGAAAGAAAAATGCCGGCGAATGGCGGAAAATCTCCAGCCCTGCACAACCATAGGTGTGGCCTTTTCGGGTGGAGTGGACAGTGGATTTCTTGCATGGTTCCTTCGGCACATCCTCTCCAGGCGGGTCCACGCCCTGATGGCCCTCTCCCCTCTCGTGAGCGACCGGGAAAAACGACTGGCCCGGGAGGTTGCCGAGCAAATGGACCTGGACCTTCACTTCGTTCACGTGAACCCCCTGCTGCAGCAGGAAGTGCGAGAAAATTCTCCCCGGCGCTGTTATTTCTGCAAACACGTTCTCATGCAGGCCCTTCGTGAACGGGCCCTTCACCTTGGATGCGGGACCCTCGTGGAAGGAAGCCACGCAGAAGACCTTCAATCCCATCGGCCGGGGCATTCCGCTTTGAAGGAACTGGGCATTGCAAGCCCCCTTGCCCAGGGGGGCCTCACCAAGGGCGAAGTCAGAACGCTGGCCCGCGCTGCGGGCCTTTCCCTTTGGAGCAGGCCCTCCCAGTCCTGCCTGGCCACAAGGGTTCCCCATGGTGTGGAACTGTCCCGCGAGCTGCTCCAAATCATTGAGGAGGCCGAAAACATTCTCTGGGAAAGGGGATGCCGCCAGGTGCGGGTGCGCGTCCATGAGCATCTGGTCCGCATCGAAGTGGATCCTCGGGACATGCCCCTTTTTCTGGACGGGGGTTTTCGAGAGGAAATCCTTGAGTTTTACAACAAATTGGGCTTTCTGCACGTGGCGCTGGACCTGGCCGGTTTTCACAGTGGCAGCATGGACAAAAAGGGTGGAGGAATCCCATGAAAAGACAGGTTCTTGGAAAAACCCGGAAAATGCAGGTTAACAGGCAGTCGCATCAGGCGCAGACCAAAGAGAGGCGGTGATTCATCGTGTCCGGAAGAGTCAAAGGAATCGGACTCCTTTCAGGAGGACTGGACAGCATCCTCGCTGTGAAGGTTCTCCAGGAGCAAGACCTTGAAATCCTCGGAATCACTTTCGCGACCCCCTTTTTCCAGGCGGAGCCGGGCATCAGGGCCGCTCACACGGCGGGCATTCCCGTGAGGGCCGTGGACATCACCGAAGAATTCCTTCACATGCTTCGAAAACCCCGCTATGGCTACGGAAGCCAGATGAACCCCTGCATCGACTGTCATGCCCTCATGCTGCGAAGGGCGGGAAGGATCATGGAAGAAGAGAAGGGGGATTTTCTGTTCACGGGAGAGGTCCTGGGCCAGAGACCCATGAGCCAGCGCCGGGATTCCCTCAAGAGCGTGGAAAACCTTTCCGGGTACGGAGGCCTGGTGCTGCGCCCCCTGAGCGCCAAACTGCTGGATCCCACCCGAGTGGAACAGGAAGGACTGGTGGACAGGGAGCGCTTGCTGAACATTCATGGACGCTCCAGAAAACGCCAGGTGGAACTGGCTGAGCACTACGACATCCAGGATTACCCCCAGCCCGGAGGGGGATGCATGCTGACCAAGGAGGGCTTTGTCCGCAAGCTTCGTGAGCTCATGAGTCTCTACCCGGACGCATCGGGACGGGAAGTGGAGATGCTCAAGCATGGCCGCCATTTTTACCTTCCCGGGGACATTCTCTTCATGGTGGGCAGAAATCTGCGGGACAATGAGAAGCTGGAAGCCCTCTGTTCCTCGGAAGATGTCCTCCTGCGCGTGCCCGATTACCCCAGCCCGGTGGGAATCATGATACGGCCCCCTTCCCTTCAGGAGAAAAGTCTCTCCCTTGCAGCCCGGGTGCTCATCGCCTACAGCGACGCTCCCTCCAAAAATTCCATTCGTGTGGCGTGGACCCACAAAGAAAAACAAAATGTCCTCACGGCCGACGGCATGACGAAGGAAGAAAGTCAAAAGCTCATGATCGCCTGAGCGGGAAAAGGGCCCCCCTCAAAAGCATGCCCTTGTCCCCTGAGGGCTTGTTTTCGTCCCTCTCAAATGAGCCGTCACAGGTCCGTCGAGGACAATCTTTCCTGCCCTCATTGCTTCAGGGCGTGATCGCAGAGGGAGTTGAGGGGGCAACCGTTTGTTTTGGGTTTTCGAGCCTGGCAAAGGTTTCTCCCGTGCAAAATGAGCTGGTGGCTGAAAGTCACCCAACGTTTTTCGGGAATGACCTCCATCAGGTCCCTTTCGATTTTTTGGGGATCTTTTTCCAGGGTGAGCCCCAGCCTTTGGGAGACTCTCGCCACATGGGTGTCCACCACAATACCCGGCACGCCATAGGCATTTCCCAGGACCACGTTGGCCGTCTTCCGGCCGATTCCTGGAAGCCTGACGAGAGCGTCCAGATCTTTGGGCACTGTGCCCCCGTGATTTTCGTGAAGCACCCGGCAGCACTCCTTGATATTCCTTGCCTTGTTGCGGTAAAAGCCCGTGGACCGGATGGCTTCTTCCAGCTCCTCCAGGGAAGCCTCCGCAAAAGCCTGAGCAGTGGGATACCTTTTGAAGAGGGCGGGAGTCACCTTGTTGACCCGCTCGTCCGTGCACTGCGCCGACAAAATGGTGGCAATGAGCAGCTGCAGGGGATCCTGATAATGGAGAGAGCATTGTGCCTCGGGGTAATGTTCATCGAGAATGGCAAGAATGGAGGGAACCTTCACCGCAGCAGAGGGATGGTTTCCCTTCGGCTTCGCCTTTTTTACCGGGGACATGAGTTTCCTTTCAAGAGGGGGATCGATGGGCGGGACTCCCTTGGAGGGAAAACAATTTTTGTGTCTAAACGGGCAAACTCCCATTGGATTTCCAAGACAAAACAATTATACTGTGAATCAAAAAAGAAAACAGTTCAGGAGCCGTTTTGCTGTGCATAGCAACATTCACCTGTTTCCACAAGACTGGAAACGTCCGTGAAACAAGAAGGCACACATTTAAAAGGCGCGTCCATTTGAAGGAGGCAAATTCTCAGAGTATGTTTGAACGACACTTTTTTCATTGCGGCATCCTTGAGGACACAACATTTTCGGCAAACACTCCTTTCAAAAGCATCCAGAGGGAAAGGCGGCAAATGTTGAGTCACGTCATCCTGTGTCCTTTCTGCGACAATGGACATCCCATTCCCATCGATTTCGACTCAATTCATCGATGCACCTGTGGCGCGTGCTACAAGATTTGCGGGAGCCAGTCCCTGGAAAAGGGAGTGGGGGACATTGCCCATGAACTCTGGAACGGTGAAGAACTGGACTTTGTGCGAACCATTCCCGTGGACTTCTGCAACATCGTCATAGAAAAAGATTTTGATCGATTGCTCTCCATCAAGCAGACTTCCGAATTCAGTGTGATGGAACGATTTTGCAAGTACGATTCAGAAAATCATTTGAGCCTGGTGTGGGTGAAGCGGTTGTTCTGACCCGCTTTCTTCATTGTGAACAAGCATTGAAGCTCCTGCAAAGCCCGGCTTTTGTGGCAAAAGGAGCGTTGATGGGGGGAAAGGCTCCCGGAAGGGGCCTTTTTTTTATTTTTGCCCTGCTCACAGGGCAGAAATGAGGCCATGTCATGCAAAAGTCGGTCAGTCAAGTGGCGATGGAATCCGCCGGCATACGGTCGGCACTCGGGCAGATAGCGGACGAAATCCTGAAATCCCCCTCAGACCCTCTCAGGCTGGTGCTCATAGGAATCCACACGGGAGGAGTGCACCTCGCCAAAAGGCTTCAGACCATTTTCCTGAAGGACCATGGCCTTTCCATCCCCATGGGCACCCTGGACATCAATCTTTACCGGGACGATTGGACCCGGCTGCACAAACAGCCATTGGTGCGCTCCACGGACTTCCCTTTTCCCGTGGACGAGCATGAAGTGGTGCTGGTGGATGATGTCCTCTACACGGGCAGAACCATCCGTGCGGCCCTCGACGCCATCATGGACTATGGCCGCCCCCAGAGGGTCCAGCTGGCTGTCCTCGTGGACAGAGGTCATCGCGAACTCCCCATTTGTGCTCAGTTTGTGGGCATTTCCATGCAGACGGAAGCGGAGCAGCAGGTGCATGTGGTGCTCTCCGAAAAAGAAGATGAAGACCGGATCCTCATCGAAACACCTTCCCCTTGAGGACCGTCCGGCAGCAGGAGCGATGACCATTGCCGCAAACTTGTCCAGAAAAGGCGGAAGGACATTTTTCATTTGAAAAAGACACCGTCCCGTGCTACACATTGATTTGTTCAAGCGGGAGTAGCTCAGCTGGCTAGAGCATCAGCCTTCCAAGCTGAGGGTCGCGGGTTCGAAGCCCGTCTCCCGCTCCAGCAAATTCAAGGACTTGACGGAATTTCCGTTGAGTCCTTTTTTCTTTACTTACGCATCACGTGCGTGATTTCCAGTTTTGCTCCCACGTACGCCAACTCCCCACCTCCCCTGTGAGTTGCCTTCATGGCCCCCTTTGCAATCAACCATGACACCCATGAGAAAAAGCGGGGAAAATTTAAGTTGTCATTATGACACCTGGTCCAGGCAATGCCCCCTGTGTCGGCGTGGTTTCGCGTGGATGGTGAGGCGTTGCCTTGACAAGGTGGAGATGGAACGATTTTGGCAAACCCTCAAGCGTGAAGATATTTACCTGAAATCTTTACGCAACCCCCAATTGAATGCTGGAATAGGGTAACGCAGTTTCTCCTGCGATACGACTTCGACAGGGTTTTGCAGATAAGGGCGAAGATCCTGGAACTTCTGGAAGAGATAAACGGGGAGCTGTCCGTTTTTGATTCCCAAAGCCAGGTTTCCCGTTTCAACGGGATGCCCGCCAATGAGAGCCTTTGCGTTTCCCCAAGATTTCAGGAAGTCATGGGCATTGCCCGCAAAGTGCACACCTTGAGCAACAGGTCCTTCGACCCCACCGCAGCCCCGCTCATAGCCCTGTGGGGATTTGGAGAAGACGGGCTTACCTGGCAGAAACCGGCGCCACAGGAGATAGAAGCCGCCATGGAACGGGTGGGGCTGGACCTGGTGCACATGGACCAATCCGGCTGCCTGAGCAAGGCGAAAGACGGGATCAGTCTCAACCTGTCCGGAGTGGCCAAGGGTTATGCCGTTGATGAAATTGCCGGGCTGCTGGAAGATCTGGGACAGGATTCTTTCCTCGTATCCATCGGCGGAGACACGCGCGTCAGGGGGCCAAAACCGGACGGTTCAAGCTGGCGCATAGGCATAAACAGGCCCCTGCCCGGAGCTGACCTGAAGGATGTGATTGAAAAATTTGAAATGAACGTGGGGGCCGTGGCCACCAGCGGGAACTACCGCAACTATTTCCGCACGGAAGACGGGTTGTTCGGCCATATCATCGACCCCGCCACGGGATATCCCACCCTGAACGGCACAGTGAGCGCCACTGTGATTGCGGACACCTGCGCCCTGGCTGACGCCCTGGCCACTGGCCTGATGGTCATGGAAAGCACACAAGCCCTGCAGATGATAAATGGCCTGGAAAATGTCGAAGCCCTCATCATTCAACTGACCCCCGAGGGCGAATACCTCCTGAGCAGGAGTGAAGGTTTCTGAAGAGGGTCATGCCTGACGGCCCTGCCCGTTCAGGCCATGCTGGAAAGCGCCCTGTATGGCAACGGGCCTCATGATCATGCAGAAATGAGCGAAGGCAACGGTGGTTCCGCCATCGGGGTTTCGGGGCAAGGCATTCACCCGAAAGACACAGTGCTTCCCGTGCAGCTCCGCAGAAAATGACATAAGGTGAAGATCCATTTCACCTTGCGGACACCCCGGCGGCGAACTTTGCGCAGGCACGCAATGGTTTTCGCAGGCCGATCTCATAGGCCAATGGGGTGGCAATGAAACAACCATCGCACCCCGCGCACGATTATTTGTTGAAGCGAGTTCGAATCAACTGGAATTTCGCTTGGAATTTTGCTGTAACGGGTACCCCACCATAGCAGGTGAGCAACCGAAGGTCATTTTTTCAATCCATCGGTACCTGGTGGCATGGCTCAACGCCCATCGCGGAAACCCGCAGGAGTTCCAAACTGTGAACACAGCCATTGATCCCAATCTGGAAACTTTCATTTTCATGACCACCGCCATCTTCATGGAGGCGGCCCCCTTCGTTCTCCTGGGATCACTGATCGCCGCCCTTTTTGAAACCTTCATGTCCCAGGACCGCCTTCTTCGAATGGTTTCCCGGAGGAAATCCCTTCAAACTCTCTGGGGACTGGGAGCCGGACTGGTTCTGCCCACCTGTGAGTGCGGCGTGGTTCCCATCGTGCGCCGCTTCATGGCACGTGGCATTCCTCCCCAAATGGCTTTCACCTATATGCTCGCCGCGCCCGTCATCAATCCCCTGGTGCTTTTGTCCACGTATGTGGCCTTTCGGGGAGACGGGTGGATGGTTCTGGGCCGGGGGTTCTTCGCCCTGGTGGTGGCTCTCGCGGGGGGCACAGCGGCAGCTCTCGTGACGCAGTACATGGGAAAATCAAGACCGGCGCCGGCGACAACGCCCCTGCCCATGGCGGCGACGGGCCTGCACCATCACCAGAACTGCCAATGCTGCAGCATGGAAGGAAACAGGAAGGAGAGATCCCGCTTCGTCCGGGTGTGTGTCCTGACGGCACAGGAATTTTTGGAAATGAGCAAGTACCTCATCATTGGGTGCGTGGTCGCAGGACTTTTCAAAGCCTACCTCTGGGGAGCCTGGGGTGGGTTTCTTTCCATGCTGGCGGGCAGCCTCCAACTGTCCGTGATAGCCATGATGTTCATGGCCATTCTTCTGTGCATCTGCTCGGAAGCGGATGCCTTCGTAGCCGCATCTTTCTGGGCGTTCGGAAAAGTCCCCCAGCTTGCCTTCATGGCCATCGGTTCCGCCGTTGACCTGAAGCTCATCTTCGCCTTCTTCGCCGTTTTCGGGACCCAGACCGCCCTTGTCCTGACGGTGGTTCCCACCATTGTCGTCTATATTCTCTCCATCTTGCTGGGAACATTTGTGTGGTGACACCATGAAAAGAATCTTCACACGCATCTTCCATTCGGTGGAAGGCCTCCTGCTCATAGCCCTGAGCCTCGCCATGGGCCTTCTCATGGCTAGCGGCAATCACTGGCTCTACATAAGCCCCCGTTTTGAATGGCTTTCCCAGTTGACAGCCCTGGTGCTGCTCCTGGTGGGAACTCTGACAGCCTGGCGCCCCGGACGGCGGCCCCGACTTTCCGCAGTCATTATCTTTGGGGGATTTGTGGTCTTCGGCATAGGGGCCAATTACCTGGTGCTTCAACCGCGCCCCACCGACTGGGGCTTCTCAAGGCCTCATCGGGTGGTTGGGGAAGAACCCTACAAAATCCACAACGGTCTCTCCTACACTCGCATCAACCTCGCAGAACTCTATGAAGTGGCCGAGGGACAACCGGAAAAACGGGATGTCCCCTACGTGGTACGGGGGATGGTCCAGCGAGACCCTCAGCTGGATTCCTACCGTGAATTTCTCGTGCTGCGCACTCTGGTCTGGTGCTGCCTGGCTGACGCCATTCTGGTGGGGTTTCGCGTCCAGGATCTGCCCGAAGGCCAGGAACTTCCCAAAAACGGCCAGTGGATCGAGCTCTTTGGAGAACTCACGGAGGCTTCTCCCCATTGGCGCCATGAGGCGCCACACATCTCCAGCATTTTTCCCATGAACACCCACCCCCGCTACGGACTGACCCCCCATCACATCCGCCCCATAGAGGAGCCGCCCATGGCCTTCATCTTCGAAATACGGGATGGAAAACCTTATGCTTATTGACACCCGCCTTTCAACCGCCATCCAGCGGGCAGGAAGAAGGGGAAAAATCCCTCTGCATCTCTCTTGCCCTGCTGGAGAATTTCATGGCATTCCTTGCAGGGCCAATGCGGAGCCCTCATTCCCTTCGCCGCCGGCTCAATCATCAAACACCCCTGTTTTTTTGGATGTTTTTTTTGGAACCTCGAGATGTTGACCTGGTCCGACCCCATGCCCTCCATGCCCCTGCCTGTGCAGGATATCCCCATGGCTGAATTCAAGGGATAGCACAGCCGGAAGTGTAGTCTCCGTTGCTGAAATACAGATTTGTGCCGGCAACGTTGCCATAACGAAAATCCGTATTCCCTCTGGCACAGGCCTGCATGCGCCGCTGAACCACAACTCCGTTTCCAAAGTAAACGAATCCTCCGGTCGGATCGGCAATGCTGCCGTCGACCACCTCTTGGGCAATACGCTGGGCATCGG
Organism: Syntrophobacteraceae bacterium; assembly: GCA_003566995.1. Classification (GTDB taxonomy): domain Bacteria; phylum Desulfobacterota; class Syntrophobacteria; order Syntrophobacterales; family Syntrophobacteraceae; genus SLCH01. Next base: position 25,990 of record PXBG01000103.1, read on the forward strand.
TCCAGGCGACCAGATCGGGTCCGGCCAGTCCGGTGACATCGGCCTGGGAAGCCAATCCATGAAATTGACCAATAGTGATGATTTGGGAATAACTGCCCCACCCGCTGTTGTAACGATTTTTTGCGATCCAGGCTGCAGCAGCCATGGCATTATTGCCCTGGTTGCGCTGCTCGCCCCAGATCATTCGTGCGATCAAGTTCACATCCCCTGCTGCCGTCGGGCCCAGAGTGGAACGGACATTAACATTGGGCACATGTCCGTAGGCAGCACCATTTGAAACCAGACCTCGCGAACGCATTTCTGCCACAACGCCCTCAGCGCGGGGGATGAGGGCACCCAGCGTCACATAAACACCGGGGCCAATCATTCCCACAGAAGTCCCTCGACGTGCGCGTCCAATCTGATTCGCATGGGCGCCCGTATTCCAACGCACGGATATGGGAATGGTTGTGGTACTCTGAATGAGTCCTGGAGCAGGTGGCCCTGTCGGCACACCAGAGGCGCTCGGTGGATTTATGGCGGGCACTTTGATACGCTGACCCAATCTCAGGGCGTTGGGCTGTGCGCCAGGATTTGCAGCTGTGATCTGAGGCACCGTGACGCCATAATAATTTGCCAGCTGGGCGAAGCGCGACATCCTGTCATCCAGTTCATAGAGAAAGTGTGGGTCAGTGCTCCCCTCCCCATGAACTCTGGCGATCTGGGCCCGTTGAATCCCATAAGGACCGTTACGCTGTTGAATCACATGGGTCAGTTCGTGAGCCAGCAACCTCCGACCATCGGCAGACGCCCCCACTTGCTCACCTTCTCCAAACACGATGCTGTTGCCCAACGTAAATGCCCGCGCAGCAAGACTCTTCGCAATGACATTCGCCCGCCCGTCCGTGTGAACCCGCACATCCTCGAAACTATGCCCGAAATGCTCTTCCATGAGCTTGCGTTCGAATGCCGGCAGTGGCCTTCCAACGCCGAGCATGGAGAGGTCGTTCATGACGGGACCACGCCATGGCCTGCTCATGGCGGTATCTCGCTCGCCATCATCCTCCCCTTGTCCACCCGCAGCACCGCCCGGATCCTTTCTTCTGCCGCTGAAACTTTGGTCCGGGGAAATCTTTCGGAATGCCGACCTGAGATCATCCCGGGACTGGGGCATGGACGCGATCGTGTCAGCGACAAATTCTGCCTCTCGTTCACATGAATCTTCACAAGCGTCAACTGTCGATTTTATCCCGGCCTGCGCCCATCCACCGGGGAACCTCGGCATAAAACCATGACCGGAGCGGGCGGTTTGCGGTGCAAAGTTTTCTCTGTCACTTCTCACGCTTGTCTGCGCAGCACCCTGTTCGCCTTGATTTTTGGTCCTTTGCTCACAGCGCAGGATCGAACTCACCTCACGGCTCTGACCCAAAGCGGTACGAAGGGATGTTTTAGGTCTGGCAGATGCAGCCCAATGAGAGATCTTCTGTTTTTGTGCAAGAGTACGCATGGTCTACCTCCAATTGGCTGACACCCCATTGTCAAGATTAGCGATCTTCCTGAATTACAAGTATACGGCTTCGGGATTTCCCTGCCAACATTTTAAGAGAGGAGCGCAACACGTGTTGCCCCTGAAAGAGGGGAACTATTTCCGTGGCACAGGGCCAGAGAAGCCTGGTTCAGACCCGAAATATTGGCAACGTCAGCAAAGGGTTTGCACTGCACCAATGGTGCGTTTGCATTGATGTTTTTTTTGGTTCATAATAAATGTTTATCGTTGGGTGTGAGCGGAATCGGTAAAGATGGGTCAAAATCATTCAAGGATTCAGCAATATCGCCCGAAGGATCTTAATGTCATTAAACTGGCGAGCGGATCAGTCCAGGTCATATTCAATGTCTTGCGGTCTTCGATCGCCCTCAAACAACAGGATATTTCAGCATGAAAAAGGCATGCAACACATGGCACGGCTCATTTTCTTCATCTGCGTGGCAATGACCCTTGCCGCCTGCGGCGAGGAGAGGCGTGAGTACGTGCTGGACAAGCATCCCAGGGAGACCGGGATCCTGACGGTGGTTTCACGCAACGGCCCCACCACTTATTACCTGGACCGCCACGAAACACAAAAAGGCCCGGAGTACGACCTGGTCATGGCGTTTGCCCAGTCCAGGGGGTGGAAGGTGCATTGGAAGTTGGTGCCCAACATTGCCAAAGTCCTTGAAGTTCTGGAATCGGGAGGGGCTCATCTGGCAGCTGCAGGGCTGACCCACCTGGATTCGCGCAATGACCGTTTTGAGCAGGGTCCTGCCCATACGGAAATCACCCAGCAAGTGGTCTGCCACCAGGGAATGCACCCCATGCCGCGCAGCCCGGAAGAACTGAAGAGCGTGGACCTCTGGGTCACTGCCGATTCCAGCTACGCCGAAAAGCTGGACGAACTCGCCGGGGAGGGCCAGGAAAGGCATTACACCCCCTCGGAAATGAGCACGGAACTTCTTTTGGGCCGGGTGTCCAGGAGGGAAATCGAGTGCGCCGTGGCTGATTCCAACATCGTCCAGATCAACCGGCGCTACATGCCCAATTTGCGCATAGCCTTCGATCTCACGGAGGTCCAGAACCTGGGCTGGTACCTGCCCATGGGTTATGAAGACCTGGCAGGGGAGACCTTTTCGTGGATGAACAGCGGGGAAGGCCATGATGCCATGAGCGAAATGCACAGCAGGTATTACGAGTACATCAAAGAGTTCGACTTCGTGGACCTGCGCGCCCTGAACCGCCGCATTCAAAACCGTCTGCCCAGATACAAGGAACACTTCCTGCGTGCTGAAGAGGACACGGGCATGCCTGCTGATCTCCTGGCCGCCGTGGCCTACCAGGAATCCCACTGGGATCCCCGCGCAGTGAGTCCCACCGGAGTTCGGGGCATCATGATGCTCACGGAGAGGACAGCCAGGCACCTGGGAGTCCAAAATCGGCTGGATCCCGCCGAGAGCATAGAGGGCGGAGCAAGATACCTGGCGGAACGCTACAGGCTGCTGCCCGAGGACATACCTGATCCGGACCGCCTCTACCTGGCGCTGGCCAGCTACAACGTGGGCAGAGGGCATTTACTGGATGCCCGCCGCCTTGCCCGAAGGCTGGGCAAGGATCCCGACTCCTGGGAGGACATGCGGGATGTGCTGCCCCTTCTCTCGGACAAACGCTACTATCCATCCTTGCGTTACGGCTATGCCCGTGGCTATGAACCCGTACACTTTGTGAGCCGTGTGCGCAATTACCGGGACGTGATAGCCCGGGCTTTTCAAGACCCCTTTTCTGGTAAAACTTCAGACTGAACCGGAGTTTTCCTTTTGGTGAACAAAAAGAAACCCCCATGAAAAAAACCACCCTTTTTCGAAAGCTCATCAAGAATCCTCAAATCCTTCAGTTGCCCTGCTGCCATGACGGCCTTTCCGCCAAAGTTCTGGAGCAGGCCGGATTCAAGGCTATCGCCGCAGCCGGCTATGGTCTTTCGGGCAGCCTGCTTGGCATGCCGGACATGGGCCTGCTCACCGGCTCCGAGATGATCGCCCAATACAAAAACATTTGCGATGCGGTGAATGTGCCCGTTTTTGTGGACATTGACACCGGTTTTGGCGATGTGCAAAACGTCATTCGAGCGGTGAGGGATTGTCAAAAGGCTGGTGCGGCCGGGCTTTTCATCGAAGATCAGACCTATCCCAAGCGCTGCGGCCACATGGAAGGCAAGAGCGTCGTGCAAGCGGAAGAGTATCTGCCCAAGCTGAAAGCCGCCCTCTGGGCCAGGGAAGATCCCGATTTCGTGATCACGGCCCGCACGGACGCTCACGCCGTGTTTGGCCTGGAGGAAGCCCTGAGAAGAGCCACCCTCTACGCCCGGACGGGAGCCGACATGGTTTTTGTGGAAGCCCTGAGCACTCCCGATGAAATGCGGCGCGTCAACAGAACCCTGCAGGAGCTGGACACCCCGAGCATGGCCAATATGATCGAAGGGGGAAAGACTCCGCTCCTGAGCGCCGCAGAACTCCAAAACCTGGGCTACAGCGTGGCCGCCTATCCCTGCGGCTCTGTCTTCACCGCCACAAAAGCTTTGCAGGGCTGGGCAGCCCACCTCAAAAGCCACGGCACCACCGCCGGCTATCTTGACCGCATGCTGACCTTTGATGAATACCTGGAGTTCATGGGAGCCCATGAAATGAGGGACCGGGAGAAGCAGTTCAGAACCCCCGGAAGGGGGCCCGAATCAAACGAGTGACCCCCTGTTCCACAGGGAGTCCTTCCCAAGTTTTTTTCCTGGCGGGTGCCTGAAAGAGCGGTGTTTTTTGAGCATCTCGCACGCACAGATGTCCTTCCCCAGAACCGGCCAGGAAAAACATCACTTGTTGTCCTTGACCCCTGAACAGGTGAAGGACCTGGCGATCATCTTGTAATGGGTTCCCTTGTCAATCCCGATGACCTGCCCGCACAGGCAATAGACTTTGCCATCCTTGTCCTCGTACCGGAACTTCCTGGTCATTCTGGTTTTATGGCACCTCAGCACTTCACCGGGCCCCACTTTGCGGTACTTCCAAAGCTTTCGTTTACATGCCGAACATTTGATGGTGAGCATGATTCATCCACGTTGCGATCCCTATGCCCCACGCCGGCCATTTGCCTCAAAACCAAATGGCGCCCCCCTTTTCCACACCACCCGCACATGGGGAGCAGTGAGTCAGCCCTCATCATTCCACGCCTTTGCCCCCTCCATCAAGAAAAGAAAAAACGGGAATCCAGAGATTCCAACAGAACCCTGAATTCCCGCAGCGGTCAAACAAAAGCTGAATTGAAACGGAAAAAGGTCACATGAGGGACTAGGGAATGTCCGTCACCTGGACCCAAAGGACAGCTTCCTGGACCATTTCCTTGCCATTGTGCTCCAGCTCCACCACATCTGGAGCGGCAATGCCCCACCAGCCGGCCTTGGGCAGGCCGATGGCGAATTCACCGCGGTCATTGGCCCGAATGCCCATGGTTTCGAAAGCCGGGTGAGGAGCTTCGATCTTCGCATCCCCTTCAAAGGCATTCTTTTCCATGTCCGGCATGTGGTTCAGGTATTCGATTTCCAGTTCCGCATGGGGCACCGGCTCACCATTGGACATGACCACCCCGCGGAAAATGCCGCCGGTCCAGTTGGCATAAGGCTTGTCCAAAGGAACGATTTCTGCCGGCAGACCCACAGGTTCATGCCAGTTGCCGGGAATGCCCCCCACATTGACGATCATCTTGGTGAACTGCTGAATGTATTCTTCATCGGCTTTCTCATAGTAGGGACCGGGCACAAGCACGAACACATAATCCCCCATGGAGCGGACCACCCGCGCCGGAAGATTGGCTTCGTAAGCTTTTCCCGAGTCTTCCTGAGCGGTCCAGGTGATCTCCGTGAGGTATTCCATGAGATCGGTCTTGCTGGCTTCGCCCTCGTCACCCCGCTGCTGCAGCACATAGAATTCCTGCACCGGTTCCATGTCCATGACATGGTCACCATCGAACGGGTGGGTGAAAACCAGCTTGAGATTCATTTCACCTCCCCGTTCCAGGGCACTTTGAGGCGTGTACAGCATCTGGAAATGAGCGAAAACGGGGGAACACGCAAAAAGCGTCAGAAGACCAGCCAACAGAAACCCTTTTTTCATGCATTTCTCCTTTCGGTTTTGGAACGTGCCACTGAAAACCACTCCACTTCAAAGAGCTTTCGGACTCAAAGAATGCACCGTATCATTCAAAGATCCGTGACCCCGGAATTTCGATCACATGCCCTTCCCCGCCATCAAACACCACCACGTAGTCCACTTCCGGCTTGTCAAATTCGATGTCGCTGATCCGGGAGAGTTCACTCTTCATGATCACCTCACCCGAAGCATCTTTGACGATGATGGGCACCCCGGCCGCGCTGGAGCCATCGGAAAAGCCTCCTTCGCAATAGATGGTCCCGTAAGCATTGTCGAAGCAGGAAAAGAGAGGCGTGTGAGCGGATGAAAGCCCGGGAAACGCCAGAAATCCAAAAGCCACTGCCAAAACAAGATACTTTCCTATCATGATAAAAATCTCCCATACCGTTGTCTGTTTCTCTTCACTCATGAGAAGGACGGAGCCCTTCTCACCGCAAGCCTCAACTGAAACCTCTCGCTGCTGTTTCCCGAAAAGACGTTCCTACTGCCCGTCACAACCTTGCGGTCCAGAGGACCACCTGCGAAAACAGCGCAATGATTCCTTCCAATGTCACCGGGTTTTCTCTTCCTTTTCTTCCTGGCGAGGGAAGCCATCCAGGGAGCACGAAGGGAGCTTTTCCTCGGAAGCACATTCCTCCTTCCTGGCGGAAGGGCACGACGAGCAGGAACACCCGCCCTTTTTAACGAATGTGCGCCACAGGTAGAAGATCGCCCAGATCACGATGACAGCCAGAAGGAGATATTCCCAAATCATGGATTCCTAAGCCTCCTTAGTGCCGACAATGTTGGAGCGCTGGCGCTTCCAGGCCGGATCTTCCATCAAGGACAGAACAATGGCCGTCGCCAGGGCCGCAACATAGAATATGCCCATGGCCTGAATGCCACTCACGTTGAATAGGGAGCCGAGGGTGAACACTCCACTCACCACGGCCAGGCCAAAAACCGTGGGAAAAGCGATGGAGAAGAGCATCCACTTGTAAGACCCCGTCTGCACCTTCACCATGATGGTCGTGGCCAGGCATGGAGGATAGAGGGCAAAGAAGAGCATGAGGGCGAGCGCATGGAGAGGTGTCCGCCCTCCTGCCTCACTCTCGCGCTCCATTCGCTCCTCCAGGGTGATGTTTTCATCCACACCCTCCTGAAACAACACGCCCAGGGTGGCCACGCTGGACTCACGGGCTGCAAAGGAACTGATCAGGGCCACATTGATCTTCCAGTCAAAGCCTGCATACTGGGTCACTGGCTCCAGAGCCCGCCCCACACGGCCGAAATAACTGTGGACGATGGTCTCCTCGCGAATCTGACCGCGCAAATTGGAACGTTCGTTGGCCAGACTGCGCAGAGACCGGCTGACGCTGCGGGCTTCCGCATCCCGGGGACGCAGCAGGGGAAAAAGCTCGGGATGTTTGGCCTCGTATCTCACGTCCACAGCCCGGGAAGCTTCCTGAGTGGAAGCGGCCAGTTTCGCTTCGCGGTAGGTGGCAGAAATGTTGAGCAGTTGGAGAATCCTGTCCTCATGCTGCAGTATGTCCGCATAGGCTGTGCCCTGAATATCCTGCTGAAAACCCGCGATGGCCCCATCCATCTGCTGCTCGTAGTGGGCCATGCGATCCTCCGGCAGGCCTGGAAACTGCAAAAGGACATACACGCAGATGGCCACAGCCACCACAATGGTGCCCACCTTTTTGATGTAAATCCATGTGCGGTCAAAGGCCCTGCGCAGCACGCCGGTCATGGTGGGCATGTGATAATTGGGCATCTCCATGACAAAGGGCGCCGTCTCCCGGCCGTAAAGAATGGTGGAAGTGAGCAGCTTGGCGACGATCATGGCCATGATGATGGTGATGGTCGAAATGAAAAGCATCACATAGGACTTGTGCGCCGTGAAATAAATGTTCACCAGCAGGGTATAGAGAGGAATTTTGGCCAGACAGTTCATGTAGGGGACTGTCAGGATGGTGGCCAGGCGGGAACGTTCGTCGGGTATTCCCTTGGTGGCCATGATGCCGGGAACGGCACACCCGCCCGTGAACACACCGCCGAGGATAAAGGGAAGGGTGGACTGGCCATGGAGGCCGAAACTCTGAAACACCCGGTCCAGGATGAAGGCGATGCGGGCCATGTATCCCGAATCTTCCAGGATGGCAATGAGGGCAAAAAGAATGAGGAAAACAGGAACATAATTCAAAAGGGTGTTCACACTGTCCATCATCCAGAGGGGAAGCGTGCGCAATATGGTGTCCTGCAAAAGACCGGGATCGGGAAGAAACCCCGCCACGGTGGCACGAACCCAGGCCAGGGCAGGCCAGGTGAGAAAGGTCAGCTTGTAACCCTGCACGATGGAAAGTTCATAGATGAGATAAACCGTCAGCACCAGAAAGATGGGCGCCAGACCGCGGTGCAGAAGAACGCGGTCAATTTTTTCGGAAGTGCGCACCGTGTGCACCGCGCTCACTTCCACGCATTGCTCCACAATGGAAGCAGCCAGCCTGTCCCGGCACGAAACGATGTGATCCGCCGGAGAAATGTCCATTTCATCCTGAAAAGACTGGATGGCGGCATCCACGGACCCGAGAACGGCTTCCGCCTCCTGGTGCTGCTGCTGAACGATCCTCCGGGCTTCCGAATCGCCTTCCAGCAGTTTGACAGCCAGCCAGCGAAGGGGCAACGCTTCGGACATGGTTCCCGAGGCTCCCAGGAGGCTGGTGATGGCCACCACCTTCTCCTCCAGCTCCTCATAGAAAACCTGAAAACGTTCACCCGGGTCTTGCGACCCCTTCTCATTGACCGTCTCACGAATGGCCTGGCGCAACTCTCCCTTGCCGCGCTTCTTGCGGCCCACCGTTGGAATGACTTTGACGCCGAGCAGTTGGGAAAGCTTTTCATGGTCCACTTTGCGGCCGTTGGCTTCGGCCACGTCCACCATGTTCAGGGCCATGACGACAGGAAAGGACATTTCCAGAACCTGGAACGTGAAGTACAAACCTCGACGCAGGCTGGACGCGTCTATGACGTTGACAATGGCATGGGGGGTTTCCTGAAGGAGAAAATCGCGAGCGACGCGCTCCTCCAGGGAATAGGACGTGAGGCTGTAGGTGCCCGGCAGGTCCACAATCTCCACGCGACCCTCATCGTCGCGGTAGCTGCCCACCTTTTTATCAATGGTCACGCCGGGATAGTTGGCGATGTGCTGAGTGGCCCCTGTCAGCATGTTGAACATGGTCGACTTGCCCGCATTCTGCTGGCCGGCGAGACCGATGAGGATATTCTTTGTTTCGGAAGACATGACAACCTTCAGGAGAACGAGTTTACATTCGATGCGATTGCGTAAAACATGTGTTAAATGCAAATATACGCGAGACTGTCCTTGGGCAAAAAGCCTCCTCAGGCGTCCTGAACCTCAATGAGGTCGGCCTCCCGTTTGCGCAGGGTCACATAATAATCCCCCAGGCGCATCTCCAAAGGGTCCCCCAGAGTGGCGCATCTCACCATTTCCACTTCCGCATTGGGCACGAACCCCAGATCGAGAAGCCTCTGCCGAATGGCTCCGTGGGCCATGTGGCGCCTTATGCGACAGCGGCAGCCTTTGGGCACTTGCGTGAGGACCTGGTTTCCATCCTTGAGCATCCCCTTGTCCGAACCACAGTCCGAACATTCCCGGGAGAGCTTTTTTTGGCCCCTTCGAAAGCAATGAAACATTTCGTTCCCCCCATATGCACATGTCCGCCACAAAATCATGTGTTCAAAAACAAGTCCCGCGGACATGAGGTTGTGAGCACCGCTGGGTGCAATACGACTTTCTCATGAGAACCCTCAAAAGCCCCTTGTTTCATGGGGCGCAAACCTTCAAAGGCCCGTAGTTTTTTAGGTAGGGCGAACTTTAACTCAAAAACAAAACTCAGTCCACCCTTAATTTTCACATTTGAAAAACTTTGTCATCTTTCTTCCCAGAGCAACCTCCCCTCTCAACACGTGAGGTGAAAGCACGCTCCGACCTTCCCTTCCTCCGTCACGGCTTCATTGAATCGTTTCACCGCTTCCGGGGTGGGCAAGGGTTCCAGTGCAATCCCCAGTTCTTCGCAAAGCTCCCTCAGGCTCCGGGACACTTTCATGAGACCGTGGGCCCCTGTTCCAACGATCAGCCTGCGGGGGTTCTTTTCCAGCAACCCGTGAATGTCCTCCGCAATGAGCTGGTGGCCCTGCGTCCGCCACCAGCGGCTGTCAACATGACCATCGGGATAGATGATGAGATCGGAGGTGTACTCCCGACCCTTCACGACCATTTTGCCAAAGGCATACGCATCGATGGAAAATTCCATGGCCTTTCCTCCTTCCTCAAAAAAACATTTCCGGCATTCTTTTCGTTCATGGAGCACGGGAACGATGCCATGTGCCCAGATTCCCCTGAAAACAGCAAGGTCTTTGTCTTCAAGGCATGACCCGCACCCTCAACCCGTGTTAGTATAAAAATCACTTTTCTGAATCCCGACGCCATTCTCGCGGTGGAGACCGTCGGCCAGCGCGCGGGCATGTCCCTCTGGAGCCGGGATCAGCTGGAAAAATATCCATTTCTCCACCTGGATTGACAGGAACTTTCCCTTGTAAGTTCACCCCGTCTCCGGCAAGGACCTCACCTCCCCCCCCTCAAAGAATTCACAAGGTCCGCCGCCTCACCCGTTTCCTTTCAACGGCTGCCTCACTACCGGGATTCATGCTTCCAGCATGGAGGCAATTCGAGGGGACAGCACCTGGACCAGCCGGTCCCGATTGTGAAGGCCCACCTTCACCAGCGACACGTCGGGCCGGTCTTTGACTTCCGCCATGAATCCACCCCCTTTGAGAGCAACAGTGGCAACGAGATGTGAGGGGGATTGAAGAAGGGTTCGAATCAAATGAACAAAACGGTGTGACAAGCACTCCATTCTGCTCACTCCTTTCCCCCTTCCCAGAAGTCCCCGGAACTGAGAAGGGACCCAGCAAACCATTGGCATGCCCCGGAAAACTGAACAATATTCTACAACCAGGACACCACCTAAAGAATATAGAGCAATTCATCCTCAACCAAACGGAATTGCAGGGTTAATTTCCTCACAAAGACATTGAAGACCGAGATTTTCTCTCGAAACCGCACACTATTGTTCATGTTCAAAGCGTCTCTATCCTTCCCTGCACCCCGTCAACCCTCTGCTTTCACCGGGTTCCAAGAATGCCTGGCAGTTGGCACGCCTATTGCTCTATTTAGGCCTCGAAAGCACGACATGAAAGATCACGCTCTCTAACAACCTCATCCGCAATCTGCAGCTGTTCCTGAAGCTCTGGTTCCTGTTCCGCTGACACTGTTTCCCCTGTTGCACTCATTTCACATTCTGCTTCAAGATCCCAATGACCCGTTCTGCCCGCGTTCTCTCTGCATTCCTGTTCGTCTCTTGCTGAAGCTGGTGCCTGTACCTGATGATGTTGATGACCTCCTGTGAAATGCTGACTGCTGCCCGATGCTCATTTGCTGATTCTCCTCTCGCCCGCTGAACCGTTCAACTCCCTGTTCCCAACTGGATTCATGCGCCCTTTCATGCTGAAAAAAAACCAGAGAGCCTCTTTCCAAAAGAAAAGCAGAAGGTATTCCCGCCTTCGGCTTTTTCTTTTTTTCTCACCCATCAAGTCATAGGCCCGCATCGCTCAATAGGTTTTCCATCGATTGTGCATCCAAAGGTACTGTTCCGGGTAGCGCAGGATGATCCTTTCCATTTCCCGGTTCATGGCTTCCGTCAATCGTATGAGCTCCTGTTTTTCGTCGTCGTGGGCAGCTGGATAAATGGGGTCGGAAACAAACCCTTCATAATGGAAATTATCCCATTTGCGGCAGCATGCCACCACCACGATGGGACGGCGGTGAACGACCGCGAGAAGCGCAGGAACGGGGGTCGCCAGGGCTTTCCGGCCAAAGAAGTTCACAGGAAGGCCCTTGGCCGTTGCCTGGTCGGGCAGCACGCCAATGGACATTCTCCTCTGAAGAAGCTTTTTAAGCTTGAAAAGTGCATTTTTTTTGGGAACAACCATTTGGCCGCTGCCCACCCGGTTGGCATAAAGCAGTTTTTCCAGAAGGGGGTTGTCCAGTGGCCGGGCCACGACAGCCAGGGGAATTCCCACCACGGAACTGGCATAGGGAAGTATTTCCCAGTTCCCGATGTGAGGCGTGACAAAAATACCCCCTCCCGACTCGTCATGGATGGCCCTGGCCTTGCGGAAAAGCTCATCCACTCCACGGATGCGCTCCCTCAAATGCTCCATGCGATCCGGCCTGGCCAGCATGGAACGCACCTTCACCGCTTCAAAAGGAATCATGAAAAAGGCTTTGCAGCTCTGACGCGCTATGGCTCTCGCTTCCCCCAAATCCTCATGGCGACCGTTCAGGGCATGGCGGACGTTTTCAACGGCGATGCGGCGCCGCCTAGGAATGAAAGTCCAGAGCAGCGCTCCCAAAAAGTCGCTCAGAATCTCCAAAACTCCAAGGGGAAGAATCCGGCACAGGGTGAAGGCGCAGAGCACCGCATAGTATTCCATTTTCAGCTGGTAGGGTTTTTTGGCAGCCATGTCATTGCCCGACGCAAAGTCGTTGGTCCTGAAAAAATCTCAAATTCATTTCACCTCGATGACCGCAGCGGAGGACTGTCCTCCGATCCCGTAACTGACCGAGAGGAACGAAGAACGGCGGAGCCTTTGTGGTGCAGAGGAAATGCGCAGGGGAAGAAATTCAGGCTCTGTCTGCTCAAAGTGAAGGGTCCCGGGAATGCGCTGTTCCCTGACGGCTTCTATTCCCAAAATGATTTCGGCCAGATCGGACGCGGCCCCCATGTGCCCCGTATGAGCTTTCAGCCCCCACACGGGCACCTTTTTCGCGGCGTCCCCCAAAACCTTCAGGATGGAATTCAACTCGGAACGGTCCCCATCACGGCTGCCGCTTCCATGGGGAATCAGGCAGCCGAGGTCTTCGGCATTCATGCCGCAAACCTCGAGAGTCTTTTGCATGACCCGGAAAGTGACGTCACGGGGCACCCGAATGGAGTGAGAGGAGGCCGTCTCGATGCAGTTTCCCGTACCCTGAAGAAATGCGGGAGGGGATTGGAGACCGGCTTCCTTCACGACCCGGGGAGACACGAGGAGCAAGGCAGCACCCCCTTCCCCTGCAATGAACCCGTCTCTTCCCCGATCCAGAGGCCGATAGGAAGCGGCGCCATGCCTGCACGAAGAGAGCAGGCCCAGCCCGTGCAGTTCATAAAGACTGATTTCGTTGATCCAGCTTCCGTACCCCACGGCAAGGGCCATGTCTGCCTGTCCGAACCGGATGCTTCGGGCCGCCAGTTCGAGGGCGTGGCCACCCCCCGGAGAAAAACTGGCCAGGGACGTGTTGGGTCCCATGAACTGACAGTGAGCGGAGAGAAAGCTGAAAAGATTGTTTTGCAGGGAGTCCAGCAGGAAAAAAGGATTCACCCTGCTCATGGCGCATTGGTTCAGTTTGGCCTGATCGATCCTGGAAGACCCGGACCCGGCGATGGCATCCTTCATGGCCGGCAGCATGAATTCACAACCGGCCTGGGTGTGGTCTCCCGAAGCCACAAACAAGGCGCGCCTCTCGGGAGGCACGCCATGGTCCTCTCCCAGGCACGACAGGGCCTCCAAGGCCGCATGGAATCCCAGACGTGCCCCCCGGTTCAAAAATTTCATCTGGGAGTGAAGCTTCTTGGGCATGGGGGGAATGACCGGGTCGAGAGAAGGGGCCCCGCATTGCAGGTGAAAGGGTCCTTCGCCCCGATGGAGGTGGCGTATTCCCGTTCTCCCTTCTTTGACGGCTTCATGGTTCTCAGCCGTCTGGCGCCCGAGGGAAGTGATGAGCCCCATGCCCACAAGAGGAATGGCGTCGGAATTGATCAAAACCTTATCTCCCTTGCCAGAACATTGAAATTGTGGCGCTGCTCTTCGGGATCTTCCAACTCATCCAGGGGAAGGACTCGCCCTTGAAATTCCGCCATGACTTTTTTCTTTCCCCGCACGGTCCCCATGCCCGAATACACCCTGCGGCCTTCCAGGGGAGTTTCCAGAACGGTCAGCTTCAGCTCCAGCTGATCGCCGGGAAGGACAAAACCATAAAAACTGCATTTTATGATTCGGTCCATGAGAAACCATTCCCGAAAATTGGAGGAAATGGCATGCAGCCAGCCCGTGAGCTGTGCAAGGGCCTCCAGCATCATGACTCCGGGCATCACCGGAAACCTGGGAAAATGGAACTCGAAAAAATCTTCTGACATGGCAACATTCTTGACACCCACTATGGTGCTGTCAGGCTCCCAGTAGAGGATGTGGTCGATCAGCAGATATCGCATGGTTCGTCTCCGGAACGCTCAATGACAAAGGGGCCCCTTGTGCCGGCCGTGGCTCAGAAATCCTACTGCCTCTTCGGTTCCCTTCCTTGCCGAGGGCCTGGTTCAGCCAGCAGGATCACCGTGGCTGCGGCATAGTTGCCCGAATGGGTGATGGAAACGGTTTTCTGCACGATGCCCCTTCTGGCGGCCATTCTGGCCGCCCAGCCCCTGAAATGCAGGACGGGCTTGCCTCCACCTTGTCCCCTGACCTCGATGTCCCCAAATCCCGACAGAAAGCCCGATGCACCGGCCCTCAACCCCAGAGCCTTGATGGCCGCCTCCTTGGCGGCAAACCTTCCTGCAAAGTGAATGGCTGGATTTTTGCGTGACATGCAGTGGGCCCGTTCAAGGGGAGAAAAGATGTCTTCGGTGAAACCTTCATGCCGCTCCCACACCCTTTCAAAGCCAGCCACGGAGACCAGGTCCATCCCCTGGAAAATTCGCATCATGAAATGGAAAGCCCTCCATCCACACAAAAGGATTGGCCCGTGATGTAACCGGAATTTTCAGAGGCGAGAAACACCACCAGTGGCGCCACATCTGTGGGAACCCCAAAACGCTGAGCGGGAATTCTCATGAGAAGCTCTTTGCTGGACCGCTTGATCACCCGCTTGCTCATGGAGGTTTCCACCACTCCGGGCAGCACGGCGTTCACCTGAATGTTTCGTTTGGCCAATTCCGCCGCCGCGGAGCGCGTGAACGCCGTCAGTCCGCCCTTGGCCGCGGAATAGCCGGTCATGCCTGCACGCCCCACCACCGCCAGAACCGAGGAGATGTTGATGATTTTTCCCGACCGCTTCATGAGCATGATGGGCACAGCCAGCCTGCAGCAGAGAAAAGCGGCCTTGAGATTGATGTCCATGACCTGCTCCCACTCACTCAGGTCCATGGCGGCGAGCAGAGTCTCCCCCGTCCGCCCCGCATTGTTCACGAGAATGTCCAGCACCCCGAACTTTTCCTTGAGGGAATGGAACATTTCCTCCACCTGGCCGGCATGGAGAAGATCTGCCTGAAACACCTCTCCGGAACCACCCTCTGCGCGGATAAAATCCACCAGTTCCTGCGCCTCTTCCGTGGAGCGATTGCAGTGAACGGCCATCCGGGCTCCCGCACGGGCCAGGGCCAGGACGATTTCCCGGCCGATTCCACGCCCTCCGCCTGTCACCAGGGCCGTCTTTCCCGTCAAATCAATCTTCATGGACAGTTTTTTTCCCACTGTAGTATTCGTACATTCGTTTCAATTCACCGGGCGCGATGCTTTCAAAGTGACCATAGAGTATTCGGTCAATCCAGGCGATGCGTTCCCCGTCCACCCATATTTCCCCCTTGCCCATGGTGTCACGGCGGGAAGAGGAAACAATTTCTCCACGAATTTCCGCGCGAAAACCCGGCCGCATGTGAGAGGGCACGGCCACACCTTCCAGCAAAATCAGAGCCGCGCTCATTTTGAAGTCGCTGGAATAAGTGATGAGCCACCCAAGGAGCTGAGCCATGGCCTCCACGAAGATCACACCCGGAACGCACGCGCTGCGGGAGTAATGGTTGCGCAGAAACTCCTCCGACAGGGAAAAAGTTTTCACGCCCTCAATGGACCTGGCTTTTTCAATGGTGGTTATGGCGTCGTAGAAAAGAAAACGCATCTTGCTCCATCCTTCAAAAAACTCACCGGCACCCCGGACAGAAGAACACCTCTGAAGGCACCAAACACTTTCATGCTGCGGTCAAAACGTGGAAGAACCTTTTCTATGCCTCGAAAGAGCCCAGACAAAGGCAGGCATTCTGGCCTCCAAAACCAAAAGCATTGGACAGGGCAACACGGTGGTCCGCCTTGCGCATTACATTGGGCACGTAGTCCAGATCACATTTGGGGTCGGGGTGCTCATAGTTGATGGTCGGCAGAATCACGGAGCGCTCCATTCCCATGAGGGTGAGAGCGCATTCGATGGCCCCCGCCGCAGCGATGGTGTGGCCCAGCATGGACTTGTGGGAACTGACGGGGACCTCGAAACTCCGCTGTCCCAAACATTGCTTGATGGCCATGGTCTCCGTGAGATCGTTTTGCTGGGTGGATGTGCCGTGGGCGTTGATGTAGTGAACGTCTTCAGGCCCAAGGCCCGCGTCTTTGAGAGCGCCTTTCATGGCGTAAAGGGCACCGAGCCCCTTGGGATGAGTGTCCGTGATGCGGTAGGCATCCGCCGCCGACCCGTAGCCAAGAATTTCCCCCAGGATGGTCGCCCCCCGGGAAAGGGCGTGGCCCAGTTCTTCCAACACCAGGGCGCCCGCCCCTTCCGACATGACAAACCCGTTGCGGCGCCGGTCAAAAGGGCGTGAAGCCGTCTGGGGAGTGGGGTACTTTTCCACCAGGGCCCGCAGGAGACAGAACCCTGACAATCCCACGAAATCGAGAGTCGCTTCAGCGCCTCCCGCGAGCATGAGGTCACAGGATCCTTCGCGAATGAGAAAAGCTGCCTCCCCAATGGCCTGGGCGCCGGCGGCACATGCGGAAGAAACAGAGAGGGTGGGGCCTTTGCAGTTGAAGAGGGCGGCCAGAGTGATGGCCCCCACGTCGGGTTTTCTTTGAAAAAAAGTCAGAAAAGGGTAACCGCCCGCTGCGTGAAGACCCTTCAGGTTCCACTTTCCGTCGGCACCCATATGGCGCTGAAGAAAGGCCATGCGATCCACACCGGGATTGTCGCCGTGGGAACCCAGGGCCACACCCATGTGGTCCCCGAACCTGGAAGTGTCCAGTCGGGCCCGCACGAGCGCTTCCTGGGATGCGGACCGCATGAGCCGAAGAGCCCGGGATGAGATCTTGTTCGTGCGAAGATCCTTGTCCCCTTCGAACTCCGCCAGCCACCGGTCCTTCACTTCCCCGCCAATGGTGCAGGGCAGGCCAGTGGGGTCGAATGAAGTGAGCCGGTCCACTCCCGACTTGCCCTCCATGGCGTTGAGAAACGTCTCTTCCGCATTCTTGCCGAGAGGGGTGACCATTCCCCATCCCGTCACCACCACACGACGTCTGGAATTGATCCCAAAGCTCAAAATATGCTCCGCTCCTCCTGAATCTTCTTCAGCCATTCCTGAATGAGATCGTCCCCGTTGGGGTAAACGGCATACTCGCCACAGGAGGCGCATTTCACCCGGAGCCCGTCTTCACAGGTCCATTGAGCGGCCCCGCAATGGGTGCACTTTTCAGGCAGAGCGTCGAGAATATCGCGAATGCCTTCCACCAGAGAGCCGATGGTGATCAGCGCAGGCACCTCGTCCATGTCCATGCCCGCTTCCAGGCGGGGCATCTGATCTCCGAAACGAATCTTCAGAAGTTCGACGGCTTTTTCCGTCAACAGGCCATCTTCATTGACGGCCGACCCCTCGCCAAACATCTCTTCCACATGCTCGAGCACGAAATGCCTGGCCATCTTGATGCCAAAAACCTGTTCCAGGCGGTAATTGATGTCAAGAAAATCCAGCGATTCAGCATCCAGATCATTGACCAGGGAGGAATCCCGGCGAATCACGTCTTCATCCACGCGTAGCGTCTCAGCGATCGCTTTTTTCAGCTCCTGAAAAATCCGCTCGTCCGTAATGAACTCGTTTTTCATGCATTCTCCTCGAAAAAAATGAACCCCAACACTCCTGAAAGTCATTGAGGACTGAGAATCGTCATATGGGCGGCGAAAGAATTGGATGCCCTGCACCTCAAAACCTTCTTTTTGATAACAGCAATCGAGGCCGGCACCCTGTAAAAGGGCCCCGCCCCTGAAGTGGCCTCACGAAGCCCCTGGGCTCCCCCTGGGGAAGAAGGGGCCACGGGAAAGGTGACGGGTGAATTTCACATGGTGCAAAGAACGTTCCCTTGGGGGACAAAGGTCAGAACCTTTGGAGTGCATTGGACATGCCCCGATCGCAAACGATGGTCTGCCCGCAAATTCCGCGGGCTGCGGGGGAGCAGAGAAACGCTGTCACATCGGCTATTTCTTCAGCCTCCACCACCAAGTGCTCGGGCAGCTGGTCCAGATTTTCCATGTGCTGCCGAAGCACCTTGTAAGAGTCCGTTTTGACGATTCCACCGCTCACGGCATTGACCGTCACACGCCGCGGGCGCAGGCTCTCGGCGAGATCCCTGACCACAGCTTCCATGGCGGCCTTCATGCTGCCAAGAGGGTAAGCCGGATTGAAAAAGCGGCTTCCCAGGCTGGAAATGAAAACGATTTTTCCCGCCGATTCTTCCAGGAGGGGAAGTGCCTCCTGAACACAGAAGATGTTGCCCATGTAATTGACCTGAATGAGATCCCGCAGTTCCCTTTCCAGGAGTCGCTCTATGGGCTTGAAGGGAGCCCTCGCAGCGTTCAGGATGAGAAAATCCAGGCGCCCCGCCTCTCTTCCGATGGTTTCCATCATTTCTTTGACCGCAGACCGGGACGAGATGTCCGAAGCCACGGCAGTGAGCCGTCCTCCCATGAGGGCCACACGCTCCTGCAGTTCCTCCGCCTTGGCTTTCGAGGACCCCGCCCCTTTGCGGTGATTGACAAAAACTTCCGCACCGCTCCCCGCGAAGCGAAGGGCAATGGCCGCGCCAATTCCCCGCGACCCCCCCGTCACCAGCGCCACCTTGTTTTCGAATTCTTTTTCTGCCACGCAAACTCCGCAAATTCATTGCAAGAAAGCACCACAAGGCCATTCACACAAAAGGAAATTTGGTTAGCACAGCCAATGCAGAATGTCAACGAAGAGCACGCCAGGCCTGCGCATGTCAAGGGGCACAGGGTGCAACTTCCCGGCCGGAATTCGGGAACACTTTTTTTCTGTTCAAATAAAGGCGCAAATGATGTGAAGTGTGTTATAGCGTCCCACTGGAACCCCCTGGCACAGGGGTTCGCCAGGAGCGGACAGTTCAGCGGAAAACATTGTCCACCCCGGCGGCGCGCAGGGAAAAAAATTCCCCAAAAACCCTGAAAAGGGACATGATGGAGGCAGGCGGAGCAGTCACCCCCTTACCAATAAGTGAACCTCACGAGGAGGCGTCATGCAGTTTGAATGGCAAGTGGCACCCATGAATGAATGGCATGGGGACGGCATTGTGTTTTTCTGTTTTGAAAAAACATCCACACCCCCATCCTGTCTCGAAAGGTGGTGGCAACAAACTTCAACCTCTTTGCCCGAATCCTATACCTGGAAAGATTTCCGCGGAAAACCTCAGGAAATCGCCCTTCATTACGAAGTTGCGAAAGAGGGCATTCCAAGGGTTCTTCTCGTGGGCCTGGGACCCGAGGACAAATTCGACCTGGAAAAATTCCGATCCGCCATGGCCGCTGCCACGCGCAAATCGAGAGACCTGCGCCTGGGAAAACTGGTGCTGCCCCTGGAAGCCCTTCAAGACCTTCCCCGGGACACGAACCGCCTTCTGGAAGAAGCGCTGGTCGTGGCAAAAACGAGCCTTCATCGTTTCGACGCCCTCAAAACCCGGGATGTGGAACCCCTTCCTTTTCCGGAGGAAATTCTCATTTCCACCGAGAACCGGCCACAGGCGCCCGCATCAGGCATTCCGCCCATGGCCGAGGGCATCGGGTCGGGCATCTGCCTGGCCAGAGACCTCGTGGTCTCTCCCTCCAACCGGGTGACCCCCTCCTGTCTGGCAAAAACAGCCCAGCAACTCTCGGGGAAGTACGGCTTCAAAGTGGAAATCATAGACCTCCAGGGAGCCCAGACCCTCGGAATGGGCGCTTTTGCGGCCGTGGCTCAAGGGAGCAGCGAACCCGCCTGCATGATCGTCTGCGAACACTGTCCCCAGGGCCTGGAAAACACCCCTCCCCTCGTTTATGTGGGCAAGGGCATCACCTTCGACACGGGTGGCATCTCCATAAAACCCAGTGCCAACATGGAAGCCATGAAACAGGACATGGCGGGAGCGGCAGCTGTTTTGGGGGCCCTGGAATGCATCGGAAAGCTGAAGATCAGGCAGCGGATCGTGGGCATCATTCCCTGCACCGAAAACATGCCCGACGGAAAGGCCTACAAGCCCGGAGACGTGATCAAGTCCCTGGAAGGCCTGACCATCGAAGTGATCAGCACCGACGCGGAAGGCCGCATGGTCCTTTGTGACGCCCTCACCTATGCCCTTCGTTACAAACCTGCCCTGATCATCGACCTGGCCACCCTCACGGGCGCCTGCATCATCGCCCTGGGCAAGCATGTGGCAGGCGTCCTCGCCAACCACGAGGGCCTCAGCAAAGCCATCCAGAACATGGGTTCGGAGGTGGGCGAAAAGTTCTGGCCTCTGCCCCTTTGGGATTCCTATTTCGAATCCATCAAAAGCGATGTGGCCGATTTCAAAAACGTGGGGGACCGGTCTGCGGGAGCCATCATCGGAGGCATTTTCCTGAAACAGTTCGTCCCTGACGACGTGCCCTGGGCACACCTGGACATTGCCGGAACGGCGTGGGCCGACAAAGATCAGCCCACATCGCCCAAAGGAGCCACCGGCTTCGGTGTTCGAATCCTCGTGGAACTCGCCAGAGATCCCTCAATGGTGAAGTCCCTTTCCTGAAGCTGGACAAACGTCAGGACCTTTCCCTGAGCCCGAGTCCCGAAACCGTTCATGACTTCAAAAGGCGCAGGGCATCTTTCATGAGCTGCTCTTTTTTGCGTTTGGGAGGCAGGATCTTGTAAACCCGTTGGTTCTTTTCATCAAAACCCTGAACAAATCCCCTGGGAGCGGGCCTTCCGTACATGTTCAGAGAGAGGATGGTCCCCTCCGTGGGGTTTCCCGTCTTGTGAATGCCCGCGTCAAAGGCGTGCGTGTGCGCCGTTTCCCCCGCCTTGAGCAGAAACCGCTCCGCAGGGACGATGCGGGCATGGCCCTCACGGGTTCCATCGTCTTCCCGCCGGTAATTGATGACTTCGTATCCGTCGGAAGGACTTCCGATCACCCCCCACGAACTGTGGTCATGGGGAGCCGTGAATTCGCCGGGCCCCCACAGGTACATTCTCAGGGAAAACACTCCCTGGCTGTCCACGTGAAGGACCACTTCATTGTCGAACATGGTGGGGCGCCTCATGTCGGGATAACCTCCACCTCCGAGTGCGTCCTCCAGCAGATGGGTGAAAAGGCTTTTGTTGAGCAGCAGCCGGGGAAGCATTTCCCGGGTGTAACGGATACAGGCTTCATCGTTGTCCATTTTGCCCAGCTCTTCGCCGCAGCGCCGGCAAAAGTCTGCAATCTCACCGGGAACGTTTTGAGTGGATACCTTCATGACGTTTCATTTCCTCCTGAATGCGGGAACACCTCCCAGTTGGTTCAGTGACAATATCGATCCTCAGGAACGATCTCCCGGGGCATCCTTCCCTTCCGGGCTGTTTTCCAGCCGCACATACTGCTGATAAAAAGGAGCCCCGCGCCCCATGTCCGTGAGGCCGGACTGAATGAGGCGGTTGGCTCCACCGCCCCGTTTCATCCAGTCCCCCCGGCGGTAGAGAATCACCTCGGGATGAAGTCCCTCCATGACTTCAACCTGCACGGTCATGCTTCCCAGGGGCGACACCAGTCGAACATTCTTCGCCAGGTTCAGGTGAACAAGGCCCGGGTGATCGGGAGCCACCCAAACCACCGGAGGAATCACCTGCTTCTCTTCGGGAATCTGGGAATGCATGGCGTCCCCCCGAATGAGGGTCAGGAAGCGGTACGGAAACCCTGGAGGAGCTTCCTCTTCTTCATGAAGTGCCGTGGGGAACCGGTACTTGCCGTCCGGGTGGTCAAAGACCATGCCCTCGTAGGCCACCGAGGGCCTGACCGCTTTCACGAAGCCCTGGCGCCGAAGTTCTTCCAGAGTGACGGGCAGAAAGGGAGCCTCGATGGATTGCCTCAAACAGCTTTCCACGTCGGGAATGTGAACGGAAGGCTCCAGCCGCCTGCCCAGTTCCCGAACGATCCAGTGGTCCGTTCGGGCTTCTCCGGGAGGATCCAGGGCCTTTTTCACGTGCTGCACATAATCGTGCATGTAGGATGACTCCACATCCTCCTGCTCGAAAGCGAGGGCGCAGGGAAGGACCAGGTCCGCCCTCATGGCCGTGTCGGTCATGAAAGCGTCCACCACCACTTTGAAATCTATTGTTTCAAAGGCGGAAACCACTTCCGAGCTGTGGGGCGCCTGATTGAGGAAGTTGGAGCCATCCACCCAAATCATCCTGATGGGGGGATCGGCCGCCTGAAGAATGTCCCGGCCTATGGTCGGCATGAGAAAAGTGCGGATGGCATATCCCCCGGGGGCCCTCGCCCAGTGCAGGTTGAGATTCCTCAGGGAATGCATGTGAAAGTAGACACCCCCTCCCGAAAGGCCGATGTTGCCCGAAAGAAGAGCCAGGGCATTGATGAAACGGACATTTTCGCCGCCATAGGCGTAGCGCTGAAGTCCCGTACCGATGATCGTCGCCGTGGGAGTGAAATCCCCGTAATATTCAAGAATAGTCCGGGCACTCCTGCCGTCCACGTGGCAGCGTCTGAGCAGGTCCTCCGCAGACTCGCTGAAAATCAACCGGCGAAAACCATCGTGGTGGATGGTTTTTTCCAGCACGTTTCTGGAAACGCCCTTTTGTTCCCAGAGAAGGCGAATCACGGCCGCCGCGAGAAAACGGTCGACTCCAGGCCGAATGCGCACCCATTCATCGCTGAAACTGCCGCTTCCGTCTCCTCCCGGAGAAATGGTCAGCACGCGGGTTCCGTTCTTTCTCGCCCGGCTCACGAGGGCTGAAGTGTGAACGGAGCTTCTCGGCAGGTCTCTTCCCCAGTTGACGATGGATTTTGCATTGAGAAGATCCATGATGTCATGGTTTTCCCGGGACCCGAAGTCCATGACACAGGCCACAAAACCGGCCGCATCGCAAAGGGACCCTCTCACCCTGGTCGCCCCCAGAGAGGAGAAGAACAGCTTGCTCACCTGCTTGAGAGCTCCCTTGGCCCCTTCCCCGTGAAAATGCAGAATGGAAAGGGGTTCCGTCCGATACTCCTGAATTTTTTCAGCACAAAGATCCAGGGCCTCGTCCCAGGAGATGGGCTGCCACTCCTTCCCACGGCGCAGCAGAGGGACTTTGATGCGGTCGGGGTGCTGCAGGCGTTCCAGAAATCCCCTGGACTTGCGGCAGGTGAAACCGGAAGTGAAGGGGTGATTCCCGTCACCTTTGAGGGAAAGCCGTCCCTTTTCGTCCTGGAAAATGAGCACGGCACAGGAATCGGGACAGTCGAGGGTGCACACCGATGGTCTGATCCGGGTCTTTTGCATGGGCATTCGGCAAACAATTTTTTTGGGTTGCACAAGCGACGGAGCTCCCAAAAGATTTCCCTGAGCACGATCCCCATTGCCCTGGCGGGCAATGCTGTTGACTTAAAATGTCTCAACCAGTGCAGCAACACCTTTACGTCAAATGCAGCAACACCTTAACGCCAAGCGCAACAACACCTTAACGTCATTCCGGCGACCTTTTCGTCATTCCCGCGAAGGCGGGAATCCAGCCTTTGCAAGTTCCTGAGGATCCCCGACTTCGCGGGAATGACGTGGTAGAAAAACACACAAATCCTTAAATCAACAGCATTGGCCCTGGCGGGCCGGCATTCAGGGCTCCTGGGTTTCGGGATCCTCCTCCTTTTCAGCGGAAGGTTCCAGACCTTCCCGCCTCTTGATTTTACTGGCGAATTCCTTCAGATCAGGTCCCTCGAGAGTTTCCTTGTCCAGCAGAATGGCGGCCAGTTCCTCCAGAACATCCCTGTGGGAACTGAGAAGCCGGTTCACTTGGCTGTGGGCTTGACTGATGATGCCGTAGACCTCCTCATCGATGTCCTGAGCCGTTTTTTCGCTGAAATCACGGGACCGGGGCCCCATGCCCAAATCGAGATGGGCCGACCTGGGTTCACGGTGGTAGCTGAGAGGACCCAGTTTTTGACTCATGCCGTATTCCATGACCATGCTGCGGGCAATGTCCGTGGCCCTCTGCAGGTCGTTCTGCGCTCCCGTGGACACGTCGCCGAAAACGATCTCTTCCGCCACTCTTCCTCCCAGGAGGATCTGGAGCCGACTGTGCAGTTCACTCCTGGTCATGAGATAACGGTCTTCGGTGGGAAGCTGCTGCGTGTACCCCAGGGCGGCTATTCCCCGGGGAATGATGGAAATCTTGTTCACGGGATCGGACCCGGGCGTCACCAGGGCCACCATGGCATGGCCCGACTCATGATAGGCCACGATCTCCTTTTCCCGGGGATTCATGGCGCGGTTCTTTTTCTCCAGGCCACCGATGATCCTGTCGGCAGCCGCCTGAAAATCCGTCATGGTGATTTCTTCCCTGTCGCTGCGCACGGCAAAGAGGGCCGCTTCGTTGACCAGGTTGGCCAGATCAGCCCCCACAAATCCAGGGGTCATGGCGGCCACTTTTTTCAGGTCCACGTCGGGGCCCAGCTTGACATGCTTCACGTGAATTCTCAGGATCTCCTCGCGGCCGCGGATGTCTGGCTTGTCGATGGCCACATGCCGGTCAAACCGTCCGGGCCGCAAAAGAGCCGGATCCAGGATTTCGGGCCGGTTGGTGGCGGCCATGATGATCACACCACTGGAGGGATCAAAGCCATCCATTTCCACCAGGAGCTGATTCAAAGTCTGCTCCCGTTCATCGTGCCCTCCCATGGGATTCAACCCTCTCGCCTTTCCCAAAGCGTCGAGTTCATCCACAAAAATGATGCAGGGGGCCTGCTGCTTGGCCTGGGCAAAGAGGTCCCGAACCCTTGCAGCGCCCACGCCCACAAACATTTCCACGAACTCTGAACCGCTCATGCTGAAGAAGGTCACTCCCGCTTCCCCCGCAACGGCCTTTGCCAGGAGGGTCTTGCCCGTTCCCGGGGCCCCCAGGAGAAGCACGCCCTTGGGAATGCGCCCGCCAAGGCGCTGAAATTTTTCAGGGGCTTTGAGAAACTGCACGATTTCCTTGAGCTCTCCCTTGGCCTCATCGATTCCCGCAACGTCATCAAAGGTGACGCCCACTTCCTTTTGAGCATAGATCTTCATGCGCGCCTTGCCCACGGAAAGGACTCCCTGGGGCCCTCCGCTCATCCTGCGAATGAGATAGGTCCAGAAGAGGATCAAAATGGCGAGGGGCAAAAGCCATGAGAGCACAAGAGGTATCCACCTGCTTTCCAGTCGTCCCGTGTAGGTGATGTCTCTTTCATCCAGAAGAGTCAGCAGCTGAGGGTCCTCGATGCGCACCGTCTCAAACGGGCGCATGGTGCCCGTGGCATCCCGGAATTCGCCGCGGATGCGGTCCGAATCAAGCACGAGATTGTCCACGCGATTTTCCCGGACCCATTGTTTGAACTGGGAATATTGAATCTTTTCCCTGGGGGCGTCATACAGGAAGGCCTGCACCCATGTGAAAAGAAGGATGGCCGCAATGAAATACCAGATGGAAAACTGAGGGCGGCGTTGCGATGGATCCTTTTTGTTGGGATCTCCCTCCTCAGGCCGTCCTTTCCAAAGGCGGTCCATCCATTTTTCCATCAGACTGCGATCTTCATCGCTTCTCCTGGCCATCAAAAAAACCTCCATGGTCCCTCACATGAATACATTTCCTTTGCGCACGCCTCCCCTGGCCAGCATAGGTGAAGTCCTGAAAAAGATTTCGGTGCCCAAACGAAAAAGCCGAAAGGATTACTGATGAAATCATGTACAACTTAACCACGACTCCGGGTTTTGGCAAAATTATACAGGGGGTGAAAACGCGCGTGCCTCGCTCCTGAAAAACAAAGTGCCAATGCAGGAAGAAACTGCTTTGTAGCGCTTGCCATTTCTTTTATTTTTCCAAATTGTGGAGCGTGGTAATATGGGCGGGTGCCGTTGAATGACGGTTTTTTCACCCGCACCTGCTTTGATCCCGCTATCTCGAGGCTCCCAACGCTAAGGAGGTTTTCCCCATGAAGTTCCTGGAAAGAAGACTGGCCATTATTTTCGTTCTCTTCGCCTTGATCCTTCCAGGATTGGGGAATGCCGTTGTTTCAGTCACTCCCGTCCTGGATCGTTTCGCTTGCAACGTGTGGGCCTTTGAGGACGACTACCTGGACGACCCCTTCGATGACCCCTTCAGGGAACCCGAGATTCTCGCCCACGATCCCCTGGAACCGTTCAACAGAGCCATGTTCACTTTCAACGACCGGGTCTATTTCTGGGTTCTGCGGCCCGCTTCCATCGGCTATGGCACCGTCGTTCCCGAAGGACTGCGCATCTGCGTCCGCAATGCCTTTGACAACATCCTGTTTCCGATCCGCTTCGTGAACAATGCCCTGCAGGGCAAGTTCAGGGAAGCCGGCGTTGAAACGGGACGTTTTCTCATCAATTCCACACTGGGGGTGGGGGGGCTCTTCGAAATGGCCTCCAGGGATTTTGGGCTGCATCCCCAGGACGAAGACTTCGGGCAGACTCTGGGACACTACGGAATGGAACCTTATGTTTATGTGGTGTGGCCCTTTCTGGGACCCTCCACGGCGAGAGACACCATTGGAACCGCAGCGGATTATGCCCTCAATCCTTTTTTCTATCTCGTGCCCCACTGGTGGGGAAGAGGCGCCATCAGGAGCGGGGAGGCACTGAACGACACTTCCCTTCGCATCGGTGAATACGAAGATTTCAAAGAGGCGGCCATTGACCCTTACGTGGCCATGAGGGATGCCTACCTCAACTACAGGGCCAGACAAATCGAAAGGTAGAAACGTTAAAAAAAGACCGGAGCCTTCGCGGTGCATTTGTTCATGAAGATGGTCAAAAAAGCCCGACCTCAGGGATCGGGCTTTTTTTTCAAACACTCCGTCCCCATGCGGGCCTTGTGGAAAAGTGGTCTTCGAGGGCGCTCACCAACCCGGGGATGGTGTAATCGCGGGGCATGAGGCTCACATCCAGGCCCCTGTCCCGGGCCGTTTGAGCGGTCACGGGCCCAATGCATGCGAGGGTCACCTTTTTCAGAAGGGGAAGCACGTCTTCTTGGGGAAACATGTGAAGAAAATTGATCACGGTGGAAGAGGAGGTGAAGGTGATGCAATCTATGCCCCCCTCCTTGAGAAGGGATAAAACCTCTTCCCTTCTGTCATGGGGAAGCACCGTTTCATAGGCGGGCACGACGTCCACCCGGGCCCCCCATCGGCGAAGGGTGTCAGGGAGCACGTCCCGGGCCACCATGGCCCGTGGCAGGAGAAAGTTCACCCCTGCAACGGATTCCTTGAGCAATCCTTCCAGAATGGCTTCTGCCCGGTATTCCCCGGGCATGAAGTCCGCCCTCACTCCGTGTGCCGCCAGCACCTCAGCGGTTTTGGGCCCGATGGCCACCACCCGCGAGCCCGCAAGGCGCCTCACGTCCCAACGGGCGTGGTACAGGCGCTCCATGAAAAACCTGACTCCATTGACGCTGGTGAACATGAGCCACTGGTAGGTGTCCAGGTTTTGAATGGCTTCATCGAGCGGCTGCCAGCTGGGCGGCGGCTCAATCTGAATGGTGGGGAATTCGATGCAGCGTGCTCCCAGCTCCAGCAACCGGCTTTTGAGATCGCTGGCCTGCTCCCGCGCCCGAGTGACCACCACGTTCAAGCCAAACAAGGGACGGTTCTCGAACCAGTTCAGTTCGCTCCGAAGCTTCACCACTTCTCCCACCACGATGATGGCGGGGGGTTTCAAGCCGGTTTGGCGCACCTTTTCAACAATATCGTGCAGGGTGCCCACCACCGTGCGCTGGAGGGGGGTTGTGCCCCAGCGAATGACAGCCACGGGAGTTTCCGGGGCTTTTCCATGAGCCATCAGGTTGGAAGCGATGTCGGGCAGGTTCTTGACCCCCATGAAAAAAACGAGGGTCCCCACTGCCGTGGCCAGTTTTTCCCATTCTATTTTTGATTCCTGCGCATCCGCGCGCTCATGCCCCGTGACAAAAGCCATGCTCGGTGTGTGATCGCGGTGGGACAGGGGAATTCCCGCA
Source organism: Syntrophobacteraceae bacterium (assembly GCA_003566995.1). Lineage (GTDB taxonomy): Bacteria > Desulfobacterota > Syntrophobacteria > Syntrophobacterales > Syntrophobacteraceae > SLCH01. The sequence goes on from PXBG01000103.1 coordinate 54,096, forward strand.
TAAGCGGGAACAGCCACAGCCGCGCTGACTCCGGGAACCACCTCAAAGGGGACACCGGCCTTCACCAGCACCTGGGCTTCTTCGCCACCCCTTCCGAAAACAAAAGGGTCGCCCCCTTTCAGGCGCACCACCGAATGGTGCCTGCCTTTTTCCACGATCAGATCGTTGATCCCCTCCTGACTGAGCGTGTGGTCTCCCCCTTTTTTTCCCACATAGATGAGTTCCGCCCCGGGCGGTGCGTACCGGAGAAACTCCTCATTGGCAAGGTAGTCATAAATCACCACCTGAGCTTTCTCCAGGACCTCCCGCCCCCTCAAGGTCAAAAGACCCGGATCCCCGGGACCTGCACCCACCAGATAAACCTTTCCCTGTGTCACTGAATCCCTCCCCTTTGGAAACAACTTCTCGGTTGGGCCAAACCTTGGAACAGGCCGAAAATCAGGGCTGCGAAATGGTGGAGCCGTATATCTCCTCCAGCACCTGGCGGGCACCGGCATCGAGCAATCGCTGCCCCAGTTGCCGGCCGAGCATTTCGGCGGTTTGGGGTTCACCCGAAAGGGTTTGGCAAAAAACACGCCGCCCATCCAGTGACGCCACCAGTCCCGTGAGATGCACAAGACCGTTCAGCAGGCGGGCGTGCCCTCCTATGGGGACCTGGCACCCCCCCTCCAGTTCCCTGAGCAGGCTCCGCTCGGCACGCACGGCCACTGCCGTGGCTTCGTCATGAAGAGGTGCCAGAAGCTCCCTCACCCGGGAATCGTCACTTCGAAATTCAATGCCCAGTGCCCCCTGACCAATGGCGGGCAAAAACTCCTGGGCTTCGAGATAGGCGGAAACACGTTCTTTCCAGCCCATTCGGTGCAGACCCGCCGCCGCCAGAACGATGCCGTCATAGAGACCGTCCTTCAGCTTTCTCAGACGCGTGTCCAGGTTTCCCCGCAGGGATTCGATGGTCAGATCAGGACGCAGCCTGAGAAGCTGCGCCGAACGCCTCAGGCTGCTTGTCCCCACCCTGGCCCCCCGGGGCAGGGCAGAAAGTCCGCCACCATTGGCCGTGACCAGCACATCCCTGGGGTCTTCTCTTTGGGGAATCACTCCGATTTCCAGATTTTCGGGAAGCACAGCGGGAACATCCTTGATGCTGTGAACCGCAAGATCCACATCCCGGGAGAGAAGAGCGTCTTCTATTTCCTTGACGAACAACCCCTTGCCCCCCACTTTGGCCAAAGGCACATCGGTTATTTTGTCCCCCATGGTTTTGATGACCTGCAGTTCCACACGCAATCCCGGCCACAGGGCCTCAAGGGCCTGCCCGATGTGGCCGCTTTGCTGAAGAGCCAGCAGGCTGCCACGGGTTCCTATCTTCAAATCCCGTTTCGTCAAAATATTTTCTCTCCGTCATCGGGTCATCTGACATTTCAGTTCAGTGACAGGTGCTGCAGCTTTTTCCACTGCACCCCGCACAGGACGATGCGCCGGAACCCATCCTGCTGCTCGCCGCCCCTTTGTCTCCACTGCTCTTGAATCCAAACACGGACAGAACACGGTGAACCTCACCGGAATGGCACCGCGGGCAGGACACGCTTTCGTCACTGCTGAAGACCAAAGTCTCAAACCTGTCCTCGCACTTTTCGCACTCAAACTCATAAATGGGCATTCAATTCCTCCCTTTGTGTGAACCCCTATTCAGTCTTTGGGAAATCCCCATTTTCTCCAGTTTTTCCAAAACCGCTGCCGCGAGAAGGGGAAACATGATTTCATGGTGGCCGATGAGCGTGATGCCCCGGCCCGATGCGCCCGTTGGCCTTTGAATGACATTGACCTGAGGCCGGTAGTGTCTCTGAAAATCCATGTTCAGGGTGGTGATGCTCTCCAGGGAATGTCCCAGGTTGTGGACGACACTGACCGCTTTGAGAAAAACTTCGGGAAGCACCACGGCGGATCCCAGGTTCATGTAGACACCCTCATTGAGCAAACTCACCATGCGGCAGAAAAGACGGAAATCGTGGTGTGTCAGGGCACCCATGGCAGCCCCATCCATGGCGGGGCTCATGTGAATGATGTCCGTTCCGAAAGCCACATGCACCGACACGGGAACTTCTTCCGCCCAGGCCGTGGCCAGGAGACTCATGTGGGCAAAAGGCGCCTCCCCTTCCACGAGAGCCCTTCCCACGGCTTCCCCAAGCCCCACCCCCCCATGCGCATGCGCCGCAGCCACGGCTCCGTGTATGAATTGGGAAGTCTCCCTGGCCGCGCCGAACTGTCCTTTGCACAGATGAGCGCCCACATCCTCCGACGTTTTTCCTGCAAGGGCCAGTTCCACATCGTGGATGATTCCCGCTCCGTTGAGGGCCAGTGCGGAAAGCACTCCACGCCTCATGAGATCGGCGATGACAGGGTTGAGACCCACCTTGATGGGATGAGCCCCCATTCCGAGAATGACCGTTCTTCCCCCCTGGACTGCTTTGGCCAGAGCGTCTGCGGCCTCCCGAAACTGATCCGCTGCGAGAATGGAAGGCAGGCTTTGAAGGAATCCCTCCAGTGAGCCTCCGGGTGCCCAGGGCCTGGCGAAGTCTTCCACCTGCACCTTGCTGGGACGATCTTTGAGACTGTAAGTGTTGAGGCCTTCAAAACTGAGAGGACGCCATGGGGATTTCCTGTCCTTCACGGCTTTTGCTCTCCCCTTTCTCCTGACTTCAAAGCCAGCATTTCATCCACAAGAGCGCAAAGGACATGTCCAAGGGTGATGTGACATTCCTGCACTCTGGCGGTGACCGGAGAGGGCACATGTATGGCCATGGCACAAAACTGGTCCATGGCGGTCGTCTCCTGTCCCATCCACCCCCAGGTGTGAAGACCATTTTGCTGAGCCCATTGCAATGCCTTGATCACATTGGGGGACCGCCCGCTGGTGGAAATTCCCAGGACAGCATCCCCATCCCGGGCCAGTGCCTGCAGTTGCCTGAGAAAAATGTCTTCAAAAGCGAAATCGTTGCTGATGCTGCTGATCACGGAAGTGTCCACGGTGAGGGCGATGGCCGGCAGGGGGGGCCGATCCCGCTCAAAGCGGTTCACAAACTCCGCGGCGAGGTGCTGGGCGTCGGCGGCACTCCCTCCGTTGCCCATGAGGAAAAACCGCCCTTTCCGGCCAAAGACCGTCACGAGGGATTGGGCCATGGATGTGAGTGCCCCCTCCACCTTGCCAAGAAGTTGACGCTTCACATCGATGCTCTCTCTCAGTTTTTTTTCTGCAAACAGAAGCATGATCGTGAAACCGTTGAAAGGAGTCTATTGTCAGTGCTCCACAAAGGTCAGCATTCGGGAGTTGTGACGCATGTCCTCACGCAAAGCCGTCAGAAACATTCTGAAGAAGGGCCCGGGACGGCCGGTCCCGATCACGTGATCATCGTAGCGCACCACGGGAAGGACATCAAAAGTGGTCCCGAACATCATCAGTTCAGCGGCTTCGTAAGCCTGCCGGGGAGTTATATTCATTTCTCCCACTTCGGTCAAATGGCCAGAAGCCACCATGCTTTCCGCAAGCTCCAAAACCCTCGTGACGGTGGTGCCCCGCAAGATACGCTCAAAGCGAGGCACCAGGAAACGACGGTCCTCCGTGACCAGGCCCACATTCTCCGTGGGCCCCTCGCCCAGGTTTCCCTGCTCGTCGACGGAAACGGTGAAATCCACCCTGGCGTCTTCCGCTTCCTTGCGCATGAGCACGTTGGGCAGATAATTGCAAGACTTTATCCTGGCGAAATAGTCCCTCTTGATGGGAATCCGGCTGGTCTTCAGGACCGTCCCCTCCTCGTACTTGCTGTCGGGCGGCCCGTGAAAGCGGCTCACCACAATGTAAAGCTGACTTGCGGGGCATTCATAGGGATTGACGGAAAATCCGCCGGGCCCTCTGGACACAAAAATCCTGATGACCGCATTGGGCTCATTGGCGGCCCGAACCGTGGCCACAATGGTTTCTGTGAGTTCCTCCCATCCCATGGGCAAGGGAAGAGAAAGGGCCGCGAGGGAATTTTTCATTCGCTGGAGATGCCCCTGCAGTCCATAAATGTGCCATTCCACACTTTTCAGGGCTTCAAAGACACCGTCCCCCCGGTGCACCAGATGGTCGTCAATGGGGACCATCATCAGTGCGGGGTCGGTGACGATGCCCCCATACCAGCTGGAATACATGGCCAGGTAATCCCGGTGAAAATCAGGCCTGGTGGCGAGGATACGATCCACGGCCTGGTCAAAGCTCAGATGTACAACACGATCCTTCATGCCGGCTCCCTACCCGTCTTCCTGCTTCATTCCTGCGGAAGACCATTTGACTTCACAACGTACTGAAGAGTCCCCTGCTGAATCCCCGGGATTTTCAGCTTTGTCTTGTCCCGAAATCCTGGGCAGTTTAGGATTCATTGTTTCAGCAGGAAGGACGAAAACCCGATTGAAAATAACCATGAACCCCCCCTTCCGCAAGGAAAAAGGGAGATGGAGCAGCCGCGACCATGGATAATGGAAACAGGCCCCGATTGAACACCATCGTTTTCGACTTTGATGGAACACTTGCGGAACTCAAACTGGACTTCGACCACATGAAACTGCAGCTGCACCAGCTGGCCACCAGGGATTTTGGCTTGAATGTGGACGTTCCCCACCTGCCGGCCCTGGAATGGGTCGAAGTGGTCTGCAGCCAGCTGAGAGCCCGCAACGGAGTGCACCACCAGCAGTTCCGCTCCTTGGCCCTGAGCCTCATCGTGGAAATGGAGCTGGAAGCCGCCCGGCATGGCCAGCTTTTTCCCTTCACCAAGACCCTTCTGGAGGAACTCGCTCAAGGGGGAATCAAGGTGGCCATCATCACCCGGAACTGTGGGGAAGCGGTCCGACACGTATTCCCCGACATGAGCATTTATTGCACCACCCTGCTGACCCGGGATGATGTCCTTCGGGTCAAACCTCATCCGGACCATCTTTTGCAAGCGCTTCATCAACTGGGCTCAACCCCCGAAACCTCCCTCATGGTGGGAGACCACCCCCTGGATGTGGAAACGGGACGGAGGGCGGGCACCATGACGGCAGGGGTTGCCACGGGAAGAACAACGGAAGAGGACCTTCTTCGAAGCGGGGCGCATCTGGCTGCCGGAAATTGCCGGGAGCTGCTGCAGGTTCTCCGCCAGGGCCAATGGCTGTACCCTTTACAAAAGACGACCATGAGCTGAAGACTTTTTCTCAAGGAACAAACTGAAAAGGGAAACTGAACAGGCAAGGCAGAAAGTTATGGCAATGAAGCGAATCGAAGTTTTTGTGCCCACTGTGCGCGTCAGAAGAGCGGTGCTGGGCTTCACGGGCTGGCCCGATGCGGGCCGTGTGGTTCAGCATACTTTTGAAGAAATCAACGAGGCCCTCCCCACGGAAAGGGTTGCCGCCTGGAACCTGGATGGCTTCTGGCAAACGGATTCACTGAGGCCCCTCGTGTCCCTGGACCACGGTCAGATCCAGGAGATGGAATGGCCCGAATACGATTTTTTCCTGGCCCGGCTCCCCTCCTCGGAAAACGTTTTGCTGGGCCTGGGCCCTGAACCGACGGCAAACTGGAGCGTTTTCTCTCAGGAGCTTCTGAATCTTCTGAAGATCTGGAACTGCAGGGAGTTGTGCCTTTTGGGGAGCCTTTATGACCAGGTGTTCCATGACGAGGTTCTCCTGTCAGGACTGGCCCAGGACAGCATGGGCATCAACCAGATGAAAGATCTCGGTCTCGAGCAGATCAAATACAGCGGACCGGCGGCCGTGCATTCCGCCATCATGGAAGAGGCCCGAAAGTCACCCCTGCGCTGCCTGGGAATCTGGGCACACTACCCCTCCTATCTCAATGGGCCCCATGAACTTCTCGTCGCCGGTCTTTTTCAGAAAGTGGGGAGCCTGCTGGGATACGAGGCGGACACCCGGACCCTTCTGAAAAACTGGAAACAGCGTGAGAGGCAGATCGAAAACCAGATCGAACACAATCCCCAGTTGCGCGAAAACCTTCAATCCGTGGCCCGGTCAAAAGCTGCTGTGAGCGTTTCTTCCGGGAACAGGGGGAAACTTCTGCGCATGGACGAATTTTTGAGCAGAAGCACCGGCGGTCAGGAGGAGAACCCCCGGGCATTTGAGAGAGGCATGAGCATGACCGGTCAGCACAAGCAGATGGAAGATTACACGGTGGCTCACTTTCAGGAAATCGCCAGGCAAAACCGCTTTCCGGAAAATGCCCACATTCCTCATGACAAGGATATGTGCGGCATTTGCCACCCGGACAAAACGAACATGGACCCTTTCCACTTTTATTTGAAAGTGGTGACCCAATCCATAAAGGTTCGCCGGCCCCGACTGGACAAACACCTTCTGGCCCAGATGAATGAGGATCTCGCCATGATGGGCATTTCCAGGGAATTGTCCATGGATCAGCTGCTCCATGGCCAGGAGGAAGCCCTTGAGATCTGGAAGGACTGGATTCGGGATGCCCTCGCCACGGGGCTTTCATTGCTCGCCGTGCACAGCGGCACGAGCCTGGAGTTCGACCTGGAGGAGGCAAAAGAACGGGGCATGGGGGATGTGATCGAATCGAGCGTTTTGGAAATCATGGAGCACCAGAAAAGGAATCACGTCCCCGAGTGAAGGTTCAGGCCCCTTTCTTGGCGGGGTGACGGGACAGGACGGCACCACTCCTTTTGAAAGGGCCCTCAAAAATCCCCGAACCGGCAGCCCCGTCTCTCCTGTGGACCTGCGTTCATTTCAACAGGTCGGCCAGCGCCTCTTCCGCATGGGGAAACTGAAACACGAAACCTTCTTCCAGCAGACGTTGAGGCAACGCTCTCTGGCCCTTGAGAATCACTTCACCAAAATCCCCCAGGGCCATGCGAATCATGACAGCGGGAACGCCGGGCATGAGCACGGAAGTCCCCAGGGCCCGGGCCAGGACTCCGGCAAAGTCCCTGTTGGTGAGGGGGTTGGGCGCGGTGCAGTTGAAGGGGCCTTTGAGGTGCGGATTTTCAAGGAGAAAAAGGAAGATGCGAAAGAGGTCTTCCATGTGAATCCAGGGAAACCATTGCTTTCCGCTTCCCAGGTGGCTTCCCATATACTTCCTGAAAGCGGGAAGCATTTTGCTGAGGGCTCCCCCGTCCCGTCCCAAAACAATTCCCAACCGGCAGATGGCCACTCTCACACCCCAATCTTCGGCCCTGAGAGCTTCCTTTTCCCACTTCACACCCAGTTGGGCAAGAAAGTCATCGCCGGGGGGAGTGTCCTCCGTGAGGACCGTATCGTCCAGGCGGCCCCCATAGTATCCCACCGCTGAACCGCTCAGCAAAGTGGCAGGGCTGGAATCCCCCTTGAGAGCCTCCACCAGGTGGCGCGTGGTCAAAATGCGGCTGTCTTCGATGACCTTGCGCGCTTTGGAGGTCCAGGGAGTGAATATGGTGGATCCGGCCAGGTTGATGGCGGCATCGTGCCCCGAAAGGGATTCCTGCCAGTGGCCCGGCTCCGTTGGATCCCCCTCCACCCAGGAAACTTTTGTTTCCCCCTTCTCCCCCCCTTTGCGCGCTGATCGCGTGAGGACGGTCACTTCATGCCCCTCCTCCAGGAATCTTCTGGTGAAGTAGCTTCCCACAAACCCCGTTCCACCCGTCAGGAATAGTTTCATGAACCTTTTCTCCTCACTCTCCGGCAAAGTTTTCAGTTGAGGGCCATTCGGGCCAAATCACCAATTCTGTGATGTTCCACCTTTCCCTCATGAAAAACAGGAATGATTTCCTCATCCTTCAAGAGTTCTTTCAGGGCGGGGACCGCGGAAGGGGATTGAAGATGACTCAGCACCCGGCAGGCCAGGCCCCGATGGTGAGGGTCTTGTGATTTGAGATAGAGCACAAGATCCTCCACACTTCTCTGCACCAGTTCAGGCCTCTTTTGGGCCAGCCTTCCCAAACCCCAGAGCACCCCGCGCTCCAGCAGGTCATTGCCCAGATGATTTCCTTCATGGCTGATGTATGAAGCCAATATTCTGTGATATTCCCCCGCAAGACCCCCGTGGCGGGCCATGATCTCGCCCATGGCTTCCCCTGATCCCCATCCGGAACAACCCGATTCATCGTTCAGGTTCCACATGAGGCGCCGCATGATGTCCCGGGCCTGCTCCATGTTTTCGTCGGCCATTTTATTCATGACCACGCCAATGGCCGTGACCGCACGCCCCTGGAGGACAGGGTCGAGGCTGTACATAAAAGAGAGAAGAGGGTTGATGACCTTTTTGGGCGGCCACCGGGTCCAAAGGTCCAGCCGCTCGTGGAAGTCCGGGGCCTCGAGCAGTTCGCCCACCTGGAACCTCAGGCCTCTTTTTCCGACCGTTTTCCCTTCCAAAACATGCTCCTGATAACAACGAAAGGAGGACTCAGTCCTTTTCCCACTGAATACAGTCCGTGGGGCAACAATTGATGGCCTCATCCACACAGTCTTCGGGATAACTGTCCATGGGGGCCACCTCAATGTAACCGGCATCATTGACCAAAAACACATGGGGGCAGAGCACCAGGCAGGCTTCGCATCCCACGCACCGGCTCAGGTCGATCACGGGAGTCTTGGGCGTCATTGGATTCACTTTTCAGTTTCTGGTCAGAAGATAATTGTACGCGGAAAGAGCGGCTTTGGCACCTTCTCCCACAGCCACCACCACCTGCTTGAAGGGCACGCTGGTCACATCGCCGCAGGCGAAAACCCCGGCCATTCCCGTGCGGCATTCCATATCCACGAAGATCTCACCTTTTGGATTGGTGGCGAGGGTCTCGATGAAAAGCCGGGAGTTGGGCATGGTTCCGATCTCCACAAAAACCCCTTCCACGGGCAGGAGCCGAACCTCACCGGTCCTGAGGTCCTGCACTTCCAATCCTTCCACCATTTTGTCCCCCACAACGCGTATGGCCTCCCAGAGAGTGAAAAGGGTCACATTGGGGGAACGAGTGACCTTGTCCACATAGATGGGATCGGCAGTGAGGCGTGTGAGGGAAACCAGGTGCACATGGCTGGCAATGGGAACAAGGTCCAGGGCGGCCTCCAGCCCTGAATTTCCTCCGCCCACAACGGCCACCTCGGCCCCTTCATAGAGAGGAGCGTCACAGGTGGAGCAATAGGCCACCCCCTTGCCCGCCAGCTCCTTCTCGCCGGGTATGCGGAGAAGCTGATGGCCGCCACCCGTGGCAATGATCACCGTCTTCCCGTAATAAGTCTTTCCATCCTCAAGGGTCACACTTTTCACGGCGCCGGCCAGCTGCACGGAAGCGATGCTGTTCCCGAGCACCGTCTCCACATTGAAAGACTGCACATGGTGCTCAAATTTCTTCACCAACTCGGCAGCGTTCACCTGGCTGAATCCCAGGTAATTGTCCACATCGCTGGTCCAGGCGAGCTGGCCTCCCACATCCTGGCTGATGATGAGGGTTTTCATCATTTTCCTGATGGTGTAGATGGCCGCGCTCAGCCCGGCCGGCCCGGCTCCAAGGATGATGACGTCAAAAATGACCGCCTCCGCTCTGGGAGCGGAAACTCCCAGCTTCCGGTAAAGCTCCCCCGAGGCCTCCAGTTCCACCAGGTGAGCATACCCTCCCACGGGTTCTCCGTGGATGACGATTTGAGGAAGCACTCCCGTGCCAAGCGCCTCCTTCATTTCCTGCCATTGACTTGAACCGGGCGGAGCGTGCACTTCCTCGTAATCTAGGCTCTTGTCGCGAAGAAAGCTCCTGGCACTCTCACAAAAGGGGCAACCCTCCATGCTGTAAATCAAAACCCTGGCAGATTTCACGAAAACTCCCCTTCCCACCGGCAATTATCCAAGAGCCTTGAGTGCCCTGTCCACATGCCCCTTTTCAAAACCCACAATGACTTCGTCCCCGATGCAGATCACGGGAACGCTGCGGGCTCCTGACACTTTCTTCATTTCAGCGAGAGCCTCCTTGTCCGCTGTCACGTCAAAGGCGTCATAATCGATTCCCTTTTCATCCAGGTAATCTTTCGCCTGCTTGCAGTAATGGCAGGTGGGTGTTGAATAGATCTTCACTTTGGCGCTCATTTGCTTGCCCTTTCTTTTTTTTTGCAGGAGTTGTCCGGATCGGGACCATGCCGTATTCCCTGGAAGAGACGATGCTCATTCCACGCTTTGTGGACGCGCGAAGAAGATCCCCTGGCAAAGGATAGCAGCCGGGTGAATGCTCCTCTGAGGATTCAGCAGGATGCCGTGCGGGCAAGGCCTTGAGCACGGCATCCCTCTTGTGAGCGACATCAGGACCGATATCCATTCAGGCACCAGTGCCCTGAAGAAACGACGCGATAGGCTTCACCCCTTCAGGGCATGGACGTCAGCGCTGGCGCTTGTATTGAAGTGAGAGTCTTCGAAGGTGTTCCTGTTCTTCCTTGACCAGTTCACCAATGAACTGCTTTCCCTTTTGCCCGTCGGTGGCGTCCTGAATGGTCAGAAAGAAAATGACGGAATCCTTTTCAAATTCCATGGCCATTCTCAGGGCCGACCTGGCGTCCTTCACTTCCGCCAGCTTGGCTTCGAAGTCCCCCTTGATGAAAACATGGTTGTCCGCCGTGACCTGAACATAGGCACTCATTTCATTGTCGGGATCAAAAACAGTGGACTGGGAAGCCTGCGGGGGAAGTTCCTTTTTGATGGAAAGAAACTTTTGACGGTGTTCCACTTCCTGCTGGGCCAGGTCTTTAAAGAGGTCCCTGATCTCCGGATCGTCGATCACCTTCACGGCCTCCTCATAGAACCTCTTGCCATTCTCTTCCACCTTCACAGCAATGTCGAAAACTTCTGCCGCATTGAAATTGAAAATCATCGCTACAGCTCCTCGTTGTTGTTTGGCTTCGCGGGGAAGACTTGACTCAGGAATCGCGTTCATCCAAACTCTCCGTTGGCCTTCCGCATTTCAGGAGTCGCTCGAAAGGCCAACGGAAAGTGAAAACCCTTCAAAATATGTGCGAATCTTCTCGTGCCTTGCCTGGTCTATTCCTTTTCGAAGTCACTCTTGGATGCTCCGCAGATGGGGCAGGTCCAATCCTCGGGCACTGCATCAAAAGAGGTTCCGGGGGCAACGCCGTTGTCGGGGTCGCCTTTGGCAGGGTCATACACATAGCCACAAACTTGACAAACATAACGGTCCATTTTTGCTCCTTCCACTTGGTTTCATGTTCAGACTGATTTTCTTGCTGTTTTTTTCGACGCTCAAATCACCTGTATATCATCAAAACACCCTGAACTTAAGATGTTTGGTCCCCGCCCTGTTTTTCCCGCCTTTTATGGCGCCTCCACACGTGCTCCAAACGAAGAGCGTTGCTCACGACGCAAACAGAACTCAGGGCCATGGCCGCAGCGGCGAGCATGGGGTTCACAAATACACCCCAGAAGGGATACAGAGCCCCCGCAGCCACACCTATTCCCAGCAGGTTGTAAAAAAAGGCCCAAGCCAAATTCTGTTTCATGACGCCCATGGTCCTGGAAGAGAGTTGTATGGCGTCTGAAAGCAGCCTCAAATCATCCCTCAAGAGGACCACGTCACCCCATTTCAGATCCCCATGGGTTCCTGCACCCACCGCAATGCCCACATGCGCGGCGGCCATGGCCGGAGCATCCCTGCTGCCGTCTCCCACCATGGCCACCAGCCGCCCTTCTCTTTCAAGACGTTGAATCTCCCTGGCCTTGTCCCGGGGAAGAACCTCGGCCATGATGGCGTGAATTCCCGCCTTTTCAGCTATGCACTGAGCCGTTTCTTCCCCGTCTCCCGTCATCATGACCACCTCGAGATTCATGTTTCCAAGGAGATTCACCGCCTCACGCGCCCTGTCCTTCAGAGCGTCCGCCAAGGCGATGAAGCCGAGAGGACGATTGTTGAATGCAACATAAACACCCGTTTTACCTGCTGCAATAGTTTCCTGGACTTTTGGTTCCAGGGAACTCCAGTGGACTTTCTCCTGCCTGAAAAATTTTCTGGTTCCCAGAACAACCTCACCGCCTTGAACGCGAACCCGGACCCCAAGCCCCCACACGGGCTCGAAAGCCTCCACCGCTTGCAGTTCAATCCCTTCCCTTCTGCCCTCTTCCACAATGGCCCGGGCAACAGGGTGCCCGGAGAGCGCCTCCACGGAGGCGGCGACTCCCAACAGCTCCCGCCTGGAAACACCTTCCGCTGGCACCACATCCGTGACCCGGGGAAATCCGCGTGTGAGCGTTCCCGTCTTGTCAAAGACCACCGTGTCCAGCTTGTGGACTTTTTCGAGACTTGCGCCCCCCTTCATGAGAATCCCCTCACGGGCACCCAGTCCGGCCCCCGCCATGAGGGCAGCGGGAGCGGCCAGCATGATGGCGGAGGGAGAGGATATGATGAGAACAGACACAGAATTGAGCAGCGCCTGGCTGAAGGGAACACCGGGCACCAGAAAATACCACAAAAGGAACACGGCCGCAGCGATGACGATCACCAGGGGCACAAACAGGGAAGCCACACGGTCTGCAGATTTTTGAAGGGAGCCCCTGGACTCCTGGACCTTTTCCAGATGCATGATGATCTGAGCCAGCAGCGTTTCCGCGCCCACGCGGTCCCCTCTGAAGGTGAAAGTTTCCCCTCCATTGACGGTTCCCGCAAAGACGCGGCTTCCCTCCTTTTTGACCACGGGAAGGCTTTCACCCGTGAGCAGGGATTCGTCCACGGAAGAACTGCCCCCCACGAGCAAACCATCCGCCGCGATTTTCTCCCCGGGACGGACCACCAGGATGTCCCCTGCCTCCACCTCCTTCACGGGCACTTCCAACTCCCGCCCCCCACGCAGAATGCGGGCGGCGGAAGGCATGAGAGCCATGAGCTTCCCGACGGCCCCGGAAGCTCTGAACCGTGCCCTGAGTTCCAGGTAGCGCCCCAGGAGTGCGAGGGCGACCACCATGGCCGCCGCATCGTAATGGACCGGAAGTTCTTTCACGCCTTCACTGGAAAACAGAGGATGCAGGGTGGCCGAAAGGGAATAGAGGTAGGGGGAAAGGCTCCCCATGGCCACCAGGGTGTTCATGTCCGCAGTCTTTCGGCGGGCAGCCCTCACCGCCCCCCTGAAAAAAAGCTGCCCCGCCCAGAAAAGGGCGGGGGTGGCGAGCGCCAGGAGAATGAACATCATGGTCTGGCGGGGAATGCCCCCGGGAAAGGGGAACCAGTGGGGCATGGACCCCATCAGCACCATTGAACCGAGTCCCAGGCTCACAAGGACCCGAACTTTCAGCTGTTGAAGCTCTTCACGCCGAGCCGCTTCCAGCGGGTCTTCCCCCGCATCACCACGGGCGGTCCCCGGAAAGCGGCAGCCCATTTCCCCGACTCTTTTCCGCAGGGCTTTCCAGGGAAGAATGAGGGGATCGTAGAAAACGGTGACGCTTCCCGTGACAGGATTGACCGCCGCATCGCCCACGCCCTCCGTATTCCGGAGGCCCTGTTCCACCCTTCCGGCACAGGCGTCACAGGTCATCCCCTCCACGGGCATGAGGGCCCTAGCCCATTTCATACCCGGCCTTTGAGATTTTTTCCTTCACAGCCTGGTCATCGACGGGTTTGTTCTCTTCATAGGAAACCTGGCCCGTGTTCAAATCCACCTTCACGTCCCCGACACCCTCCAGTTCCTGAAGGGCCTTGGTGACCGCTTTCACGCAATGCTCACAAGACATTCCCTTGACCTTGATCGTTTTCATGGTGCTTCTCCTTTCATAAAGTTGATTCCTGAGTTACTCCGTGGGAAAAGTGAGGTGAGCCCCGTGCCATCCGATGAGGGAAACCAGCGGGGCCATGGAAAAGATTAAAAGGACATAAATGACACTGGAGAAGGAGAGCGAATCCAGAATTTCGGGATTGCTCACACGCCAGACGAATGCCACCAGGGCAAAGAGGAAGAGTGGCAAAGAAGCCAGCAGCTTCACATGGACGGCTTTGCTGGGTCTGGCCATGTAGTTGACCCACCAGGTGAAAAGCCCGGTCAAAATGACCACGGGCATGAAAAGCACTCCCCCTGCAAGGCAATGCAGCGCCGTGGTTTCCAGGGATTTCACGCCCGTGATGAGATAGAGCAGCGTGAAAGCCGCCGCGGACAGGGAAAAAACGATGGGAAAGTGAACGGTCATGGGGTGAGGGTGCCTTTGCAGAAAAGGGTACCGATCCAGGTAGCGAGCCACGGCTTCGGGCAGCTTTTGAAAAGGCTCTCGGGACTCCTCCATGAGAACGCCCACCTGGGGATACCTTTCCAGAACCTCCGTTCCATGCGGGGCCGCCTGAAGATCCACGCTCAGATCGGTTCCCGCATGGTGACGCCGCATGTGAAGCCCATCCTTCCACAGCTTGCTCTCCGTGACATCGTAGACCTTTCCCCCGTGAGCGATGTAAACGGGCTTTCCATCTTTTCCATTGAAATCCGCCAAATCCTCCGACCGGAACTCGCGCATGACTGACTGCCCCCCCTGGCATGATTCGCCGATGATTGTGTTTTCTGCCTGGCCTCAACCGCCGTGGTTCGGTGATGAAAGGGATTTGGTCCCAAAGCCTTTTTTTCTGCCGCCCAGCCCCACGGGAACCACGCGGGCCTTCACCCTGGAACTTTTCGGTTCCCCGCGTGACCAACCCTTTCAAACTCCTGTTCCCGAATGTACTTATCACGCATTCTCAAGTCCATGCAATGCGTCCGGAAACAATTGGCATTTGTCCGTGCAGGCTGATCGCACCCGACCGGGATATTGAAACACAAGATAAGGACCCGTGGCCCCGGGCAAAAGCACCGGGACCGGAATTTTCAGGGAGTTTTGGTGTCCTTTCCCGAAGCTGCCGAAAGGACCCCAGATTTCATTTGTGTTTCCATCATCCATCCCCTATTATTTTCGATGGTGCCACCGCAGACCGTCGGGACTTTGGTGTTCCTCTTCTGCCGGTTTCAATGGAAACGGAAACCCTTCGCCATCATTTCATTTTGAGCCGGGGTTTCAAGCCGTTTCACCGACGGGACAATCCATGGCCTCCCGACACTGATCACATTCCCCGGGTCTGAATCTTTAGTTTTTGCCGAGGCAGCTTTTGGCAGTTCCATTCTTGTCTTGAAAAAATAAAAAATCTTCAGTTTTTTATGCGGTCATGCAGGAAGCAATCGATGGCAGGCTTTGATCGTCGGGACTTTTTGAAAATCATGGGACTGGCGGGAACCACCGCCGCCATGGGCTGTTCCCCCGAGTCCAACCGAACCCTCGTCCCTTACATTTCCCCTCCCGAAGACCTTGTACCCGGCGAGTCCACCTGGTATGCCACCACCTGCAGGGAGTGTCCCGCCGGCTGTGGGGTCCTCGCCAGGAACAGGGATGGCCGCGTCATCAAGCTGGAGGGAAACCCGTCCCATCCCGTCAATGAGGGAAAACTCTGCGCCCGGGGCCAGGCCGCTCTCCATGGCCTCTACAACCCGGACCGATACAGGCAGCCCATGAAGAAGGTTCGCCGCAACCAATGGGAACCCGCCCAATGGGACAAAGCCCGGGCCGCTCTGGCAGACCGGTTGACCAGGATCGTGAACCGTGGCCGAGGTCAGCGCATCGCGTTCATCTCCGACCTGCAGACGGGGACGCTGGGAAACCTCGTCCATCACTGGCTTTCCCGGATGGGGGCTCCCCCTCCATGGATCTACGAACCCTTTTCCTACGAACCCCTCAAGGAAGCCAACCGCATCGCCTTCGGTGCGGCAGTCCTGCCCCACTACCACCTCCATGAAGCGGATTTTCTCCTGTCCTTTGGGGCCGGATTCCTGGAAACGTGGCTTTCCAACGTGGAACACGCCCGCAGCTTCGCCCGTTTCAGAACGCCCCATGAGGGCAGGAAAAATGTTTTCGTCCATGTGGGGCCCCGCTTTTCCATGACGGCGGCCAACGGAGACCTCTGGATTCCCGTGGCTCCCGGCGACGAATACCTGGTGGCCCTGGGCATCCTCCAGCTGGCGGTGAAACATCTCACTCCGGACAACATTTCCGGAAAACTGGGTGGACAGCTGCTGGCCGCCGCCCGGGAGATACCCCTGGAAGACATCCTGAAAAGAACGGGCGTGGAAAAAAACCTCCTTGAAAAAGTCGCCCTCGCCTTTGCACAGGCCAGGACCCCTCTCGCCCTGGCGGAAGGGCTTTCCTTCACCTCCCCACACAGCCTGGAAACGGCCGTGGCCGCCAATCTTCTCTGTCTCGTGCGGGAAGAAAGCATGAAAGCCATCGACTTCGGGCAACCCTCATCGGTGCAGGATTGCGATTCCTCCCGCCGCATGCGGGAACTCTGCACACGCATGCGAAGGGGCTCCATAGAGCTTCTTCTGGTGCACCATGCCAACCCCGCCTTCTTTTTGCCCCGATCCTGGGAGTTTGAAGAGGCCCTTCAGGAAGTTCCCATGGTGGTGAGCTTCAACACCGCACCCGATGACACTTCCCGTCATGCCCACTGGGTCCTGCCCACTCACACTCCCCTGGAATCCTGGGGAGACCACGTTCCCCGGAAGGGAATTCGAGGGCTCATGCAGCCGGTCATGGGGCCCGTTTTCCACACGCGCCACCTGGGAGACATTCTCCTCTCCGTGGGGCGCCAGGTGAGGGGTCCCCATGCGTTCCCCGCGGAGAACTTCCGGGAGGTGCTTCGATGCGCCGTGCAAAAGGCGGGAGAGCATGAAGCTCCCCATGTGCCCGCCCGGGAATTCTGGCAACAGTCCCTCAGGCGCGGCGGAATATGGCCGGCGCGCGAAGAACCGGCAAAGGCTCCCCCTCACAGGACTCTTTCCTTTTCCTTTCAAAGGGCGTTTCGCACACAGGAATCCCCGGAGGGACTCCACTGCACTCTTTTTCCCACGGTGCAGTTTTTTGACGGCCGGGGGGCCAACCGCCCCTGGCTTCAGGAACTCCCCGACCCCGTGTCTCAGGTGACCTGGGGAGTGTGGGTGGAGATCCACCCGGACACGGCCCGAAAAATGGGCATTGCCAAAGGGGACCTTCTCCGCATTCAATCGCCCCACGGCGAAACCCATGCGCCGGCCCTTCCTCTTCCCAGTGTTGCGCCACACACCATCGCCATTCCCATGGGGCAGGGCCATGAAGAATTCGGCAGGTACGCCGCCATTCATTACGGCCACCCCCTTCATCTCCTGTCTTCCCGGACCGATGACAGGGATGGAGCCATGGAGCGACAAGCCTTCAAGGTCTCCCTGGAAAAACATGGCCGCACCATTCCCCTGGCAAACGTGGACGGAAGCATCTACCAGCATGGGCGTGGATTTGCCCGGGCCATGCCTTTCCGGGAACACCAGAAAGGGTTGGCCGCGGGCACCCGGCCTCACCTGTACCTGCCCCTCCCCGAAGGATACGACCCCGCCAAAGACTTCTATCCACCTCACGACCATGTGGACTACCGGTGGGCGATGGCCATCGACCTGGACCGCTGCGTGGGCTGCGGAGCCTGCGTGGTGGCCTGCAACGCGGAAAACAACGTGGCCATCGTGGGGCGGGACCAGATGATCAAAGGAAGATTCATGTCCTGGTTGAGGGTGCAGCGCTACTTTGAGGAGGACCATTCGGAAATGCGCTTCCTTCCCATGCCCTGCCAGCACTGCGACAATGCCCCCTGTGAATCGGTCTGTCCCGTTTACGCCCCTCACCACAGCAAAGAGGGCCTGAACAACCAGGTTTACAACCGCTGCATCGGCACCCGGTTCTGCGCCCAAAACTGCCCCTACAAAGTGCGCCGGTTCAACTGGTTCACCTTCACCCGGCCCGAACCCCTCAACTGGCAGCTGAACCCCAACGTCACCGTCCGCCAGAAGGGGGTCATGGAAAAGTGTTCCTTCTGCGTGCAGCGCATCATCGAGGCCAAACACAGGGCCCGGGACCGGAATGAAAAGGTGCAGGACGGAGATTTCACCACGGCGTGCGCGCAAACGTGTCCCGCCGACGCCATCATTTTTGGAAACCTCATGGACTCCCGATCCCGGGTTCGAAAACTCATCGAAGACCCCCGCACCTACCAGGTGCTTCGGGAACTGAACACCAAACCCGCAGTCTTTTACCTGAAAAAGCTCACTCAGAATCCCTTTGAAGCGTGATGATCCGCCCATGGAAAAACTGACGTACCGCTCCATTGACGAAGATGTTCTGCGCAACATGCAGGCGCCCACCAGGACGTATTACTACCTCCTGGCCCTGTGTTTTGCGGGCATCCTTCTGGGCGCCTTCTGCTGGGGATACATGATCGCCACGGGCATCGGCGTTGCGGGCATGAAGCACCCCGTTTTCTGGGGCACCTTTCTCATCAATTTCGTCTTCTGGGTGGGCATCGCCCATTCGGGCACCCTCATTTCCGCCATCCTGTATCTTTTTCGGGCGCCCTGGAGAACGGCCATCGCCCGAAGCGCCGAAGCCATGACGGTCTTCGCCGTGGTCACCGCCGGTCTTTTTCCCTTCATTCACCTGGGCCGTGTGTGGATCGTGTACTGGATTCTCCCCTACCCCAACGAACGCAACCTCTGGCCCAATTTTCAGTCCCCCCTCGTCTTCGACGTGATCGCCATTTCCACGTACCTCACCGTGAGCGCCATGTTCTGGTACACGGGGCTCATGCCCGACCTGGCCGTGGTGCGGGACAAAGCCCGGGGAATCAGGAAGAAGATCTACGGCGCCCTCTCCCTGGGCTGGACGGGATCCCACAGGCGATGGAACCATTACGGAAAAGCCTATCTGCTTTTCGCGGCCCTGGCCACGCCCCTGGTCATCTCCGTGCACAGCGTGGTGTCCTGGGATTTCGCCCTTTCCATCGTGCCCGGTTGGCACAGCACCATTTTCGCGCCCTACTTCGTGGCGGGCGCCATCCATTCGGGGCTGGCCATGGTGCTCACCCTGCTCATTCCCATGCGCAAAGTCTTCAGGTTCGAACACCTCATCACCATGAACATCCTGGAAAACATCGCCAAAACCATCATTTTCACGGGGCTGATCGTGGGATACGCCTACGCCACCGAGTATTTCATGGCCTATTACAGCGGCAACGTCTTCGAACGGGACACCATGATCTGGCGCGCCATCGGAAACTATTCCACAGCCTTCTGGATCATGGTGGTCTGCAACACCCTGGTGCCGCTGCTCCTCTTTTTCAAAAGGGTTCGAACCAACCTGAAACGGCTTTTCGCCATCTCCATCCTGGTCAACGTGGGCATGTGGTACGAGCGGTTCGTCATCATCATTTCCTCGGCGGCTCATCAGTTCGACCCTTATTCCTGGACCCATTACAGCCCCACCTGGGTGGAATACGGCATCATGCTCGGTTCCTTCAGCCTCTTCGGGTTTCTTTTTCTCCTCTTCGCCAGGTTTCTTCCCACCGTCTCCATGACGGAAATGAAGGAGAGCCTTGAGCCTCCCAGGCGCAACCATCGATCCCGATCAATTTCCGGCACCGGAGAGGGGTCTTCATGACACAGAAGCATTCTCTGCTCGGCACCTTCAGTTACCTGGATGACCTTCTGAAGGCCATCGAACAGGCCCGGGAAAGGGGCATGCATGTGGAAACGGTCTATTCCCCGTGCCCCAACCACGAGATTCAGGAGGCCATGTGCATGAAACCCAGTTCCGTGCGTTTTTTCACTCTCACGGGAGGAATCCTGGGCGTCCTCTTCGGCATCGGCCTCGTCATCTACACCAGCCTGCAGTGGAAATTCATCGTGAGCGGGAAGCCCGTCATCCCCCTGGTGCCCGCGGTGGTGGTGGGTTTCGAGTTCTGCATTCTTTTTTCCGTGCTTTTCACCGTGGCTGGCCTTCTTTTCAAAAGCCGCCTTCCCCGGCCGGGGCTTCCGGCCCACTACAGGGAAGGGCTTTCACAGGATGAATTCGGGCTCCTTCTCCGTTGCCGGCCCGAAGAGAGCCGGACGGTGCGGGAATTTCTGAAGGCGGCCGGTGCGAAGGAGATCCATGAACTCCCGTCCTGACACCCTTCCTTCCTGGCTCGCGAACCTGCTGGACAAGGACTTCCGCACCTGGGCTTCGGCTTTTGCCCTTCTTCTCCTTCTGGGCGCCGTGGTCTTCTGGGCCGGCATTTCCGGAGCCAATTCCCAGAGAACCTGGCAGATTTTCCTCATCAACTTTCTCTTCTGGACGGGCCTTTCTTTCGGAGCCGTCCTGTTCGGCGCCATTCTCAACATGACCAACGCCCAGTGGGCAAGACCCTTCAAAAGGGTCGTGGAAGCTCCCGCCATGTTTCTTCCTTTTTCCCTGGCCTTTTTCGCCCTCCTCTACCTGGGCCGGGAAGAATTTTTCCACTGGATTCATAACCCCGTCCAGGGCAAGGAATGGTGGCTCCAGGTGAACGCCCTCTTCGCCCGGGACGGAGCGGCGCTGCTCCTTCTCAGCCTCGTTTCCCTGGCCATGGTGTACTGCTCCGTCAAATCGGACCTGGAAAGGAAGAAAAACGAGGCGGAAGGTTTGGGGGATGGCCGGGCCTCCCGCTACTGGAAAATCCAGGTCTTTCTGTCCCCCGTCTACGGCATTTTGTACGCCGTGGTGCTCACCCTCATGGCCATAGACCTCATCATGGCCCTGGACGCGCACTGGGTGTCCACCCTCTTCGGAGCCTACTACTTCATGGGCAGCTTCTATTCGGCGCTGGCCTTGCTCTTTTTTGTGCTCATTGTGGTCATGCGCCGGGAGCCTTTCAAAACCCACGTTCACTCCAAACACATGCACGACATGGGAAAACTCCTTCTGGGGTTTTGCCTGGTCACGGGAGATTTCTTTTATTCCCAGTTCCTGGTCATCTGGTACGGAAACCTCCCGGAAGAAACCCGCTACGTCATCATGAGGGTCCAGCAGAGCCCCTGGAAGATGGTCGCCTGGACCGTCCTGGCCCTCTCTTTTGTCATCCCCTTTCTCACTCTTCTCAATCGCCGGATCAAGATGAAGCCCTTGCCCATGCTGTGCCTGACGGGCATCATTCTCGTGGGCATGTGGCTGGAAAGACTCCTCCTGGTGGCCCCATCCCTCTGGCAGGGTGAGTCTCTTCCCCTGGGGTTTCAGGAAGTGGCCATCACCCTGGGATTCGCGGGGCTGATGGCGTTGTGTTTGATGTTTTTCCTTCGCGCTTTTCCCCCTCTGCCCGTCTCCGATCCTCTGTTCCAAAGGTACCTGGAGAAGCAGAGGGCTCATGAATGATCACAGGGCGGAAGGCACTGAAATGACCCTTTTTATCACCGGGGCAGAGGAACTATGACCGACATGGCCTCCAGGAAGAAACATTCTGTGAGGAGGGTTCTCTACGTGGCGATTCCCGCGGCCATTCTGGGATCCATTCTCTTTTTCCACTACCAGCACACGGTGAGAGCCTTCGGCCCCGAGCAGCCCATCTATTTCAGCCACCGGGTCCATGCGGGGGTGAAGGAAATCAGCTGCAACTTCTGCCACCCCTTCGCCGAGCGCTCACGCAACCCGGGAATTCCCGAGATGGAAAAGTGCTTTTACTGTCACAAGCACGTCATCCCCACCCATCCGCAGATCGTGAAAGAGCGGCAGCATTACGAAAACAACGATCCCGTGCAATGGAAGAAAGTCTATTACGTCCCGGATCATGTGAAGTTCATGCACAAGCCTCACATCAAATGGGGCGGACTGGAGTGCGCCGAGTGCCATGGAGAGGTCAAGACCATGGACAGGCTTCAGAGCGTGGATTTCCAGATGAAGTTCTGCATCACCTGCCACCGGCAGCGAGAGGCGCAACTCGATTGCTGGCTGGCCTGTCATCACTGAAATGAAGCAAGAATGAACCCCCGAGGATGTGCGGCGTGAAATTTGAATTTTTAAAAGAGGAACCCCACGGCACCACCAAAGCCTTCTTTCTCAGTTCGGCCGTGTGGATGGTTCTGGGAACGACTTTCGGATTCATCGGGGCCATTCAGCTGGTGGCCCCCGAGCTGCTGGCCAACATTCCCTGGGTCGTTTTCAGCCGCATCCGGCCCATGCACACCAACGCGGTGATCTTCGGGTTCGTGGGCTCGGGACTCATCGGCTGCGCCCACTACCTGGTCTACACGCTCCTGAGATCCCCCCTCTACAGCGAAAAGATGGGGAAGCTGACGGTCTGGATGTGGAATCTGGCCGTGTTGTTCGGTTCCCTCACCCTCTCCCGGGGATACTCCCAGACGCGCGAATACGCCGAGTGGATCTGGCCCATCGACATCCTGGTCCTCGCCGCCCTGGCCCTCATGTTCTACAATCTTTTTCAGACGGCGCGCCGACGCCAGGAAAAGCTGCTGTACGTGTCCGTGTGGTACGTTTTCGCGGGGCTGGTGTTCACCTTTTTCATCTACTTTTTCGGCAATGCGGTGTGGAACCCCGCCACAGGCTCCATCACGGGCATGCCCGACGGCATTCTCGCCTGGTTTTACGGCCACGGCATCGTGGGGCTTTTTCTCACCCCCCTCGCCGTGGCCATCGCCTATTACGTCATTCCCATCGTGTGCAGGGTGCCCCTGTACAGCCACACCCTGTCCCTTCTCGGTTTCTGGTCCATCCTCATGATTTACACGCACATCGGCGCCCATCACATTCTGCAGGCCCCCACGCCCACATGGCTCAAAGTCATCGCCATCACGGGGAGTGTCGCCATGCTCCTCCCCGTTTCCGCCGTGCTGGTGAATCTGTGGCTCACCATGAGAGGGCGGGTGGCCAACATGCACGCGACCATCGGGGGCAAGTTCGTCTTTGCGGGGACCCTCTGGTACCTGCTCACCTGCCTTCAGGGCCCTCTCCAGTCCCTTCCCTCCGTCCAGAAGGTCACCCATTTCAACAACTGGGTGGTGGCCCACGCCCACATGGGAGTCCTGGGGTTTTCAGGGGTCATCGCCCTGGGGGGCATCTATTTCATTCTGCCTCGAATCACGGGCCGCTCCCTGCACAGTGAGTTTTTAGCGGAAATGCAGTACTGGCTGGTCCTGGTGGGCATGGCCGGCTTTTTCACCGTGCTCACGGTGGCGGGGCTCATTCAGGGGCACGGCTGGCTCCAGGGAGAAACGGTCTACCGCATGCTGCCCCAGATTCACATCTACATGGTCCTGCGCCTGGCCATTGGAGTCCTCATTGTGAGCGGGGCCATTCTCGGACTCTACAACATCTTCATGACCCTGCACGGGTCCAGGGGCAAGGAGGGGTCCTCATGAAAATGACCCCTTCTCTCATCGTGGGCGGCAGCGTGGCCATTTTTGCCTCCGTTCTCTACATTGCCGTCCTTCTTCCCTGGTCCACCACCACACGCGAACCCTCGGACATCTTCCGGTGGCGCACGCCCCTGGAAGAGAGGGGCCGCCAGCTTTATGTGAACAATAACTGTTCCACGTGCCATTCCCAGTTCATCCGCCCCATCGACTGGGGACTGGGGGCTGAACGCATCGCTCAGGCAGGGGACTACATCGACGAACGTCCGCACCTTCTGGGGACTCAGCGCACGGGGCCCGACCTTTCCCAGGCGGGAGGGGAGCACCCCGACGACTGGCACCTGGCCCATTTCATCAATCCCCGCTACGTGAGACCCGAGTCCCTCATGCCCAGCTGGGAATTTCTGGGCATGGAGAATATCGAGGCTCTCATCGCCTATGTGCAGAGCCTGGGATTCAAAATGGCCGATTACCGCATGGAACGGCAGCGGTACTGGAAAGAAAAAGCCATTGAGGCCTACGAGGCGGGGACGGATGCCAACGTGGCCTGGTTGCACGAAAGGGTCCCGAAGCCCTGGCGCAACCTGCCCAATCCCTATGGAACCACGGAAGCGGGGCTGAAGCGCGGCCAGAAAATCTACCAGGGCTTCTGCATCGGCTGCCATGGGCCCATCGGCGATGGCATGGGCCCCGCGGCGCCCTATCTCTACCCGCCCCCTCTCAACTTCACCACCCTCAAGGGCCGGGGAGTCTCGGGAGGCATCCTCTACTACTACATCATGAACGGCATCACGGGCACGGCCATGCCCTACTTCAAAAGGGACCTGGAATCGGAGAAAATCTGGGATGTGGGCAATTACGTGGCCACCCACTTCATTGGAGAGACCGATGCGGGGCAGCCGCCCAAAGGCATCGAGGCCTCCTACGAACCGCCTTACGGGGAGAATCCTTATGGTGGCGAGGAACCCCGTCGTGAACGCTGAAAACAGCCGACAACGAGTTTTTTGAGGAAGCCATGGAATATTATTTTGGATGGATGGCCCTGGTGGCCTTCAGCCTGTGGGTGAGCGTTCTGGCATTCTTCTGGGCCATGAGGGACGGGCAGTTCGAAGATCAACAGAGGGCCAGGTACCTGCCCCTCAGCCATGAAACGAACCTGGATGACCCTGCGGCAGATCCCCTGAAGGGCAAAAAGGAAAAAATGGCCTTTTGGGTCATTTCGGCACTGGTGATATCGGCCCTGGGGGCTGCAGTGCTGCTCACCTGGATCAACAGGAATGTGGAGGGATCCCTTTGAGGTTCTATCCCCTGCTGGATTTTCAATACGTTGTGGCGGCCGTTCTTGGGGCTCTTGGGGTCCTGGCCATGATCCTTCTTTTCTTCCGAAGTTACACCCGAAAGGACAGGGGGGAGGAAGAAAAGCAGGAGACGGAAAACTATCCCGAAGGGCTCAAGGCCGCCCAAAATCCCTTACCCCCCATCATCCTGGTGCTCATGGTGGCCCTGGTGGCCTGGGTTTTTCATTACGTTTATCTCATCGGCATCCGGGGGCCGGCATTCTGAATGACCATCGCCGGCTTGCTCCTGCACATTTCATCGAGGCAGTCACATGGGACGAGAGAAAACTGTTCACGAAACCTTCAAGGCGGACCGCCGCAGCTGGCTTATAGTATTGTCCATCGCTGCGTCTTTCCTTCTGTGGGGCCTTTTTGTCTTCAAGAGTGTGGGTGACAAAGGCCAGCCGGGATGGAATTTTGGAATTGTGGAGGACATACCGGGCCAGTCCACCTATTCCACCCATCGTCCCAACCCCATTTTCACCACCCCTCCGGCCCTGACGCCCCAGCACGTTCCCGGAGTCACTCCCAATCCCAATCCCCTCACGAAAGAGGACATGAAGGAGGGAGGAAAATGACCCTGCACAGCCTCGATGGCCCATCCAGGGGCACCCTCTTCTTTTTGGCGGCCCTGCTGCTCATCCTCGCGGGTTGCGACTACTCACGGATGAAAGATCAGGAAGCCGTCCAGACTTACAAGAAGCAGCTGCCTGAAATGCCCGAGGGCACCATTCCCGTTCAGGGGGGAGTGGCTGAAATCCGGGCCGCCGATCCCCTGGAAATGAAAAACCCTTTTCCCCACACGCAGGAAATGATCGCAAAGGGTGAAACGGCTTATGGCCATTTCTGCATCATGTGCCATGGACCCCGGGCGGACGGCAACGGGACGGTGGGCCAGAGCTTTTATCCTCTTCCCACCGATCTTGGAAGCTCCCATGTGCAGGAACACACGGACGGGGAACTTTTCCACAAGATTTCCTTCGGGTACAAAAGGCATCCTCCCCTGGGCTACACGGTCTCTGAACCCGACCGGTGGGCCATCATCCACTTCATGAGATCCCTTGACCACCAGAAGGACAGTTGACGGACTGCCGAAAATGATGCTCGATTATTTTTTGCCTTTTCTCGTGGGCTTCCTGGGAAGCCTCCACTGCATGGGCATGTGCGGGCCCCTGGTGCTGGCGTACACGCTTCACATGAAACCCGCCAATGCCCCCCTTTCTCCCCGGTGCTCCCGGGCCCCTTCCCTTGGCCTTGTGCAGCACCTTCTTTTCAACGCAGGCAGGATGGCCACCTACGGCATTATGGGAACCATCGCCGCGATTCTTTTCCTGTTGGTGGACCTCCACCGCTATGTTTTCACCTTTCGCATCCACATGAACATGGTCGCAGGCGTTCTGCTCCTGCTCATGGGGCTCATGCTCCTGCGGGTGATCCCCCTGCCATCCTGGCTGACCACCGTTTCCGCCAGTTCCTCCATGGGCCGGCGCATCCATCGGCTATTCCAGTCACAAAAAACGCTTCATAAATTCTTCCTGGGCATGGCCGTGGGAACCCTGCCCTGCTGTCTCTCGTGGGCCATGGTCATCAAGGCCGCGTCCACCCAGAATCCCGCCCAGGGTTTCCTCACCATGGTCGTCTTCGGCCTGGGAACGGTGCCAGCCCTGGTTCTGGTGGGAGTGTCCTCTTCTTTCATGTCGCAGAGGGTGAGGTTCCTGGGCGAACGCATGGCGGCCCTGGCCATCATGGCCACGGGACTCATGATCCTCCTCAAAGGGGCGGGTGTCCTTGGCTGACCCTTTCAGAGAGGCTTCTATGAAGGCACAGGAAATCCCGGAAAGCATGCACGACCCCGACACTTCATCCTGTGAACTGTGCGGCCTCCCCGCGGGCCGTTCTCCCGTGGCAGCCACCATCGACGGCCGCAAGGTGAGATTTTGCTGCCCCGGCTGTCACCACGTTTTCCAGATCCTTTTCAACGATCCCGCCACCCAACATGAAAACTACAGGGAAACGGAGCTCTACCGGGCCTGTGTGGCCGCCGGCCTCATTCCCGCCACGGAAGAAGACCTGCTGACCTTGCAGGAAACCCGGGAGGAGGAAAAACCCCGCTCCCATGAAAAAGAGAACCTGGAAGAAGCCCTCAGCCACAAGGTGGTGCTGCACATCCCGGGCATGTGGTGCACCGCATGCTCCTGGCTCCTGGAAGAGGTGCTTCGAAGGACTGAAGGGGTTCTCCGGGCCGAGGTGCTCTTTCTCACGGACACGGCCACGGTCACCTACCTGCCCCACCGGGTGAAGGTGGAAACCCTGCAAAAATCCGTGGCCAGGCTGGGGTACCAGGCTCATCTTCAGGGAGAACGGTCCGGGGAAGCCGCAAGGGAAAAAAGGGAATGGCTCCTGCGGTTCGGCGTGGCGGCTATTTTCACCTGCAACATCATGATGATTTCCTTCGCCCTTTACTGGGGATTCTTTCGGGAACTGGAGCGTGAAGGGATTTCCATGTTTTCCTATCCCCTCTGGCTCATGGCCACTCCCGTGGTTTTTTACAGTGGCTGGCCCATTCTCAGGAGAGCCGCTGCCGGGGCCCGCCACATGAAACTGAACATGGAGGCCCTCATCGCCGTTGGAACCCTGGCCGCCTATTTCTACAGTGTGGTCCAGATCTGGCTGGGCGGCATACACCTGTATTTCGACACGGCCTCCATGCTCGTGACCCTTGTCCTTCTCGGCAAATTCATCGAAACGCAAGCCCGCGAAAAAGTTTCCCGGGGGGTCAGCGAACTCTTCGCCCTGACTTCGGGAAAAGTCCGTCTCTGCACGGCGGGCCGTGAACGCTGGGTGTCCGCGGAAGGCGTCCGCCCCAACGACAGGTTCACCCTCGACCCTCACCAGCGATTTCCCCTGGACGGCGTCCTGGTGGAAAACACCGCGTTGGTGGATCAGTCCTTTCTCACAGGCGAGTCCAGGCCTGTGAGAAAAGGGCCGGGAGATGAAGTGCACGGGGGTTCCCTCCTCCTGGAAGGCCGGCCCGTTCTGAGGGCCACGCGCACCGCGCAGGAAAGCTCCCTGGGGCAGATGATCTCCCTCATGCAGGAGGCTTTGCACAACAAGGATCCCTATGAACGGCTCGCCGACCGTCTCACTCAGATCCTGGTGCCCGCCATTCTTGTCCTGGCCGGGGCCACAGCCCTGGTGACGGTCCTGTCAGGGCATTCCCCGGAGGAAGCCTTCCTGAGAGCCGTCACGGTGCTGGTCATCACCTGTCCCTGCGCCCTGGGCATCGCCACCCCTTTGGCCAAGGTGGCGGCCATCGGCAGGGGAAGGTCAGAGGGCGTTCTCGTTCGGGACGCAGCGGCCCTTGAAAGATTGAAGGACCTGGACACCATGGTTTTCGACAAGACGGGAACCCTCACGGAAGGCACTTACACGCTGCGTCACCACGAGGCCACGGGGCCCAACGCGCCGGAACACCTGGAAAAGGTGGCTTCCCTTGAAGTGTGTTCGAACCATTTCCTGGCCAGGGAACTGGTGAAGCAGGCCCGGAACGGAGGCCTGACCCTGCAGGAAGTGTCCCGTTGGAAGGAATGGGAAGGGATGGGCATCGGCGGGATGGTGAACGCAACGGAAGTGGTGGCGGGCAACAGGGCGTGCATGGCCTTCAAGGGGCTTTCCATTCCCGAAGACCTGAAAACAAAAGCCGAAGGCCATGAAAGGAAGGGGCTCACCGTCGTGTTTTACGCCCTGGACGGCCGGGTGGAGGGATACTTTGCCCTGGGGGACCACGTGAGAAACAGCGCCCTTGAGGTCTTGAATCACCTGAAAAGCCAAGGGGTGGCCTGTCACATGCTGTCGGGAGATTCCCCCCACACCACTGCCGTGATCGCCTCTGCCCTGGGCATCGATTTTCACCGGGGAGGAGCCCTTCCCCAGGACAAGGTGCGCCATGTGAAAAAACTCCAGGAGCAGGGCCGCCGGGTGGCCATGGTGGGCGATGGGGTCAACGACGCGGGGGCACTGGCTCAGGCAGACGTGGGCATGGCCGTGGGAGTCACGGCGGACCTTCTTCGGGACGCTTCGGACATCACCCTTTTGTCGGGAAAACCCGGAAGAATTCTCGCCGCCCGGCACCTGTCCGTCCTCACCACCCGGATCATTCGGCAGAATCTTTTTTTTGCTTTCCTCTATAATGCACTGGGAATTCCCCTGGCCATGACGGGTCTTTTGAATCCCCTGGTGGCCGTGCTGGCCATGTTCGCCAGCAGCCTGAGCGTCATTGGAAACACCCTGAGGATCAGGACATAGGGAGGGGACGCCCTTAACTTATTAACTTGACACAATGACTTCCCCAGAGTATTGATCTTCGCATGCCCAGACAAGCACGCATCGACACAACCGGAGCCCTGCACCACATCATTGCGCGAGGCATTGAGCGGCGCAAAATATTCCAGGATGAACAAGATCGCTATGGTTTTCTGACAAATCTGGGTTTGATCCTGGAGCAAACAGAAACGGCGTGTTTTGCCTGGTCATTGATGCCCAACCATTTTCACCTCTTGTTGAGAACCGGCGTGACCCCAATGGCTATGGTGATGCGCCGGCTGCTCACCGGCCATGCCGTCCGGTTCAACCGGCGCCATCAAAGACACGGTCACCTTTTCCAGAACCGTTACAAATCCATTCTATGCCAGGAAGACTGTTACCTCCTGGAACTGGTGAGATACATTCACCTGAATCCCCTGCGGGCCAGGCTGGTAGCGGACTTGGATCAACTGGACCAGTACCCGTTTTCCGGTCATGGAGTCATCATGGGCACACACGAACAGCCTTGGCAGAACAGCGAGAAAGTGTTGCTGCATTTCGGCAAACAGGTCCAGTCTGCGAGGCAGGAATACAGGGAATTCGTCGCCCGAGGAATGGATGAAGGCCGAAGAGACGACCTGACAGGCGGCGGCCTGATCCGCAGCGCAGGGGGCTGGTCAGCGGTGAGGGAGCTGAAAAAATCCGGCATTCACATGAAAAGTGACGAACGCATCTTGGGAGATGGTGATTTTGTTTGCCAACTCCTGCTCAAGGCCGAGGAATCATTTGAACGACATCATGCGTTGAAAGCCAGGGGGATTGACATCGATCACGTTGCAAAGCGTGTGTCGACGCTGTTGAATATTCCGGAGGATGACATCTGGTGTGAAGGCAAAGGAAAGGAACGGGTGCGGGCTCGAAGCTTATTGTGCTTCTGGGCTGTACGCGAGCTGGGCATAAGCATGACAGCCATGGCACGACGGTTGAACATTTCAACCGTGGCCGTGAGCAAGTCGGTAGCCCGAGGGGCCGAAATTGCAGGAAAGGATGGCCTGGTCCTCATTTAAGTTAATAAGTTAAGGGCGTCCCCGTATTATTCGTATTGCGAAAAAGGGGTCCCCGTGCTAAGAAACTTTTTTTGGTGGGGAGCTGGGGTCATGGGAGGCCCGGCCCTTGAAATACCAGGGGAAATGTGAGGCAGGACGGGTGCTCCGGGCACCGTGGCGTCAAAAGGGAAAAGGGCGAAAAATGGAATTGAAATATTCTCCAAAAGCCATTGAAGAAAAATGGCAGGCACACTGGGAAAAAGAAAATCTTTTTGCCGTCACCGAGGATGAAAGCCGCGAGAAGTACTACCTCCTGGAAATGTTTCCCTATCCTTCCGGCCGTATCCACATGGGCCACGTGCGCAACTATTCCATCGGCGACGTGGTGGCCCGTTTTCTGCGCATGAGGGGCTTCAACGTGCTCCACCCCATGGGCTGGGACGCCTTCGGCATGCCCGCGGAAAACGCCGCCATCAAGGCCGGAATCCACCCCGCCACCTGGACCCGGGAAAACATCGACTACATGAAAAAGCAGCTCAAGAAGCTGGGCTTTTCCTACGACTGGTCCCGGGAAATGGCCACCTGCGACGTCTCCTACTACCGTTGGGAGCAGCTCTTTTTCCTGAAAATGTACGAAAAAGGCCTGGCCTATAAGAAAAGCTCCTACGTGAACTGGTGCGAAACCTGCCAGACGGTTCTCGCCAACGAACAGGTGGAAGGGGGCGCGTGCTGGCGCTGCGACCAGTCCGTGGCCCAGAAGGAGATGGACCAGTGGTTTTTCAAGATCACCGAGTACGTGGAAGAACTCCTGGACCACACGGACAAGCTGCCCGGCTGGCCCGAACGGGTTCTCACCATGCAGAAGAACTGGATCGGCAAAAGCTTCGGCAGCCGCATTTTCTTTCCCCTGGAAGGGATGGACGATCAGCTCACCGTGTTCACCACCCGCGCGGACACCCTTTTCGGCGCCACCTTCATGAGCATCGCCCCCGAGCACCCCATGGTGAAGGTCCTTTCCCGGGGAACGTCCCAGGAAGAGGCGGTGACGGACTTTGTGCAGCGCACCGTTTTGTCCAAGCGCGGTGACCGTGAAGCGGGAATGGTGGAAAAGGAGGGCATCTTCACGGGCAGCTACTGCATCAACCCGGTCACCCGGGCCAGAATGCCCATCTACGTGGCCAACTTCGTCCTCATGGAATACGGAACGGGAGCCGTCATGGCCGTGCCCGCCCACGACCATAGAGATTTCGAATTCGCCTGCAAATACGGCCTGCCCGTGAAAGTGGTCATACAGCCCGACAAGGGCAGCACGCCCCTCAACCCGGAGGGACTCACGGCCGCCTTTGAAGAGGACGGCGTCCTGGTGGAATCGGGGGAGTTTTCGGGCATGCCTTCGGAAGACGCGCGCGTGGCCATCACGGAGCACCTGGCCGGCAACGGCCAGGGGGAACTGACCACCCAATACCGGTTGCGCGACTGGGGCATTTCCCGTCAGCGCTACTGGGGAGCGCCCATTCCCATCATCTATTGTGAGACGTGCGGCACCGTCCCCGTTCCTCCCGAGGACCTTCCCGTGGTGCTTCCCACGGACGTGGAGCTTCTGCCCAACGGTGCCTCCCCCCTGCCCGTGCACGAGCCCTTTGCCGTTGTGAACTGCCCCGCCTGCGGTGAAACTGCCCGGCGGGAAACGGACACCATGGACACCTTCGTGGAATCTTCCTGGTACTTCGCCCGTTTCGCCTCGGGAAACCACGGGGAAGGCCCCCTTGACCGGGAAAAGGTCAAATACTGGCTTCCCGTGAACCAGTACATCGGCGGCATCGAGCACGCCGTGCTCCATCTGCTCTATTCGCGCTTCTTCACCAAGGTGCTTCGGGACATGGGGTATCTCACCGTGGACGAACCCTTCGAAAACCTCCTCACCCAGGGCATGGTCATCAAGGACGGCGCCAAAATGAGCAAGTCCAAGGGCAACGTGGTGGACCCGGACCAGATGGTGGAAGCCTACGGGGCGGACACGGTGCGCCTGTTCTGCCTCTTCGCCTCCCCCCCCGAAAAGGACCTGGAATGGAGCGACCAGGGAGTGGAAGGCTCCTTCCGCTTCATTTCACGAATCTGGAGGCTCGTGGCAGAAAACGAAAAAGCGTTGCGCGAAGCTGTTCCCTATGAGGGCGGAGCACAGCTTTCCAAACCCCTTCGCGACCTGCACCGCAAGACTCACCAGACCATCAGGAAAGTTTCCGAGGACATTCATGACCGGTTTCATTTCAACACGGCCATCGCCTCCGTCATGGAACTGGTGAACATGATGTACCAGCTCCAGGAATCGCCCCCATCCGACGACCGGTATTGGCCCGTCATGAAGGAGGGAGTGGAAGCCATGGTGCTTCTCCTCTCCCCCATCGTCCCCCATGTGGCCGAAGAACTGTGGCGGGGACTGGGCCACGAAGAATCCATCGTGAACGCCCCCTGGCCCCGATGGCGGGAAGAGGCCCTGGAAGCGGATGAAATGCTCATCGTGGTCCAGGTCAACGGAAAGCTGCGAAGCCGCGTCACCGTGTCCGCGCGGGCGGGCCGGGAGGAGATGGAGCGTGCGGCCCTGCAGGACGAACGGGTCCAGGATTTCATCGCCGGCAAGGACATCAGGAAGGTGGTGGTGGTGCCCGGCAAGCTCGTCAATATCGTTTTGTGAATCAGGGAGCGAGGGCCATGGGCCGAAATCTGCTGTTTGCCGCGGGAGCCGTCCTCCTGTTGGCCCTGGGCTTTTCAGGATGCGGCTACAGGTTTTCCGGGGAAGGGACGGGGCCAGAACCGGGCATGACGGCCGTCGCCATACCCGTTTTTGAAAACGCCACTTCCGAGCCGGGGCTGGGTGCCCTTTTCGCCGGGGCCCTGCGCCAGGAGTTCATGCAGAGAGGTTCCATGCGGGTGGTCCCCACGGAGGAGACAGACTTTGTATTCCGGGGCAAAATCACCAGCATTCACACCTCGGAGCTGGCTCACAGGACCTTCGAAGAAACGGTCGTGACCCAGCTCCACCTCACCCTGGACATTCGGTGCCGCGACACGCGCAGCGGCGAAACCATCTGGCAGGACCCGGCCATGACCTACCACCAGGCCTACAATCAGGACGCGGATGCCATGGTGTCCTTTCAAAACCGGCAGGACGCCCTCAAAATCCTGGCCCGCCAGATGGCTGTGCGCATCCACGACCGCTTCCTCAACAATTTCTGACCAAATGACCTACAAACAATTCAGGAAACATCTGGAAAAGCAGGATCCGGCTCCCGTTTATCTCTTTGCGGGGGGCGCGGACCTGCTGGTGGATGAAGCATGGAAGGCCCTGCTGAACAAAATCGTCCCGCCCCAGGCCAGAAGATTCAATGGGGAACGGCTGCGCGCGGAGGAGCATGAAGCGGAAGACGTCCTCAACCGCCTGCGAACCCTTCCCATGTTCGGGAGCAGGCGGCTTGTCATGGTGCAAAACGTCGACGCGTGGAAAAAGGAACAGAGGCAGGCCCTGCTAACCTACCTGGAGCGCCCCGGCTCGAAAGCCTGCCTGGTCCTCACCGCCGGCTCCCGAAAGGGCCTGGAAAAGGTGGAAGCGGCCGTGAACCGCCACGGGCAGGTGGTGACCTTCCCCCCTGTGACCGGCGGGGCAATCCCCGGGTGGCTGCAGGAAAGGGCCGCCGGCTACGGAAAAAAAATGAGCCCGCAAGCGGCCCAGCAACTGGCGGAACAGGTGGGAGATGACCTCAACTCCCTGGAATCGGAGCTGAACAAGCTGTGTCTTTACGTGGGGGAGCGTTCCCAAATTGAAACGCAGGACCTGAAGGAAACGGTCAGTGCCCAGCGCTCCCATAACGTTTTCGAGATGTTGCGCTGTGTGGGCTCCAAAAAACCAGGAGCAGCCGTCCATGCCCTTCGCCGGCTCATCCTCTCGGGAGAAGCTCCGCTGCCCATTCTGGCCCTGCTGGGCAGGCAAATCCGCATCATGTGGCAGGTCAAAGACGGCATGGAACGGAAGTTTTCCCCGGCGCAAATGGCCAGGGAGATCGGCATCCCCACCTACACGGTGGACAGTTACCTGAAGCAGGCGGAAGCATTCACGGAAAGGGACCTTTACGCGGCACACGCCGCCATTCGCCGGGCGGATGTGAGGATGAAGTCCACGAGCACCAACCCGGCCCTCATTCTGGAAGAAGTGATCGTCGGCCTGTGCCTGGGGAAAGCATCCCCCTGAGAAGAAGTCTCCGTACAGGGGGATGTGAATGTGCGGGATGGTTGTTGCGGATGCAGGAGCTGTTGCTTCTCAAGCCTTCAGAATGGCGTTGACCCTGGAGGTGAGCCGGGAAATCTTGCGCGCAGCCTTGTTCCTGTGAATGACGCCTTTCTGAGCCGTCCGGTCGATGGTCGAAATGGCGTCCCGCAGTCTCTCCTGCGCAAGCTCAGGATTTGATCGAAGGGCATCTTCAAGGCTTTTGATGACATTCTTCATGCGAGTTTTACGGGCGCGGTTGCGCAGACGGCGGACTTCGTTTTGCTTCGCCCGTTTGAGAGCGGATTTGTGATTGGCCAACGTGAAACCTCCTCTTGCTCTGTCAGTTTGATTTCATGAGGATTTTCATGAAATGGAGCTGAACAGCTCCCTTCCGTTCGTGAAAATCCCCTTTATTTTTATCAAATCTTTCATTTGGAACAAATCAAAACCTTCGGACACACGGACACAAAAAACAAAAAAGAAAGAACCAACAACTTCTTTCCTTTCAGGGCGGGAACAGCAGGCCGCCACCAGGCCCCCTCGCTGAGGAGCCTCCTGGAAATCTTTATTCTTTCCAGAACCTATAAGAGAGGCATAAGTACCCTCAATGCACGGTCATGTCAAGGCAAAAGACGGGATCGATGATCCTTTGTCCGCCAAACACCTTCTTCTCCATCAGTGAAGGATTTCGAGAATTTCAAGCATCTTGACCCCCTTGGGAGTCTGCACACGCACCTCATCCCCTTCCACTTTGCCGATGAGAGCCTTTCCGATGGGGGAAGTGACGGAAATGGTTCCCGACTGCACATCCGCCTCGTAAGGCCCCACGAGCCGGTAGGAGATGACTTCGCCCGTGTCGAGGTCTTCCATCACCACTTTGGCGCCGAAAATGGCTTTGCCGTTGGAATTGCTGGAAATGTCTATCACTTCGCACTGAGACAGCTTCTGTGTCAGGTCCTGAATGCGTCCTTCGATGAGGGACTGCTTGTCTTTGGCTGCCTCATATTCGGCATTTTCCGACAGATCTCCATGTCCTCTGGCTTCTTCGATGGCCTTGATAACGGCAGGCCTTTCTTCCTTCTGCAACCGTTTCAACTCGATCTTCAGTTTTTCGTAGCCTTCAGCTGTGATGGGTGTTCTCTGCATGAACTTCTCCTTCAGAAAATGATTTAACCTTTATTTAAATAACATTGGGAAAGCCTGTCAAGCTCGATGGAGTCGGGCAACCTCTTTTGGCGGTGTGGCGAAAAAAAGGCAGCTTCTCGCACAATTCCCCCGGCTTCTTGCAAGGCGGGGGAACAAAACGGCGCACCTTTCAATTTTGTTGATTCTTTTGAAGCATCTCATGTTAGATTAAATGGATTATCTTGAAGGATCAAGGACCAACTCACAAGGAGAAGAGGAACCCTCCATGCCTTTCCAAAGAAAAGATCTTTTGGGAATTCGGGAGCTTGAAGTCCATGAGATCGAGCACATACTGGAACTGGCATTTTCACTGAAAGAAATCAACAGCCGCTCCATCAAGAAAGTGCCAACCCTCCGCGGCAAGACCGTCGTCCACCTCTTTTACGAAGCCAGCACGCGAACCCGCACTTCTTTCGACATTGCCGCCAAGCGATTGAGCGCCGACACCTTCAGCATCGGCGCCACCACCAGTTCCCTGACCAAGGGCGAAACCTTTCTCGACACGGTGAAAAACCTGGAAGCCATGAAGCCGGACATCTTCATCATCCGCCATTCCGCTTCGGGAACCCCTCACCGCATCGCCCAGCGAACGCCCGTGGCCGTCATCAATGCAGGCGACGGCATGCACGAACACCCGTCCCAGGCGCTCCTGGACATGATGACCATCCGCCAGTTCAAGGGAAGGCTGGACGGGCTCAACGTTCTACTCGTGGGAGACATCGCCCACAGCCGCGTCGCCCGCTCCAATATCTGGGGGCTCACCAAAATGGGATCGCGCGTGACCACCTGCGCTCCCCGTACCCTTCTGCCGCCCCACCTGGAAACCCTGGGCGTTCAGGTGTGCCCCCGTATGGAAGAGGCCATTCCCCATGCGGACGTGATCATGATCCTGCGTCTTCAGAAGGAAAGGCAGGAGCAGAAACTGCTTCCCTCCCTTCGGGAATACGCCGTGCAATTCGGCGTCAACGCTCAACGGCTGCGCCGCGCCAAAAAA
Source organism: Syntrophobacteraceae bacterium (assembly GCA_003566995.1). Classification (GTDB taxonomy): domain Bacteria; phylum Desulfobacterota; class Syntrophobacteria; order Syntrophobacterales; family Syntrophobacteraceae; genus SLCH01. Next base: position 90,465 of record PXBG01000103.1, read on the forward strand.
GACGTCCTGATCATGCACCCGGGACCCATCAACCGGGGGGTGGAAGTGAGTCCCGATGTGGCCGACGGCCCCCATTCGGTGATTCTCGAACAGGTGACCAACGGCGTCGCCCTGCGCATGGCCCTCCTCTATCTGCTGGCACAGAATCAGCCCTGATTCCCCCGTTCTTCGCCGGCACAACCTTTGCCAGCACACCCCTTGATGGATATCCGCCCTTTTCCTTTCCCAATTTTAAATGAAATGGAGTCTTTGTCATGCAACAGGAAGGATTTGCCAGCTTTTTGCTTCGACAGGCCCGGGTTCTGGACCCCGAACACCATCGGGACGAAACGGCCGATATCCTGGTGTCCGGAGGCATCCTCAAGGAGGTCACGCCTCACCTGAACATTCGCGAGACGGGCCTTTCCAATGTTCAGGAAATCGACCTGGAGGGAAAATGGGTTGCCCCCGGGTTCGTGGACATGCACGTGCACCTGAGGGAACCGGGGGAGGAATACAAGGAAACCATCGAGTCGGGAACCCGTGCCGCCGTGGCGGGAGGGTACGTGGCGGTGGCCTGCATGCCCAACACCCATCCCGTGAACGACAGCTCCGCCGTGACCCGGTTCATCGTGGACCGCGCCAGGGAGCGGGGTTCCTGCCATGTTTTTCCCGTGGCCTCCATCACCCTTGGCAGCAGGGGAAAGGACCTCACTGAAATGGGCGAATTGCAGGAAGCGGGGGCCGTGGCCCTCTCCGATGACGGCCGCCCCGTCATGGACAGCATGACCATGCGCCGGGCCCTGGAATATTCCAGGACCTACAACCTGCTGGTGATCAGCCACGCGGAGGACCTTTCCCTGGCGGCAAACGGAGTGATGAACGAGGGGCCCACTTCCACCCTTCTGGGACTGAGAGGGATTCCCGCCGCGGCGGAGGAGGTCATGATCGCCCGGGACATTCTCCTTTCCCAACTGACGGGTGCCCCCGTCCACATCGCTCACGTGAGCACGGAAGGGTCTGTGAGCCTCATTCGAAACGCCAAGAACCTGGGAATCCAGGTCACAGGGGAAACGGCGCCCCATTATTTCACTCTCACCGACGACGCCATCATGAAATTCGACACTGTTTTTAAAGTTAATCCCCCCATCCGACGACATAGGGATGTAGAGGCCGTCAAAAGAGGTCTTGCCGATGGAACCCTCGACGCCATCGCCACGGACCATGCGCCTCACAGTTCGCTGGAAAAGGACACGGAATTTGAATTTGCCGCCAATGGGGCCATCGGCCTGGAATCAGCCCTTCCCCTGGCGCTCGGCCTGGTGCGGGAAGGAGTGCTCAGTCCCCTGGAAATGGTGGCCAAACTGTCCCGGAATCCCGCCCGGATTCTGGGAATTCCACTGGGATCCCTTGAAACCGGAAAACCGGCGCACCTCACGGTCATCGACCCGGAAGCGGCCTATGTGCTCGACGCGGAAACCTTTCAGTCCAAAAGCCGGAACTGCCCTTTTCACGGCTGGAAGGTTCAGGGCCAGGTGCTCATGACCGTTGTGGACGGCCGGATTGCCTTCACAAGACTGAACCTATGAACACGTGCCAAAATTCTGTCCCGAAAATTCTTGTGGTTGACGATGAACGGAGCATGAGAGAATTCCTGGAAATCATGCTCCAACAGGACGGATACCGCGTCCAGTGCGTCGATGACGGGGAAAAAGCCGCCCGCGCCCTCCGGGACCAGTCCTTTGACCTCATCATCACCGACATCCGCATGCAGCCCATGGACGGACTGGAGGTCCTCAAGATGGCCCGGTCCGTCTCTCCCCGGACGGTGGTCATCATCATTTCAGCCTACTCCAGCACGGAAACGGCCGTGGCCGCCATGAAGGAAGGAGCCTACGACTACCTTCCCAAGCCTTTCCAGATCGATGAGATGCGCACGGTCATCGGAAACGCCCTGGAAAGCCGCAACGGCAATGGAAGGCCTCCGCCCCAGCCCGAAGGCCCCCTGTATTTCGGTTGTCTCATGGGGGAAAGCCCTCCCATGCGCCGGGTCTATGAACTCATCGGGCGCGTGGCCTCCAACAGCAGCAACGTGCTCATCACGGGAGAAAGCGGGACGGGCAAGGAACTGGTGGCCCGGGCCATACACGGCCAGAGCCCCCGTTCGGGCAGGCCGCTGGTCATCGTCAACTGCGGAGGCGTTCCCGAAAACCTCGTGGAAAGCGAACTCTTCGGGTATCGGAAAGGTGCCTTCACGGGAGCCTCCAGCAACCGCAAGGGTCTCGTGGAAGCGGCACAGGGCGGGACTCTTTTCCTGGACGAAATCGGGGAACTGACTCCCGCCCTGCAGGTGAAGCTCCTGCGCCTGGTGCAGGAAAAAACCATCAAAATGATCGGCGACACGGAAAACACGGAAGTGGACACGCGCATCATTTCCGCCACCAACAGGGACCTCGAGCAGATGGTCATGGAAGGAACCTTCCGCGAAGACCTCTACTACCGCCTCAACGTTTTGCCCATTCACCTTCCACCCCTGCGGGAGCGTTCGGAAGACATCGCCCTGCTGGCCCGCCACTTCCTCTCAAAGTTCAGCAAGCGCTTCGGCAAAGACATTCGAAAGATTTCATCCTTCGCCCTGGACATTCTCAGGAACTATGATTTTCCGGGAAATATCCGGGAACTGGAGCACATCATCGAGCGGGGCGTGGCCCTGGAAGCATCGAGCATCATCCTTCCCGACAGCCTCACCCTTTCCACCCACAAGCGCAGCAGGAACAAGGCCCATGAGACCCACGCGCCAGCCCTTCCTGAAGGCACGGATCTGGACAGCTACCTGGCTCACATGGAAACCAGGCTGCTCGCAGGGGCCCTGAAACAGGCGGACGGCGTCAAGCACAAGGCCGCAGAAATCCTTGGAATCAGCTTCCGTTCCTTCCGCTACCGCCTGCTCAAATACGGCCTCGCCTCGGAAGAGGATGCCTCGTGACCTTGGGTTTTCCCAAAGGAGAGACGGGCGGGGCTGGCGCCCGCCAGGTGAATTTTTCCACGGTGGCGGAATCTCCAGGGGGAAGGGCTCCCGAAGGTTTTCAAGGCCTGCGTTTTTTCCCTTTCTCATCCCACCGGAAAGGCCGCCAGGATGAGACTGTACGAAAGGGCGGAAAGGAGGGTCACAATGGAAATGCTCGTGGCCGCCAGTTCCGGGTGCCCCCCCATTTCCATGGCCATGACGTAGGTGATGGTGGCGGGAGGAGCGGCCAGGAGTATGAGGCCCGGCAACACCAGGGCTTCGGGGACCTGGAACAGCACCATGAACAAGTAGCCCAGCAGGGGAAGGGCCATGAGCTTGAAAAAGGCGATGCCCGCCAGTTCCTTTTTCATGACACGGAAAGCGCCGAAAGAAAGGCTCGCCCCAATGAGCAGGAGAGCCATGGGGAAGGCCATTCCCGACAGAATGTCCAACCCCTTCCTCACCGTGACGGGCATGTCCAGCCCCGTGAGGGAAAAGCCGATTCCCAGGACAACGGAAATGATGATGGGGTTGCTCACCATGCTCTTGAAAAGGGACCCGTTCCCCTCCCCCTTTGAGTTCAGGCTGCCGTAGACGCTCAAAATCCACACCGCCAGCAGGTTCTGCCCCAGAATCACGAAACCGCTCAGAATGGCCATGCGTGCAAAATGACTTTCCCCCAGGGAATAAAAGGCCACGGCAAAGGCCATGTAGGCGATGTTTCCGTGAAAAGAACTGTGAAGGAATGTGGCGCGGCGGTTGTCCGATATTTTAGCGAGCCGGCTTGTGAGAATGCTCCCCAGAACCACCAGGACCATGGCGGTGAGAGTCCCGAACACAGCCGCCAGGTTGAAGTTGGCCCTGAAAGACGTTTCTCCGATTTCGCGGAAAATGGTCACGGGAATGGCCACTTTGTAAACGAGCTGGTTGGCGGTTTTGATGAACGCCGCATCGATAAAATTTCTGCGCTTGAGGATCAGGCCGAGAGCGATGATGCTGAATATGGGCAGGGTGGTGTTGACAAGAATGTTGAACATTTTAGTTTCTCTGCATTATGCTTGTAACGCTGTTCCCTGCCGGGGGTCACTTCCGGGAGGGGCCAGCCGTTGGAAAGCCCTTGACCTTTGGGTGGAAGTCTAATACACGCAGTGTTGGCCAAAATACAGCGGAAAGGATGCACGGAGCAAGACCATGACAAAGAATAAAGTGGAAGACGACAACCTCATGGAAGGCTTTGAAGACGAAAGCCCCATGGAATACGACCAAAACGAAGAACTGGATTTCAGCAGCGAGGAAGAACTGCTGCTGGAAGAGGCGGACGAGGAGGACATCCTTCCCTCCGTTCTCTACAAGGGAATGTCACGCCCCAAAACGGAGGACGACTGGCGCCAGCTCCTGATGGAGGCGAGCCGGGAAGGCGTGCCCTCCTACAGCTATGGGGACAGTTACGAGGAAGGAGCCCTCATACTCCACGACACTTTCGGCCTGGGCGTGGTGAGCAAAGTCATTTCACCGCGCAAGGTGGAGGTCGTTTTCGAAGACAGCAGGAAGCTGATGGCCATGAATGTGACGCCTCCCCCCGAAAAAGCCCGGGCTTCCTGAGGCTTCAGGCGGGACCGTCCGCGGCCGGCGCAAGGGCGGGAGCGAGGGTTTTGCGCACGATGTCCAGAAGAAAGGGGTGCACCATGGCGTTGCCTCCCACGATGTGCCCGTTGTTCAGGTGGTCCTGGCCTCCCCAGAAGTCGGTCACGATGCCCCCCGCTTCCAGGACGAGGAGCGTGCCCGCCGCCACATCCCAGGTTTTCAGCCCCATTTCCCAGAAGCCGTCCACCCGTCCTGCGGCCAGGTAGGCCAGGTCCAGAGCCGCCGCACCGGCTCGCCGTATGCCCCCCGTCCGGAGAAAGATCTCCCGGAAGGCCGCGAGATAAGGGTCGATCCACTGGCGGGTCCGGTGCGGAAAACCCGTCGCCACAAAAACATCCTGCAGCTTTTGGGGGGAGCGCATGTGGATGGGCTGGCCGTTGAGGAATGCTCCACCCCCGCGCACGGCGGAAAACATTTCCTCCCGAACGGGGTCCAGGACAACCCCCGCCACAGGCTGTCCATCCTGGCACGCGGCAATGGACACGGCCACGAAAGGAAAGCCATGGATGAAGTTGGCCGTGCCGTCCAGGGGATCGATCACCCAGGTGATTCCCTCCTTCATGCCTTCATTGGGGGTTTCTTCGGACATGATGTGGTGTCCGGGAAACCGTTTCTGCAGATACTCCATGATGATCGCTTCGCATTGCATGTCCACTTCGGTCACGTAGTCGGAAACGCCCTTCATGCGCACCTGGGAGCCGGACATTTTCCCCATGGAATCCCGAATGACCGCTCCCGCTTCCAGCGCCGCGGCACGAGCCGCCTCTGCCAGTTCCAGGGTCATGATGTTGTGTTGCCTCCCCGGTGGAATCACGGAATGCCGTGATCTCACTCATCCGTTGATTGAAATCGTCACAGAAAAAACCTTCGACACCCGGTGAAAGGTTTTGCATTTCCGGGCCCCGCAGTCAATGCACAAGTTTTTCAGGCTTTCGGCTCAAGACGCGAACAAGGCTGCCGGCCTGACAGCAGGTTGCGCCCGGGATGAAACCTTTTTTTGAACGACCGTGAGCGCCGGGCCGGGACTCAGCGGTCCCGGGGAATTCTCAGGAGCCATTTTTTGCGAATCGACGTTCACACCCACATTTTTCCCCCGGAGGTAGTGAAAAACCGCCACGCGCATTTCGTGGGCGAACCGGCTTTTCACCACCTTTACGGGTCCCCGCGGGCACGGCTCGCCACCGCGGAAGACCTTCTTCAGGCCATGGATGAACAGGAAACCGACATTTCCGTGGTGTCCGGCTTCCCCTGGAAAAGCCCAGACCGCGCCGCAAGGCACAACGACCATATCCTGGAAAGCTGTTCCAGACACCCCGGCCGCCTGATCCCTCTTTGCTGCGTGGACCCCCGAACCCCTCATGCCCCGGCAGAAGCGGAAAGGTGCCTGAAGGGGGGAGCGAGGGGGCTTGGCGAAATCGCCCTTTACGAACCCTGCACGGTGGGGGAAGCGCTCCGCTCCATGGAAGGCCTGGTGGAACTCTGCCGCGAAACTCAATCGGTCCTGCTCGTTCACGCCAACGAGCCTGTGGGGCACCTTTACCCGGGCAAGGCCCCCATGGGACTCGATTTTTTCTACGGGCTGGCACAAATGAGCGCGGGCATTTCCCTCATCCTGGCCCACTGGGGGGGAGGCCTGGCCTTCTATGAAACGCTCAAAAAGGAAGCGAAGGAAGTGCTCGCCCGGGTCCACTACGACACGGCCGCATCGCCCTATCTTTATGATCCCCGCATTTATTCCATCATGAGCCGAATCGTCGGCGCGGAAAAAATCCTCCTGGGCACCGACTTCCCCCTTCTCTCATGGAGAAGGTATGACGACGAAATGAAAAACGCGGGACTTTCCGAGGACCAAAGGAAGGCCATCCAGGGGATCAACGCGGCCCGTATTTTCAACATCCGGGAGGACTCTCCCTCCTGCAGCGGCCAGCATCCGGGATGATGCCCGGAGTTGGCCTGCTTCATCCTCCGCCCCGATCCCCTGCAAAAACCCGGAACACCCGGGTCCCGCTCACGCCCAAAAAGCGCTCACGGTCACCAGAAGGAACATGCACAGGGGATAGTAACTGGCCCGGTTGAACAAGGCGGAAGCGTCTTCGCTTTTCTTTGACCGGTGCAGCTTCCATGCGGGAAGCAGGAGCAGCACGCCGCCCACGAGCAGTGCTCCCGGCAGGTAAAGGGCATGCAGGACAGCCGGAGTGGCCGCATACAGCAGCAGGCTCAGGAACACGCTTCCCCCCAGGCTCCGGAGAATGACCTGCGAAGCTTTTTCCGTTCCCAGCCGCACGGGTATGGTCTGCGCCTCCATGTCCCTGTCCGCCTCCATGTCCGTCCAGTCGTTGGGCACGTTCTGGCCCCCCACTTCCCAGCTGAAAAGCCACAGGAAGAGCAGGACCAGGAAAATGGCGGAAGGATGGGACGTCACGGCAAAAACCGCGGCGATGCCCCCCGCCGTCTTCACTCCTCCGCTCACCGCCGTTCGCAGGTAGCTCACCCGCAGGAGCAGGCAGTAAATGGCTTCCAGCAGACATCCCGCCAAAAAGACCAGGGCGCAGAGGGGGTTGAGCCAGTAGGCGCCCACAAGGGCCACCAGCCCCCAACCCGCGGTCCAGAGAATGCTTTCCCTGAGAGTGAGCAACCCCTGGGCGAGAGGGTGGCGCACGAAAACGGAATCCAGGTCGTTCGCGGTGGTTTCCAGCCCGCGGGATTGAAACTTCTTCCGGTCCACGCGGTAATCCACCACGTCGTTGAGGGCATACACGGCCGTGTATCCGGCGAAGGCGGTGATCAAACCCAGGATGACCACGGGGGCTGAGGGAACATGCCCCAGCCAGAGCATGGCGGCCAGGGCGGGAGTGGCCATGTCGAGGAGTCCATGGGGCGTTCGGGAAAGAGCCATGAAGAGTTTGAGGCGGGCAAGACCGGAAGGGTTTACCCCCGGAGTATTCGCCCCTGAAGAATTTGCCCCTGAAGAATTTGCCATGGACGCGGTGCTCAAATCATTTCTCCTTTGCGCCAATCATCTGTGTTGCGGCGGGAAAAAGCAGGAAGAGCCCCTTCAACTCTCTCCGTAGACGTCCCTGTAAAGGGCGTCCAGCTCCTCCCGGGAAAGGACTTTTTCCTGGAGGACCACTTCCCTGATGGTCTTGCCTTCCGCCCAGGCCTTTTGGGAAATGGCCGAAGCCCTGTCGTATCCCACAAGGGGGACCAGGTAGGTGGAAAGGGCCAGGCTGCGTTCCACATTGTCCCGGCACTTCTCCTCGTTGACCGTGATGCCGCCGATGCACCGGGTGTGAAAGAGGTGGGCTGCGGAAGCCAGGAGGGTGATGGACTGGAGCAGGTTGTGTGCCATGAGGGGAAGCATGGTGTTGAGTTCCAGTGTGCCGCCCTGGCCGCACAGGGAAATGGCGGCATCGTTTCCCGCCACCTGGGCGGCAACCTGAATCACCACTTCCGGAATCACGGGATTGACCTTGCCGGGCATGATGGAGGAACCGGGCTGAAGAGAGGGCAGGTTGATTTCACCCAACCCGCAGCGGGGCCCTGAAGCAAGCCACCTCAGGTCATTGGCCATTTTGTGCAGGCTCACGGCCATGGTCCTGAGAGCCCCGCTCAAAAAAACCACGCTGTCCTGGGCCCCCTGGGCCTCAAAGTGGTTCCCGGCCTTTCGAAAGCGGCAGTTCGTCTCCCGGGCCATGGATGCAACGACCCGTTGTGCAAATTCAGGATGAGCGTTGAGTCCCGTTCCCACGGCGGTGCCCCCGAGGGCCAGCTCCAGAAGCCCCTCGGAAGCCTCTTCCATGCGCTGCCTTCCCAGCTCCACCTGGCGGGCGTAGCCGCTGAATTCCTGCCCCAGAAAAAGGGGGACGGCGTCCTGAAGATGAGTGCGGCCGATTTTGAGGACGCGGGCAAATTCCCGGGACTTTTCCAGAAGTCCCCCGTGAAGGCCGTTCAGGGCGGGCAGGAGAACTTCCCGCACCTGGAGCCAGGCCGCCGCGTGCAGCACGGTGGGAATCACGTCGTTGCTGGACTGGCCCAGGTTCACGTGGTCATTGGGATGCACGGGAGACTTTCCCCCCCGGCTTCCCGTGAGCATTTCATTGGCCCGTCCCGCGATGACCTCGTTGGCATTCATGTTGGTGGAAGTGCCCGAGCCCGTTTGAAAGACATCCACCACGAACTGGCTGTCCAGCAGTCCGTCCATCACTTCCCGGGCGGCCCTTTGCACCGCGCCCGCAATTTCCCGGTCCAGAAGGCCCAGTTCCCCGTTCACGAGGGCGGCATGTGTCTTCACAAGCCCCAGGGCCATGATGAAAGGGCGGGTGAAGGTGATCCCGCTCACGGGAAAATTTTCCACGGCCCGCTGCGTGGAAGCCCCATAATAGGCGTCCCGCGGCACAAAGACCTCACCCAGCCCGTCCACCTCTCTTCGCACACTCATGACCTCTGGACCACCACGGTTTTGGCGTTGGAAAACTCCTCCATGCCAAAGTGGGAAAGTTCCCGGCCCACGCCGGACTTTTTGATGCCCCCGAAAGGCAGGCGGGGGTCTGATTTGACCATGTCGTTGATGGCCGTGAAACCCGTTCGGATTTTCCTGGCCAAGGCCTCCCCCCGCTCCATGTTTCGGGTCCAGATGGAAGCCCCCAGTCCGAATTCCGTGTCATTGGCCAGCCGGATCATTTCTTCTTCACTGTCCACGGCCATGACGGGGGCGATGGGGCCGAAGACCTCCTCCCGAAAAAGCCTCATGGAGGGTGTGACCCTGGTGACCACCACGGGATCGAAAAAATAACCCCTCCCTTCGGGGGCGCGGGGACCGGAAATGACCTGCGCCCCCTGCTCCCGGGCATCGGCCAGCTGGTCCTCAAGCTCCTGGATGAACTCCCCTCTGGCCAGGGGACCCACGTCCGTTTTTTCATCCATGGGATCCCCCACCTTGAGGGCCCGCATGTGCGCCACGAATTTCTCAAGGAAGGCATCGTAAACGGACTTCATGACCAGAAAGCGCTTGGCGGCGATGCAGCTCTGTCCGCCGTTCATGAACCGGGCCAGCACACCCGTTTGGGCCGCTTTGTCCAGGTCCGCGTCCTCCAGGACCATGAAAGGATCGGATCCCCCCAGTTCCAGGACCATTTTGCGGATGCGCCGGCCCGCAGCTTCACCCACTTTCGATCCCGCCTCCACGGAACCCGTGAGAGAAACGCCGTCCACCAGGTCCTCGTCGATGATCCTCGTGGCTGAAGACGCATCCAGGGGCAGGTTCCGGAAAACGTGCCGGGGAAGTTCCGCCCGCTCAAAAATCCTTTCGATTTCCATGGCGGCCATGGGCACGTTGGATGCGTGCTTCACCAGGCACACATTGCCGGCGGCCATGACGGGAACGGCGAAACGGAACGCCTGCCAGAAGGGAAAGTTCCAGGGCATGATGCCCAGGATCACCCCCAGGGGCTCATAGGTGACATAGCTTTTGAAAGCTTCCGTGGCCACCCCTTCATCCCTGAGAAACTTTCCGGCGTTTTCCCCGTAGTAATCACAGAGGAAAGCGCATTTCTCCACTTCCGCCACCGCCTGGCCGATGGGCTTTCCCATTTCCCGGGTGATGATGCGGCCGAACCGGTGAGACTCTTCCCTGAGGACCCCCGCCACCCTTTTGAAGCATTCCGCCCGTTCCTTCACGCTGCGCCCGGACCATGCGGCAAAGGCCTCACCGGCCCGGGCCACAGCGGCCTGGCACTGATCCCAGGCCAGCGTTTCAAATTCAGCGTTGATTTCCAGTGTGAATGGATTGACCGAAAGCAGGGTCATGAAATCACCTCCTCAACAGGCCATGCCGCTCAAAAAGCGAAAAGCCTTCATTGCCGTGAAATTTCACCGGGGACCGAGTTTCTCCGCTTCTCTTTTGAGGGTGTTGATGCACCTGGTGACGGGAATCTTCTTGGGGCAGGCGCGCGTGCAGTCAAAGAAATTCTCGCAGGACCAGACGCCGTTGGCAAAATCGATGTTTTTGAGCCGTTCCCTGTAACGGGAGTCCCGCGAATCGCAGATGTACCGGTAGGCCCACACGAGGGCAGCCGGCCCCACATAGTCCCCGTTCCTGGTCATGACGGGGCAGGCTCCCGTGCAGCAGGCGCACAGGATGCACCGAATGACATCGTCCACCTTCCGGCGGTCTCGGGGATCCTGAAGCCTTTCCTTTTCAGGGGGATCTCCCCGGGCCATGAGATGGGGACGCTGCTCCCCGATCCTTTTCAGAAAGCCTTCCATTTCCACCACCAGGTCTTTGACCACGGGAAAGAACGGAAGTGGTTCCAGAAGCACTTCCTGCCCCTCATAGTCCTTCACCAGCTGCTGGCAGGCCAGGCCGCAGACCCCGTTGATGCGCATTCCGTCCGACCCGCAGACGCCATGCCCACAGGACATGCGGTAGCTCAGGGTCCCGTCCTGTTCCCACCGGATCCTGTTGAGACAGTCCAGAATCCGGTCCCGGGGGTCGGCCTTGACATTGTAGCTCCTGTAGTGAGGTTTTGCCTCAACCTGTGGATCGTGGCGGAATATCCTGAATTGCATTTCCATGTCAATACGTCCTCGCCCTGGGTTGAAAACGGGTCACTGTGACGGGTTTGTGATCAACCCGCACACGGCCGCCGCGCCGGCAAACCAGCGTGTGCCTGAGAAAACGGTCGTCGTCCCGCTCCATGTGATCCTCCCGGGAGTGCGCTCCGCGGCTCTCCCGGCGTGCCAGGGCCGAATGCACCATGGCTTCCGCAAGCCCGAGAAGGCATTCCAGTTCCAGGGCCTCCAGCAGGTCCGTGTTGAACCGGTCCCCTTTATGGTCCACCCGGACACGGGGATAGCGCTCCTGGAGTTCCCCGATGCAGGCCAGGGCTTTTTGCAGGCTCTCCTCCGTGCGAAAAACGGAACAGTGGAGAGTCATGGCTTCCTGAAGCTCCGCTCTCAAGACCCCCGTCTTTTCCCCCGTCCCTTTTTCCTTGAGGCGGGCGATGCGCCGGGCCGTCTCTTCCCCGGGACGCTCGGGCGCTTCCTGCCACGGAAGGCGGGCCAGTTCCCCGGCCATTTTCTGCCCTGCCCTGCGCCCGAAAACCACCAGGTCCAGGAGAGAATTGCACCCGAGCCGGTTGGCGCCGTGCAGGGACAGGCAGGAACACTCCCCCGCCGCATAAAGCCCCGGCACACGCTCTCCCTGCAGGTCCAGGACCTCCCCTTCCGTGCTGGTGGGAATGCCTCCCATCATGTAGTGGCAGGTGGGGGCGATGGGCACGGGTTCCCTGGCGGGATCGACCCCCAGATAGATGCGCACGAAGGAGCTGATGTCCGAAAGGCGTTCTTCCAGCTTCTTTTCCCCCAGGTGAGTGAGATCCAGGTGAACGTAGTCCTGGCCGCCGATTCCCCGGCCTTCGCGTATTTCCATGGCAATGGCGCGGGAGACCATGTCCCTGGGTGCCAGGTCCTTGATGGTGGGGGCATGGCGCTCCATGAACCTCTCCCCTTGGGAATTGCGAAGGATGCCCCCTTCACCCCTGGCCGCTTCGCTGATGAGCACTCCCAGGCGATGGATTCCCGTGGGATGAAACTGGACAAACTCCATGTCTTCCAGGGGAAGCCCCGCCCGGTAGGGCAGGTAGACCCCGTCTCCCGTGCTGGCGAAAGCGTTGGAGCTGGTCTTGAAAACCTTGCCGTAGCCCCCCGTGGCCAGGAGGATCATGCGGCAGTGGAAGAAATGGAGTTCCCCCGTGGCCGTTTCATAAGCGATGAGGCCCGCCGCCTGCCCATCCCGGAAAACCAGGTCCAGCATCTGAAATTCGGGATAGATCCTGATGCCCTTTCGCACCGCCTCGAAATAGAGCGTGTCCATGATGACCCGGCCGCTGCGGTCCGCCGCGTAGCAGGCCCTTTTCACGGCCGCTTCCCCAAAATTCCGCGTGTGGCCCCCAAAAGCCCGCTGGGCGATTTTCCCGTTGTTCATGCGGTTGAAGGGAACACCCATGTGCTCCAGTTCGTAAACGGCTCTCGGCGCATCACGGGCCAGGATCTCGGCCACATTCTGGTCCGTGAGGTAATCTCCCCCCTTGACCGTGTCGTACATGTGCCATTCCCAGGAATCGGGCTCCTCGTTGCCCAGGGCCGCGGCGATTCCTCCCTGGGCGGCTCCCGAATGGGAACGGGTGGGATAAACCTTGCTGATGAGGGCCACATCGCCCTTTCCCGTAACTTCCAGGGCCGCTCGAAGGCCCGCGAGCCCGGCACCCACGATGACCACGTCGTGTTTGAAAACCATTGATCTCACCTCACTCCCGGAAGCGTCACACCCGGGGAAGAAGCTTTCAGGCGTCGCGCTCTTCCAGGGGGCGGAAAACACAGCCCAGCTCCCCGCAATAGTCGCCCACGTACTCGGCCTGAGGCCGGTAGAGAGCGGGTTTTCCCTGGGCTTCCCCGAACTTCTCCTCCAGGATGTGGGCACACCACCCGGAGATGCGTGAAACGGCGAACACGGGCGTCATGATGTCCCTTGGAATGCCCATCATGGCGTAAACGGAGCCACTGTAGAAGTCCACGTTGCACCTGATGCCTTTTTTGCCCTTTTTTTCAAATTCTTCCGTGGCCACCTTCTCGATGCGCGTGAGCATTTCGTACCATTTACCGAACCCCGTTCTCTCTCCCAGCTCCCTGGACATGACCCGGAGGATCCTGGAGCGGGGGTCGTCCGTCTTGTAGACGGCATGGCCCATGCCCATGATTTTCTCATGGGCCTCGATCCGCCTTCGAACCCAGTCTTCCACTTCATCCAGGGACCCGGTTTCCTGCTCCACCTGTTCGAGCATCTGCATGACCCGGGCGTTGGCGCCCCCATGAAGGGCTCCCGACAGGGCGCCCACGCCGGCGGAAACTCCCGCGTACATGTGCGCCTGAGTGGAAACCACCTCCCGGCACGCGAAGGTGGAAGCGTTGAAGGTGTGGTCCGCATGCAGGATCAGGCACACATCCAGGTCCCTGGCCATGTCTTCGGAGGGCTTCTTCCCCGTGAGCTGCCACAGAAAATTGCCTGCGTGAGTCAGGGAGTCATCGGGGGGAAGGGGGTCTTCTCCCTGGCGAATGCGATTCCAGGCGGCGATCACAGCGGGCAGCCGGGCGATGAGCCGCAGAGCCTTCCTTTCGTTGGCTTCCCGGCTTTCGTCCTGAAGTTCGGGGTCGGACAGGGCCATGAGGGGGATGGCTCCCTGCAAAACATCCATGGGGTCCCCTTCCCGGGGAAGGGTCCTGAAGCTTTCCAGCACGTGGGAAGGAATTTCGCGGGACTCGATGAGCATCCCGGTGAATTCCTCCAGCTGTCCCCGGCCCGGAAGCCTGCCCTTGAGCAGAAGATACGCCACCTCGGGAAAAGTGGTCTTCTCCGCCAGTTCCTCGATGCGGTACCCCCTGTAAATGAGAATGCCCCGTTCCCCGTCGATGTAGCTGATTTTGGTGTCCGCGACGGCGATTCCTCTCAAGCCGATGTTCTTGACGCGCACTTCCTGAGTCATGAGTGCTTCCTCCATAAAAAAGCGACTTTTGAATCCATGCAATGTGCTCTCTTGCGCAAACACGCGAGCAAAGTTCTCACAAGGTTTGACGGACAATCGGACACGAGGGGAGAAGAATCAGGACGCTTTCGATGATTGTGAGAACCGGCTGAGTGCGAACAGCTCCCATGACCATGGAAAAAAGCGGAAC
>PXBG01000129.1 GCA_003566995.1 Syntrophobacteraceae bacterium
AGAGCCGGGGAGCGAGGTCCTTTTGGATCACTACTCCCAGGCGGGCCTTGTGCTGATCGACAAAACCTTTCAAGCTTCGCAAATCGTGGCCTCCGATGGTGGATGTGTGCTTGATTTCCACCCCCACCAGCCCGAAATCCCCCTCCAGCACCAGGTCCACTTGGTCCCCGGCGTCGGTGCGGCAATGGGCATACTGATGGCCCGCTCCCAGGCGTTTCACCTGCGGAGCACCTTTTCCACCACCATCCCTTCCCAGAATGACCCCATTTGCGGGTGAGTCAGCAAAGCCTCCTGGTCCGGAATGCGCAGGAGTGCATGGAGAAGGCCGCAGTCACGAAGGTGGCCTCGCGGATGTTTGACCACCTGGTTCAGCAAGTTCCTGGTGTAGGCCGGTATCCTCCGCCAGAGGAAAGTTCCGTGGGCGATGTGGAAGTAGCCGCGAACCGTGGACTGGGAGACCTCCAATGCCCGTGCCGCCTCGGAATAGTTGAGCACCCGGCCTGAAAGGCTCCCCAGGAGTTCAAGAAATCTGCGGAAACGGAGATCATCCCGAAGCAGCTGGGGTCACGTCTTGAAAACTCAGTATTTACAGCCTGTTTCAATACCGGAAGGGAAAGGGCGGAGTCTATCCACCCGGATGGAAAAGGGCGGCTGTGTCGCGCGCGCTGTGGAGCACACGGACGATTTCGATACCATTGGAGATGACACGATAGAAGATGACGTAGCGGCCTGCTGGAAAGCTCCGGACACCTTCGGCGAGTTCCTCGCGGGCACGGCCCATATCCGGGTTCAAGGCGAGTGCGAGAAGCTTTTGGTCGATCATGTCAATGAAGGCGTCGGCACGGGCTTCGCTGTCGTCGGCGATATAATTCCAGATTTCGATCAGGTCGCTCTTGGCGCGAGAAAGCTTGATAACGTCGGGCATTCAGACCTCGGCCTTGGGCATCGCCCGAGCCGCACGTTTTTTTCGTCCTTCCTTTTTGATCTCGTCGGGATTCCACGGCGTCGGGCCGCCGCCGGCAAGGCCTTCACGGATGTCCTGCCGCAACTGCTCGAGTTTGATCTCCCTCAAGCGGTCTTGTTCCTCCATGAGTCGCAGTGCCTCGCGGACAACCTCGCTCGCCGAATTGTAAAGCCCGGACGCCACCTTCCTCCTGATCATGTCTTCAAACTGGGGGGGCACATTGATGTTCATCGGCATGAGGGCCTCCTTTCTGTCATGATGACTTCAGCATAAAAATATTGTCCATGATTGTCAATTTTTGACTGAAATTCCGATGTAGAAGAGAGGTGCCGGGGTCACCCATTAAAAGGCCCTTTGTCAAGGAATGGACTCCCCCGTTGAGGCCGGGGCGCTCCGCGCGAGCGTTCCTCGGGGTCGGACCAAGCCAAACCAATGTAATCCTTAATAATCTTACCCAAAAAGAGGCTCTTTGAAGGCTTAAACCGGCCTTTTTATGGCCAAAATGGAGGTTTTAGCGGAAGAATAGGGAATCACCTCTTTGTGTGCCACAAGAATGCACACAACGGGATTATGCTCTGAAATATCAACCTTGCCTTTTTGAACCACGGCATCCACCCCACTGAAACGGTTTTCCGCACCAAAATTTCAAAATCCCTTCAAACGTTCCAAGCGGCGGCAGGCTTCGTCGAGAACGGGGTCCTCCTTGGCGAAGCAGAAGCGGGCCAGGTGTTCCCCCGACTCATGGTGATAGAAGGCCTTGCCCGGAACGCAGGCCACCCCTGTTTGCTCCAGGAGGTGCAGGGCCCTTTCTTTGCTGTCTTTTCCCGGCAGGCTTGAGATGTCCGCCAGGATGTAATAGGCGCCCCGGGGAATCAAAGGCGTGAGCCCTGCGTTTGAAAGGGCCTCGCACAGCCGGTCTCGCTTTTTCTGGTAGTCCTGAGAAATGTTCCGGTAATAGTCGGGCCCCAGGGTGAGGAGTCCCCGGGCCACCCCCATCTGGAGGGGAGCGGGGGCGCACACGTAAACCAGGTCGTTGAAATAACCGATGGATTGAGCCCACCGGCGGTCGCAGAGGCAGTACCCAACGCGCCAGCCCGTGATGCTGAAAGTCTTGGAAAGCCCCGAGATGGTGACGGTGCGTTCCTTCATTCCGGGCAGTGTGGCGGGAGCCACATGATCCACCCCGTCGTAGACGAAGTGTTCGTAGATTTCGTCGGTGAAAACGAAGAGGTCATGCTTTTCCGCGAAGCGGGCGATGATTTCCAGTTCTCCCCGGGTGAACACTTTTCCCGATGGATTGGCGGGGGTGTTCACCATGATGCCCCGGGTCCTGGGGGTCACCACCCTTTCCAGGTCTTCCATGGAAAAGAGCCAGTCAGGAGGATGAAGGGGCACAAAGACGGGGACGGCCTGCACGGCCTTGAGAGTCGTCACATGGTACCCGTAGAAGGGCTCGAAAAGAATGACCTCGTCCTCGGGATCGAGAAGAGCCAAGGCAGCGCAATAAAAAGCGCCCGTGGCTCCGGCGCTCACCACCACTTCCCCTTCGGGGTCCACCTCCAGGCCCGTGAAGCTTTTTTGCTTGCGGGCGATGGCTTCCCGAACTTCCTGCAGCCCGTCGTAGCGCGTGTAGGTGTTGAAACCCTTCTCCATGGCTTCCGCAGCCCCGCGCAGGACTTCCGCGGGAACTTCCAGGTCGCAGACTCCCTGGGCCAGGTTGATCCCCTGCTTTTCGTTGCAGGCGAGGGTCATGCTGCGGATTTCCGATTGAGCCACCCATTCCCTGCGAGTGCTGAGCTTCAATGTCATTGGGGTGCTTTTAACCTCCCTGGCTCTTTGCGGGCCCTTGCCGCAATGGGGGAAAAGCGGGGGGCCGATGCCTTTGAATCAACGAATCAACTTTTTCACGAAAATGTGTTGAAAGCCTCCGTTCAGGAGAACAGGATGTCTGTCACCGGCATCATTCACTAAGATTGCTACTATTACGTCATTACCGTGAATAGTACGAGCAATGCGATAACGTCATTCCCGCGAAGGCGGGAATCCAGCAGATCTATCACGGGCAACATTTGGCACGATGACTTCATTACCCGAAGGCGGGAATGACGTCCAGGGGCTTTTCCAATGGTTGAGGCAGCTTAAGTCAAAACCATCGCCCTGGGAAGCCGGTCCTTCCCGTGGAAGTTTTTCCCGACACTTAAATTTTGCCGAGCTGGGGCTCAGCGGTCCCAGGGGTTTGCCTTGGGAATTCATCCCGGGAGTGAACCCCGGGGGGTTCATAGGGGGAGTGAACCCCGGGGGGTTATCTCAGGGGTGTGTTCCGAGTGTGCCCGATGCTTTCTGGTTGCAGCCCCGGACACGGAGGGTCAGTGATAGTCGTGGGTGCCCAGGATCACCGGAACTCCTGTTTTGTTTTGCAGAATGGTTGCCATTTCCTCCGCTGAAGCGTAGGGGCACCCCGGTTTTGCATTGACCATGCAGGTGCTGAGATAGATGGCGTCGGGCTTGACTTCCGAGAGCTTGGCGGCCATGCCCACGGACGGCGCCAGGGCTCGGCCGGGACATTCACATTTCACAAAGGCCGTGACCTGCATGGGCTCTTCGAATTTGCCTTCTCCCAGAGCGGCGGCCTTGAGGCATCGCCACTCCCCGGGACAGCCATAGCCGCTTTCCATGTAAGCACCACATCCCACCACGGTCACTTTTTTCATTCCTGTCTCCTTTTTTCCGTCAGAGAAAGATTCAGCAATTTCTGAAAAATCCTTAAGACTGCCCTTGGCAGTCCCTTTTTTGCCTTTGGAGGGCTTCAGAAGTTTTGTCCCCGGCGGACAACACCTCTGTGCAGGCCCCCTTCATCACGGCTTCCAGTCATTCTTCCACCAAAAGAGAAGGCGATCAAGACATAATTCAGTGAGGTGACCTGCCAAGGAAGCCTCCCTGCCGTCACAAAACCAAAGGTCAGTGCAGGGACAAGTGCTCACGAACGGAAGACTTCCCGGATTCCCTGAGCCCTTGTCCAGAAAATGGTCAGGGGCTCAATGTGCTTGTTTTCAGGGAGTTTCCCTGGCCCAATGCCTTTGGCTTAAGCGTTCCACCCTGAATAAAATCCCCTTCACGTCATTCCAGCGGAGGCGGAAATCCAGTCCTTTCAGGCGCTTACAGTCCCAAGCCTTGGCGGGGGCACGGGGCGGGCAACACACAATTCGTTAACTCAACAGCATTGCCTCTGGCCCCACCGCAGTTAAAACGGTGGGCAGAAAAAAGACCCTGCCCACCCTACGACATTCCAGGATATTTGCTCTGCGCCCTCTGCGCCTCTGCGAGAACCCTCAAAGGAATTATTTTGAAGGCAGCCAGTGTTCGCTGCTATAGCTCGATTTTTGTGGGCAAAACCGATTTTATATGCACCACCTTGCCCCAGCAGCATACAGGCATCACCATTCGCACTCAAACCATATTCACGTCCATGTCCATATTCACCTTCATGTGCAAGGAAGCGATGGGTGATCTGCAAAGTACAGGCAG
>PXBG01000023.1 GCA_003566995.1 Syntrophobacteraceae bacterium
CTTCCCGTCACAAAGCTGGATTCGGGGGAGGCCAGGTAAAGGGCTCCGTATGCCACGTCCATGGGTTCGCCCAGGTGCCCGATGGGGTGCAGTCCTTCCAGTTTTTTTCGGAACTCTTCCGGCCCTTCCGGAGAGTTTTGGGCGAGAGCTTCCACCATGGGTGTCCATATGTAGGCGGGGTGAATGGAGTTGACCCGGATTTTGTCGGGGGCATAAAGGAGGGCATCTGTTTTGGTCATGAGGCGCACAGCGCCTTTGGACGCGTGGTAAGCGGGAACATCCGGCGCGCTGACGATTCCATAGATGGACGAAAGGTTGATGATGCTTCCGCCTTTCTGCTGCTTCATGTAAGGCACCGCATGCTTGGTGCAGAGAAAGACTCCGTTCACGTTGACATCGATCAGTTTCCGCCACTCTTCCAGCTCTATTTCATGGGTCGGCCTGTTGGGGCCGGATATTGCCGCATTGTTCACAAGGACATGAATGCCTCCGAATTTTTCCCTGACCAGAGCCATCACTTCTTTGACCCGGCTTTCGTCGCTCGTGTCCAGATGAAAAAACTCGGCCGCTCCTCCATTTTCCTTGATCTCCCGTACAAGGTCCTGACCTTCTTCATCCACAATATCCGTCACCGCAGTTTTTGCGCCATGCTGGGCGAAAAGCTCACAAATGGCCCTGCCGATGCCTTTTGCGCCACCGGTGACCACGGCCACATGGTCTTTCAGTCTTTCCGTAGGCAGTCTTTCCATAGGGTCCTCCTTCTTGAACGTTTTGCCTGGTTTGCGAACAAAGGCTGTTCCCATGGAAAAGGGAGCCTTCGGAATTCATGAGTGGCACAGCCTTCATTCACAAGAGCCGGGGACGTTCCCTGCAGGTTTTGATTGGGTTGAGTTTTTTTCTCTGGGAAACCACGGGATGCTCCTGACTGCAAGGGGGCACGGAATTGCGAAAGGGGCTATGCCTAAAAAATCGAAACTATAGTATCATTCATATCATGTTGTTCCATGCCAGGTCCATGGGACACCTCGAAAACGGGAAACAAAAAATGGCGGCTTCAGCCTTCAGGGAGATTGGTTTTCACGGAGCTTTTTCAATGAGGACCCTGGCATTTTTCTCTGAAGCTTCAATGTGTGAAACAGAAAAAGGAGTGAATCATGTCCTGCATGTTTTTGCGATTGATGTGGAACCGGGAAACCCGAGCTTTGAAATTTCTCATCATGCTGATGGTTTTGTGCGTCGTGCCCTGCAAGGCCTTTGCGGGCTCCGAACCTCTCGAAACGGTGAAAAACGGTACGGAGAAGGTGCTTCAGGTCCTGCAGGATGAGGACATGGACCAGGAAGCGCAGAGAGCCCGAATCCGGGAAGTGGTCGATGAGCACTTCGATTTCCACGAGATGGGCAAGCGCGCCCTGGGGCCTCACTGGAGAGATCAGCCAGAGGAAAAGCAGGAAGAATATGTTCAGGCCTTCGGCGATTTTCTTTTTGGTGTCTACATCGACCGGGTGGAGGAATATTCCGGCGAAACAATCGCCTACGAGAGTCAGGAGGAAATGGAGGGCCATGCGGTGGTGCACGCCCTCGTGGCGGGTGACGAGACAGAGGAAATTCCCCTGGAATACCGTCTGCATGCCGTCCATGAAGAATGGAGGGTCTATGACGTCGTCATCGAGGGGGTGAGCCTTGTGAACAACTATCGAAGTCAGTTCAGTTCCTTTTTGGCGCAAAACACCTTTGAAGACCTTATCCGCCGTTTGGAAGAGTGAAGCCCCCCCATGTTTCCCTGCTGGTGCCTGCGGTTTCAGTGCCCCTCATTTTCTGGTTTTGGCCTCTTTCATGAGAGCGCTTTCCAGGAGATTCTTGCCACTCACTCAATTTGCCTGCTGTCACAGAAAGGATGAAGAATGCCTGTCGCCGATCACGCCACCTATTGTAAGATGCTTCACAGGGCCCGGGAGAAACGGTTCGCCTATCCCGCCATCAACGTGAGTTCTCTCACCACCGCCAATGCGGTGCTCAAAGGGCTTGCGGAAAGCCGCAGCGACGGCATCATTCAGGTTTCCACGGGAGGGGCCGCCTTCGCCTCGGGTTCTTCCCTCAAGGACATGGTGCTGGGAGCCATCTCCCTCGCGGAACACGTGCGCCGGGTGGCCGACCGCTACCCCGTCCACGTGGCCCTGCACACGGACCACTGTCACCCTCAGCACGTGGACAGCTTTCTGCTGCCCCTCGTGGAAGAGACGGAGCGGCGGCGCAGTTCGGGGCTGCCCAATCTTTTCAACAGCCACATGTTCGATGGAAGCACTTTGCCCCTCAAGGAAAACCTGGACAGGGCGGTGCCCCTGCTGGAAAGGTGCGCCCGGAGCGAGCTGATCCTTGAAGTGGAAGTGGGGGTTGTGGGGGGCGAAGAAGATGGCGTCAAGGCGGGAGCCGAGCATGCCTCCAAGCTCTACACAACACCCGGGGACATGCTCGAAACAGCCAGGCGGCTGGGTGGAGTGCGCGACGCCGTCTTTCTGCTCGCCGCCACATTCGGCAATGTGCACGGGGTATACAAACCGGGGCATGTGAAGCTCAAGCCTTCCATTTTGAAGGATGGTCAGGATGCGGTGGAAAGAGAGCTGGGGCCAGAAGCTCGTTTCTTCCTCGTCTTTCACGGAGGCTCGGGTTCCCTGCCCGAGGAAATTCACGAAGCCATGGACCATGGCGTTGTGAAGATGAACATCGACACGGACACCCAGTATGCCTTCACCAGGGCAGTGGCCGATCACATGTTCAAAAATTATGAGGGGGTGCTCAAAGTGGATGGTGACGTGGGCGATAAAAAGAAATATGATCCGCGGGTTTACCTTGGAATGGCGGAAGGAGCCATGGCCCGTAGGGTTCAGGAAGCCGCAAGGGCGCTCAGGAGTGAGGGCACCACCCTCTGCAACGGTTAAAAGACAACGTATTGGAGCGAGTGAGAATTGGAAATGGAAAGCATCGGTCACAAACTTGAAATCAGAAACCTTCGTCTTTCGGATTACAAAGACATCGAAGAAATCATGAAGCAGGCCTATGTGCACATGGGTGGAGCCTGGACCTATGAAGAACTCTCCCGGCTGCTCTCCCTTTTTCCCGAAGGGCAGATCTGCATCGAAGACAAGGGCAAAGTGGTGGCCGCGGCCCTGACCCTTCTCATCGACTACAACAAGCTGGAGGCCAACCACTCCTACGAGGACATCGTGTCGCGGGGAACCTTCAAGGGCCACGATCCCAAGGGGGATTATCTCTACGGCATCGATCTGTTTGTCCACAAAGACTATCGGGACATGCGCCTCGGCCGGCGCCTCTATGACGCCCGCAAGGAACTGTGCGAAAAGCTGAACCTCAAGGGCATCGTCATGGGGGGCCGCATTCCCGGATATGCCAAGTACTACAGGGAGCTGACGCCCACTCAGTACATCGAAAAGGTGCGAAACCGGGACATTGTGGATCCGGTGCTCACCTTTCAGCTGGCCAACGAATTCCACCCCAAGCGGATCATCAGCAATTACATGCCCGAAGACTCCCACTCCAGAAGCCACGCGGTGCTCCTCGAGTGGAACAACATCTACTACGTGGCCAAAAAGAAGATCGTTTGGGGCAGAAAGTCCAATGTGCGTTTGGGAGTCGTCCAGTGGCAGATGCGTGTTTTTGGCTCCATGGACGATCTGCTCCATCAGGTGGAATTCTTTGTGGACGCTGTCTCCGGTTACAATGCGGACCTTCTTCTGTTCCCCGAACTCTTCAATGCTCCCCTTCTGGCTTTCTACGATCAGCAGGATCCGCCCAAGGCCATGAGATCCCTGGCCGGTTACACGGAAAAACTGCGGGAATCCATCCTTCACATGGCGGTGACCTACAACATCAACATCGTCAGCGGCAGTTTGCCCGAATACAACGACGGCAGGCTCTACAATGTGTCTTTCCTCTGCCGGCGCGACGGGACCTGGGATGCCCAGTACAAGCTCCACATCACCCCCGATGAAGCCGAATACTGGGGGCTGCATGGGGGCAACGAACTCAGGGTTTTCGACACGGATGTGGGGAAGGTGGGCATTCTCATCTGCTACGATGTGGAGTTCCCCGAACTTCCCCGCATGCTTGCGGACAAGGGCGTTCAGATTTTACTGGTTCCCTTCTGGACGGACACGAAAAATGCCTACCTGCGCATTCGGCGGTGCGCTCAGGCCCGGGCCATCGAAAACGAGTGCTATGTGGCCATTTCAGGAAGCGTGGGGAACTTGCCACGGGTGGAAAACATGGACATTCAGTATTCTCAGTCGGCCATTTTCACCCCTTCCGATTTCGCTTTTCCCCACGATGCCATTGCTGCGGAAGCCACTCCCAACACGGAAATGACCCTGCTGGCGGATGTGGATCTGGATCTTTTGAAGGAACTGCGGCTTCACGGCAGCGTCCGCAACCTGGAAAGCCGGCGCCGGGAACTCTACACCATCGCCTGGAGTGGCTGATTTTCAGTGCGGGAGGCGGGAGGAAAGGGGGGTGTGGCTTCCTTTCGCCTCATTTTTTTGAAGGAATCAAAGGAAAAGGATATTCTGCCATCGTTTACCAATGATGCAACTGGAGGATATTCAACAGAGAACAGTGAAGAAAAGGGTCACGGGTTTATTCTGCCGGACCCAGAGGCATGACCATGGAAAAAAAAGAATTGGAACGTTTGCGAGAACTGGCTGGAAAGCTGGTGCAGCCCGTTCAGGTGCACCTTTTGGCTCCCGGTCATTCCAGGACGGGGGAGTTTGAATCTTTTGTCCGCCTGCTGGCCGAGGCGGTGCCGGAAATCCAGCTCACCGTCACCCCCACCGCCGATTTGGAGGTTCCCCTGATCACCCTGGGGGAATCCTGGCATTTTCATTCCGTGCCCCAGGGAACGGAACTGGAGCCCTTCCTGGAGATTCTTTCCTCATTGGGCGGCAGGGAGCCTTCGGTGGACGACATTCAGAGAAAACGGGCGGAGCGGATTCCGTGGAAGAAGGATTTTAAAGTTTTCATCAGCACGCAGTGTCCCCATTGCCCCCACGTGTTGAGGCAACTCATTCCCCTGGCTCACTTTTCCCGAAAATGCTCCATCACGGTGATCGACTGCATGCTCTTCCCCGAAATGGCGGCGGAGCACAAAGTTCAGGCTGTGCCCACCCTGATCCTGTCCGACCAGTATCGGCTCACGGGATTTGTGGAGCTCACGGAAATTTTGAATCTTCTCGAAAAATCCGATGCCTCCCTCCTGTCCACGGAGCAGTGCCGGCGCATGCTCAAGGAAGGGCAGGCCGAAAGTCTGGCCCAGATGATGATGAAAGCAGGACAAGTGTTCCCCGCATTCGTGCCGCTCATCACGGATGCGGAATGGAGTGTGCGGCTGGGGGCCATGGTGGTGATGGAGGAACTCACGGAGTGGAATCGGGAAAAGGTGGGTGGAGTGCTCAATGAACTCTGGAAAGACTTTTCCACCCATGACGTCACCATTCAGGGGGATATTCTTCACCTTGTGAGCGCCCTTGGCGATGAGAAATGGATTCCGCGGCTCAGGTCCCTCCTGGAGGCTCAGCCCCGGGAGGAGCTTCGCACTGTGATTCAGGAGGTCATGGAAGGGCTGAAGCAAAAGGGGCGTCATTGAAACAGGCGCCTCAGATGTGAGGGGAGTGAGGCGAAGAGCGCGCTTCACGGGAATGCGCTTCAAGAAGAGGAGCCCTCCTTTTCGTGGCTGAAAAGGGCGTCAATGGGGGGAGAATTCCCCTTTGCGGAGTTGACGGGCAGGTTCAATGGCCTTTGGCAGGATGGAGATTCCTTGCCTTCAACGTTTTTTCCTCCTTCACGCCCAGGACTTGCTCCACACTCTCCTCCATGCCCCGCTTCACCATCCATCCAATGAAGTGATCCCCTTCCAGGATCTCATCATTGACGGTGCTGTCCACTTCTTCCATGAAGGGAGCGATTTTCTTCCAGGTGGCTCTGTCAACCCGCGCGTTCAGGGCATACCCTTCCAGGGTGAGCCTGTTTCCCACGGAGTGAACTCTCAACAGGTGCAGGCCGGGAAGATTTCGGCGGTCGCGGCAATCTTCCCTTTCCTGAAGGGCCTTCAGCCAGTCCTTGCGGGGAATGGACCTGACGCCCCCCTGGACGAGGACGCCTTCCTTGAAGCCTCCTTCGGTTCTGCGAACGCCCCAGCCGTGGCAGAGGCATCCCTGCCTTTCTTCTGAACCGCCATCCTCCAGGAAAAGATAGATCTGCGGCGTTCCATGGGGGTCGTTCATGATGCGCAGGGCGGCTTCCCGTCCTTCATGGATGGTGGAAACGATCTTCAATGGAGGCAACTCCCGAGGCGAGGGAGAGGGGAGCTTTTCTGCCAGCTTTCCATGATTCCATGGTGCTGTGAATGCCCCTCTGAAAGGTTTTCCCTGGAAATAAAAAAGCCCCTCGGCAGAGCCGAGCGGCTTTCAATTTCCAGGGTGACAGAGGCCTGTGTGTGTGATGGTCGGGACGAGAGGATTTGAACCTCCGTCCTCTTGCACCCCAAGCAAGCGCGCTAACCAGTCTGCGCCACGTCCCGTCATCGTGACGGGAATAAATAGCACCATCGTGGAGGAGTGTCAAGGTGCTTTCACACCATTTCTCTGCATCCATGGAAAGGTTTTGAGGCGTAAAATTCAGGAAGAGGGCTTTTCCGCCCCGTTTCCATCCATGGCATCCAGGGAAGAATCGCCGATGCCCAGGGCTTTCATTTTGCGGTAGAGGTGACTTCTCTCCACGCCGATGCGGCTGGCCGTCACGGAAACATTGCGGTTGAAAGTGTCCAGCTTGTGGTTGAGAAAGTCTTTTTCAAAGGCGCATCGGGCTTCCCGAAGGGTTTCGCAGGAAAAATAGTCGTTCCGGGGTTTGCTCTCACCCGCCTCCTTGCAGAAATTCTGGGGGAGGTCCCGGGGTCCGATGTTTTGTCCCGGTGTCATGATGGTGAGTCTTTCCACGAAGTTTCTCAGTTCCCTCACATTGCCCGGCCACGAATACTGCTGAAGGAGAGAAAGGACTTGGGGGTCGATGGTTTTTCGGCCCATGGTGCTTTCCGTGGCCAATTCGTTGATGAAATCGGCCACGAGAAGAGGGATGTCCTGCAGGCGGTCTCTGAGAGGGGGAACCTGAATGGGAATGACGTTGAGCCGGTAGTAGAGGTCCTGGCGAAACCTTCCTCCTTCGATTTCCGCCGGCAAGCTTTTGTTGGTGGCGGCGACGATGCGGGTGTCCACCTGAATGGGCCGGCTGCCTCCCACCCGCTCAAAGGTCTGCTCCTGTATGATTCGCAGGACCTTGGCCTGAGTGCGCAGGCTCATGTCTCCGATTTCATCCAGGAAAAGGGTTCCCCCATTGGCGCTGTCGAACTTGCCCCGCTTCTTTTCCGAGGCTCCCGTGAAGGCCCCTTTTTCGTGGCCGAAGAGTTCACTCTCGATGAGTTCTTCGGGAATGGCTGCGCAATTCACTTCGATCATGGGCCTCTGGCTTCGAAGGCTGTGTTTGTGAAGAAGGCGGGCCACCAGTTCCTTTCCCGTACCGTTTTCTCCCGTGATGAGAACCGTGGCATTGGTGGGGGCTGCCCTCTGGATCTGATCCCTCAAAGACTCCATGGCGGGACTGTTCCCCGTGAGCTGGCTCTTGCGGTTGGCCTTTTGGCGCCACAGGCGATTTTCTTCCTCCAGTCTCTGCAGTTCCAGTCCGTTTTGAATGGAAATGAGCAGGCGCTCGAAGGCGATGGGCTTTTCCACAAAGTCCAGAGCTCCCATCTTGGTGGCTTTGACGGCCGTTTCGATGTTGCCGTGCCCTGAAATGATGATCACGGGAACAGAGGGGGACAGTTTTTTGATCTCCTTCAAAACGGCCAGACCGTCCATACCCGGCATCCACACATCGAGGAGGATGAGTTCCGGTGGCTCCCGGCGCAGCTCCTCCAGGGCCTTTTCTCCCGATGTGGCGATCTCCGCCGCATAGCCTTCATCCTCGAGGATGCCCCGCAGAGACTGCAGAATGCTCATTTCATCATCCACTATGAGTATTTTACGCTTCATGGTCCGTCCTTCATGCAAGAATGCCGCTCATGCTTTATCGTCGCCGTGCGACGCACAGGAAGCACCATCATGCTGTTCGCCGGTGGTGGGAATCTGTTCGGGCAGTTCCATGACGATCACCGTGCCGCGGGGTTCATTGTCCCGGACCCTCACGAACCCATGGTGATCCTCGATGATGCTCGCCACGATGGCGAGGCCCAGACCGGTTCCCTTTTCCTTGTTGGAGTAATAGGGTTCGAACATGCGCAGCTTGTCCTGGTGTGACAACCCCCTGCCCGAATCGGCACACTCCAGGAGCACCATTTTCCTGCGAGGAGCATGGGTGATGTGAAAATGAATGGTTCCTTCCTGGCCGTCAATGGCGTGGATGGCATTTTCCACCAGGTTGATGAGCGCCTGCATGATCTGGTCTTTGTCCAGCTGCAGGCGGGGAGGCTTTCCCTCGACCTCCACGCTGAATCGGATGTGCGGGTGGCTGTGGCGGTACAGGGTGAGGCATTCCCCCACGAGAGAACCCAGGTCGCAGGGGGTCAGCTGAATGCGGGGCATGCGTGCGAATTTGGAAAACTCGTCCACCAGGTACTTCATGCGATCCACCTGCTCGATGATGGTGCCCGTGCATTCCCAGAATACGGGGTCGTCTGCGCCGATGTTGTCCTTGTAGCGCCTGCTCAGCCTCTGGGCGCAAAGGCGAATGGGAGTGAGAGGATTTTTGATTTCGTGGGCGATGCGGCGGGCCACCTCCCGCCATGCGGCCATGCGCTGGGCTTTTTCCAGGTCGGTCAGGTCGTCGAGCACCACCACCGTACCAATGTAGCGGTTTTTTTCATCGTGGAGCAGAGTGGCTTTGATCTGGAGCACCACCGGTCCCCGTCCGAGAGTGGTGTTCACTTGCTGTTCCAGGTAATTGTGCCGGTGAGACTGGTGATGGTTTTTGAAGGAACGAACAATTTCCAGGTGGTGGGATTCAAGTAGCTTTTCATAGGGCTGGTCGCGCGTTTCTTCGGCCGTGAGGCCGAAAAGGGCTTCCGCGGACTTGTTCATGGTCACGATGCGCCCCTGAGCGTCCACGCTCACCACGCCCGCCGCAACATTTTTGAGAATGATTTCCATGTAGCGCCGCCGCTCCTCCAGTTCTGCGTGGTGCTGCTGAAGCTGCGAATAAGCCTGGTCCAGCTGGGTGCGGCTTTCCTTGAGGTCCCGGACCATCTCGTTGAAGGAATTCATGAGCATGCCGATTTCATCGCGGCGATCGGACTTCAGCTCCACGTCCATGTTGCCGTCTGCCACCCTCCGCGTGGCCCAGACCAGGGACTGAATGGGATGGGTGATGCCCTTGGCCAGAAAGAAGCCGAACCACACCGCCGCAAAGATGACCAATAGGGTGATGATGCAAAAGGCGATGAAGTTGCTCCTCTTGAGGGGGTTGTGAAGGAGCTTCAACTGAAGGTAGTCCTCGTAGCCGGTGGAAATGGCTTCCAGCCTCTCTGAGATGGCTGCGGGCAGAACACGGACCACCAGCAGCGTGTTGTGCAGCAGGTCGTTGTCCTGGGAGAGGGAAGGGAAGGGCATGCGAACGATGAGACTTTCCCGGCCTCTGTCAAGGGTGTGCGAACGAACGCTTCCATTTGTGTGCCGCTTTTCCCAGTTGAGTTCCAGAAGGGTGAGGGCGTCCTTTTCCGTGAAGCGGGAGGTGTGAGTCTTGGAGAGGATGTCCCTGGATGAATTCACCAGGATGACCGCATCCACGTGATGGCGCTGCAGGGCTCTGGGATTCCAGGAGGCGAACTGTGCCGCAGTGAGCTCTCCCTGCTGGCGTGCGTCCAGCATGGCTTCGCGCAGACCCTGCGCGTCCAGAATGAGGTCTTCACCCACCTCCTCCAGATAGTTCCTGGAGAGGGCCACCGATTGCTCCAGGGAATTTTCCACCTGGTGGCTGAACCAGTGATCCAGGCTTGAAAAGATGAACTGGGTGGCGATCCAGAAAAGGGGGATGGTGGGGATGAGGGTGAGTCCCACGAAAGCGAGGACGAGGCGGGTTCTGAGCCTGTGGCCCAGCATGTTTCGCTTGCGTTCGAAGATGAGTTTGACGATGTTTCTCAGGACCAGGTAGACGAGGAGAAGAAGGAGAATGACGTTCAGGTTGATGAGAGCGAAAAGGAGGATGTTGCCGGCCATGGGAAGGCTGGGCTGCATGGTGAAAAACCAGCCCTCAAGAAATCCGAAGATGAGGACGAGGGAAAAAACACCGAGAACGATCCATCGTTCCCTGGCGCGCTTTTTTCGGTCTGGAGAAGGAGAATCCGTTTTCATGGCCCCATGCTGTCCAGGGAGAGGCGTGTCTTGTGCCAGTCCGTTTCAAAATCCCAGAGGGAAACGAAAAACAAAATGTAACGGAAAAAAAGGGGGAGGTTGACCTTGGACAGTTCCGCTTTCACCCGCAGGGTGTATTCCTCGTCCTCCTCCAGTCGCCAGAGGGGGAAGAGGGCAAGGTCCTTCACGCGGCTCATCCATTCTTTCGCTTCAAAAAAACTGGTGGTGGTGTGAACGACCTGGGGGGTCTCGGGCAGGATCACGCGAAACTCCCTTTTGAGCCGTTCGTATTTGATGGTGCGCTCCAGGGTGACATCCAGCACATTGGATTTGAGGAAGAGCCAACGGCGGTTTTCCACGATGATGCGAATGTGAAAGGTGGTGGGGACGCCGCTGAGCACGGCCTCCTCCATCTTGGAATTGAAGCAGTTTTCTATGACAAAACCGATGGACACGATTCCGTCGTCCTTTCGAACCTCCATGTCCTGAATGCTCGCTTTGGTCTTGGCATAGGAGTGGGACGGGATGAGGAAGGCGAAAAGGATCAGGCCCAAAATGAGAATGGTCACCCGGGAAATGTTTGTCATGGCCTTTTGCGGAAGAGAGAAAAGGTTGATCTGGACGGTTGAATTCTAACGGAGGTTCCCGGGTTCCTCAAGAAATTTGTGCGCCGGCCAGCCTGCCCCCGGAAAATGTGAAGAGGGTGATCGAAGGACAAAAAAAGCGCCCCGAAAGGGACGCTCAAGATTTGCTCATGGGTGAACCCCCCCTGAGCACGAAAGGGCTCAAATCTGCTTGATGGCAGGTTGCATGCCGCTCAGCAGGCCGGGAAGGGGTGTGTTGGGAAATGTGGCGCCGGGAAGGGCTGCGGGAATGCAGATGGAGTAAAAGCCCGGCTTCACCATGAGGTCTTTGAGGAATTGATTGTGAAGGGCATGGCCGGCCTTGTAGGCCTTGAAATGGCCCAGCATGGGCATGCCCGTCAGGGCCAGGTCCCCCAGGAAATCGAGGACCTTGTGCCGGACGCACTCGTCCACATAACGAAATCCTTCCTGATTGAGAACCCTGTAGTCGTCGAAAACGAGCACGTTTTCAAGGGAACCTCCCAGGGCCAGCCCCAAACTCTGAAGTTTCTGAACGTCCTTGAGAAAACCAAAGGTCCGGGCTCTGGCGATGGTTCGCGTGAAATCCATGGAATCGAACTTCCAGCTGAGGCGCTGATTCCCGACCAGTTTGTGCGGAAAATCGATGGCGTAGCTCACCTGAAGCCGGTTTGATGGCGTCACTTTCACAAAGGCGTCGCCGTCTCTGTAGATGAAGGGCCTTTCAATCCGAAGGCACTGGCGCGCCACGCTCTGCTGTTGAAGCCCCCCTTCCCTCAGGATATCGATGAAAGTGGAGGAGCTTCCATCGAAAATGGGCACCTCGGGGCCGTCGATCTCGATGAGCACATTGTCGACGCTCATGCCGTAAAGGGCGGCCATGAGGTGTTCCACCGTGCTGACGGAGACTCCGTTCACTCCGATGGTGGTGGCCAGCCGGGTGTTCACCACATTGTGGTAGTGCGCGCTCAGCAGAGGCCGTCCTCCGAGGTCGATGCGCCTGAACTTCACCCCGTGATTGGGCGGTGCGGGAAAAAACCTCAGGGAAACTCTGGCCCCCGAGTGCAAACAAGAACCGTTGCACCACACTTCGCGGGAGATGGTGTGCTGCATTCCATATTCATTATATTTCACGCCCCTTTTTCCTCCTCGTGCACTGGGCTGAAGCATTGGGCATGCCAAAAATCAAAAAAATCCTCCCGGCCAGTGAGGCCCATGGGAAGAGCTTGTTGTCACGGAATCTTTTATAGATAAAGAAAAGTCAGGTCAAGACAGGCGCATGCAAAATGAAGAATAATTGTTGTAAAAAAGACACATTCGCCCCTGGGGATTGTGGGATTTTTGCAACAGGCCTCTTCCTGATTTTCTCCCATTTATCCCTTGAAAATCCGTGTCAAAAGGTTGATTCTCCCATATTGGAATTCCCTCCTTGATTTGCAATGGGCCGTGAGCGCAATGCGGGGATGGAGTTCTGTGATTCGTTGCCTTTTCAACCTGTGCCGGGAGTTTTACCACCCATGAGAAAAGACCAGTTTCCTCGGGAAATTCAGCCCCATCTCATTCCTTCCCCCCAGGGAAGCTATGCCTATGAATGCCTGGGTTGCGGTGCGCGTCACGGCATTGAAAAATTACTATATACCTGCCCTTCGTGCAAGAGCGTCCTCCTCATCGGCGACCGGGATTGGGATCGCCTCAAGGCCATACCGGGAGATTTGTGGCGGAAGATTTTTGATCACCGAAGCATGCTGACCCAGCCCGCTCTGCGAGGAATCTACCGGTTTCACGAACTCATCGGTTCCATCATTCCCATGGAATCGGTCGTCTATCTGGGTGAAGGGCACACGCCTCTGGTGGGCGCCAATGACCGTCTGGCCCAATGGGTGGGACGGCCTTTTTATTTCAAGAATGACGGGCAGAATCCAAGCGCCTCCTTCAAAGACCGGGGCATGGCCAGTGCTTTCAGCTATTTGAACCATCTCATTCGGGATCATAGCATGGATGATGTCCTGGCCGTTTGTGCCTCCACAGGGGACACTTCCGCGGAAGCGGCTCTCTACGCGTCCTATTTCGTAGAAGGAGTCACCTCCGCGGTGCTTCTGCCTCAAGGCAAGGTGACGCCTCAGCAGTTGGGGCAGCCCCTGGGAAGTGGCGCCCGGGTCCTGGAAATTCCCGGCGTTTTTGATGACTGCATGAAAGTGGTGGAGCATCTTTCCGACAGGTATCCCGTGGCCCTCATGAACTCCAAGAATGCATGGCGCATACTGGGGCAGGAGTCCTACAGCTACGAAATCGCCCAGATGTTCGATTACGATGTTTCCCACCTCATGGTGGCCGTTCCCATCGGCAATGCGGGAAACATCACGGCGGTTTTGCAGGGTTTTTTGAAGCTTCTGGATCTGGGGATCATAGAAGCCCTGCCCCGGGTTCTGGGAGTGCAGTCGGAACATGCCAACCCCGTGTACCTCTATTATCTGGAACCGGATCCCCGGAAGAGGCGCTTCGAACCCGTGAATGTGCGCCCCAGTACGGCTCAGGCCGCCATGATCGGCAATCCCGTGTCCATGCCCCGGGTCATGAGCCTGGTGGACAAGTACCGGAAACTGGCGGGAGATGGGGCTGTTCAGGTGGTTCAGGTGAGCGAGCAGGAAATCATGGATTCCATGATCCTGGCCAACCGCAACGGCCACATCGCCTGCACTCAGGGGGGAGAATGTCTCGCCGGCTTTCGAAAGGCGGTGGAGAAGGGAAGGGTGGATTCTCACGTGGTGGGGGTTTTGGATGCCACCGCTCATGCACTCAAGTTCTCCATCTTTCAGGAAAAGTATTTCGAGAATGCTTTCGAACCTGAATTCCGGGTCGTGCCCCGGGATGAATACCGTAACGCGCCCATTGCCATTGACACTCCCGGCAGCGTGCCCTCGCCGGGAGGCGGCCAAAGACTGGAACCGGAGGAGTTTCAGATTTTTGTGGAGTATGCGGCGCAGAAAATCGCCCAGCTTCTGGGCTTGGAGGCCAAGTGACGGGGATGGAAGGCCTCGGGGGAAAATCTTGATCGTAAACCGTGGATGGAAAGGGTCCCGCCCCTCTTGCCGCTGGGTGAGGACGGAAAGGAAGAGGAAGCATGGACAACATTCTTCCCTATAAGGGCATGTATCCCAGGCTGGGCGCAGGAGTCTACGTGGCGCCGGGTGCCTGGGTCATCGGAGATGTGGTTTTGGGCAACCGAAGCAGTGTGTGGTTCAACACGGTGGTGCGGGGGGATGTGCACTACATTCGGATTGGTTCGGACACCAACATTCAGGACAACTGCACCCTTCACGTCACGGGGGAAAAATTCCCCCTGGAAGTGGGGGACAGGGTGACCGTGGGCCATGCGGTCATTTTGCACGGCAGCGAAGTGGGGAACGATTGCCTCATCGGCATGGGAGCCATCATCCTCGATGGCTGCAAAATCGGGGACGGATGTGTCATTGCCGCCGGTTCCGTTCTGCCGCCGGGATTTGAAGCTCCTGCCAACTCGGTCATCATGGGTTCCCCCGCCAAGGTGCACAAGGAAGTGTCCCCCGGCCAGAAGGCACTCCACAAAGGGAGTGTGGAGCACTATCTGGAGTTGACGGAGGACTACCTCAATGCGGAACTTTCGCAGAAAAGCAAGGTGAAGGGGTTCCTTGGCTGAGTCCTCTCCTTTGCGGCGAGGTGTCCCTTGCGGGTGGATCTGGCCCCATGAAACAGACGGCCTTCCGGTCGAACTTTCCGGATCCCAGGCGTCACGGAGGCCCTCCCCGTTCATCACGGCTCACTGTATGGTCTTGTGAGCCGGAGGTTGCCAGCGGTCTCTCGGTTGAATATGCAGGGGGGCTTCATGGGAAAGGGGCTCCTCTCCCTGAATCACTCCCAGTTGCACGAGTTCCAGGGCTCCGTTCATGAGGTCCTTTTCCGAACCGTTCCAGCGCTCCCTTGCCGTTTTCAGGGTGACGGGGTTTCCTTCGTCACTCAGGGCACACAGAAGGATATAGAGTGAAGTGGCTTCCACGCTGGCGTTCATTTGGAAAATGGCTCGGTCCATGTTCATGGGTTTGCTCCTCAATGTTCGTTGCGTGTGTCAGGGATCCGGGTTGAGCCGTGACGATGTGTTCCGGTCTGGGGAATCGGCCGGCGGCCCGGTGGAATTATACCGCCGCAGGGCATGTGGTTTCCCTTCCGGGGTGACATTGGAGCATCAACCATAACACGATGGGAGAGTGGGGGCAAAAGGCAAGGGGCCGGTGAGGCTCCCCGGAAGGGGGTACCGGCTTCTTCATGCCCGGGAAACGTGACCCTTGAAAAAACTTGTGAAAGTTGATACTTAAGTGAGGTGCAAATCAAGGGTGTATGTGGACCTTCGTTGGTGGAAACGGGAAGATGCCCGCCATGAACCTCGCCGGAATGGCCCAGGGGCGGGTGAGTCCCCCCAATCACTGAAGCACAACTCATGAAAGCCGTGACGCCACAGGGGGGTCCTGGTCTTGAAAGACAGTTAAATTAGAACGTTACAGAACGAATTTCATTGAAAAAACAAAAGAGCCATGGTTAGTAGGGGGAGCTCCCGATGGACAGGACAGGTCGTGCGGGGGCCTCTTGCCGTGAAAAACAAGCTTTGACAACCATTGCCGTGAAGGAATAAATGGAACGCGCCCATACCCTCACAATCCAGAAAACCTGCGACAAGGACTTCATCCGGCGTGTGGAAGAGGCCAGCGAGCAGGAAGTGAGCAAATGCTATCAGTGTGGCAACTGCAGTGCCA
The DNA here is from genome assembly GCA_003566995.1 of Syntrophobacteraceae bacterium. GTDB lineage: Bacteria > Desulfobacterota > Syntrophobacteria > Syntrophobacterales > Syntrophobacteraceae > SLCH01. The sequence continues at coordinate 15,790 of PXBG01000023.1, forward strand.
GCTGCAATTACACCTACGTGTATGACTACCCCGTGAACCAGATCATGAGGCTGATTCAGCTGGGGCAAAAAGACATCGTGCTGCGGTCCCGGTCTGTGTGGCTCTGCGCGGCATGCCAGGCCTGCACCACCCGCTGTCCCTGCAACATCGATGTGGCCTGCGTCATGGAGGCCCTGCGGGTCATGTCTCGTGAGGAAAATACGGTTTCCCTCAAAGACGTGCAGATGTTTTACGATGAGTTCCTGAAATCCGTGAAAACTTTCGGGAGGGTTTTTGAAACGGGCCTGCTGCCCGTTTACAACCTGAAGGCCATGAAGCCCTTTGGAGACATGGACCTCGCTCCCAAAGTCCTGCAAAAAGGAAAACTTCACTTCCTGCCCTCGAGGATCAAAGGTCGAAAGCACATCGCCGAAATCTTTGAACGCTTTGAGGAACAGGGCAAGAAGAAACAGGAGCCCCGGGAAGTGAATGAACCCTCACATTCACAATGAAGAGATGTTCATGAATCGACGTGTGGCATATTATCAAGGTTGTTCTCTGGAGGGCCTGGCTCACGAATTCGACACTTCCACCCGGGAGGTTTGTGCCGCTCTGGGCATAGAGCTGGTGGAGATCCCCGACTGGAACTGCTGCGGTTCCACGCCGGCCCATTCCCTCGACCCGGTCCTTTCCGCCGCCCTTTCAGCCCGCAACCTCGCCATCGCGGTCCGGGAAGGGGCCGACGTGGTCATGACCCCCTGTCCCGGTTGTCTCAAATCACTCAAGGAATCCCTGGAAGTCTACCACAACCCCCATCAGCGCCAGAAGCTTCTGGACATTCTGGGAATGCCTTTCGACGGTGAGGTGAAGGCCGTTTCCGTGCTGCAGCTGCTTTATGAGCAGGTGGGCCCCGAGGCCATACGTGAAAGGGTGGTCCGGCCCCTCTCGGGCCATTCCCTCGTGCCCTATTACGGCTGCCTTCTCTCCCGCCCGGCACACTTTGCCCGGTTCGACGATCCCGAAAACCCCGTTTCCATGGATCGCCTCATGGAAGCGGTGGGCGCTTCCGTTCCCGATTTTCCCTACAAGACGGAATGCTGCGGGGCCACTTATGGAGTGACGCGCAACGAGATCGTGGGAAAACTGAGCGGACGCATTCTGGACATGGCTCTGGGAGTGGGGGCAGAAGCCGTTGCCGTGGCGTGCCCCCTCTGCCAGCAGAACCTGGATCTGCGCCAGGGCCAGTTGAACCGGCAGTGGAAGAGGAATTTCGACATTCCCGTGGTCTACATCACGCAAATCATCGGTCTGGCCCTGGGCATCGATCCCAAAAAACTGGGTCTCCACAAGCTTTTCGTGGATGCAGGGGTTCTTCTGGAAAAACGGGAATCTGAAAATTCCCGGGCCGTTTAGACCGGTGCGGGCGAAAGGGGTCCTGTTTTTTCCCATGTCCGCAGTCATCATGAATGGAGTGACACTAAAGCGACGAATGGCGGCCCGGCATGCTCCTTTTGGCGCGGGGGTGAGGGAGTCCCTGCGGGTCCGGGGGGAGGGGCCGCAGCCGTTCGATTGAGGATAAGGTCATGCGCATCGGTGTGTTTGTTTGTCAATGTGGAACCAATATCGCCAGCACGGTGGATACGGACGCGGTGGCGCAAAAAACCCTCATGCTTCCTGACGTGGTCTATTCCACCAGCTACATGTACACCTGCTCCGAGCCGGGGCAGAAAGAGATTCAGCAGGCCATTGCCGAACACGGTCTTCAGGGTGTGGTGGTGGCTGCGTGCTCGCCGCGCATGCACGAGCCCACCTTTCGGCGGGCGGTGGAAAAGGCGGGCCTGAACCGCTACATGTTCGAAATGGCCAACATTCGGGAGCATGTTTCGTGGATTGGAACGGACCGGGAAGCCAATACCCGGAAGGCCTGCGACCTGGTGGAAATGGCCGTGGCCAAGCTCCGGTACAACCAGCCTCTCTTTTCATCCAAGGTTCCCATTCACAAGAAGGTGCTGGTGATCGGTGGGGGTGTGGCAGGCATTCAGGCCGCCCTGGACTGCGCCGAAGGGGGGCTGGACGTGGTGCTGGTGGAGAAAAAAACAACCATCGGCGGCAGAATGGCTCAACTCGACAAGACCTTTCCCACCGTGGACTGTTCTTCCTGCATCCTGGGGCCCAAGATGGTGGATGTTTCCCAGAAGGAAAACATCACCCTCCTGGCCAGCAGCGAAGTGGAAAACATTTCCGGTTATGTGGGAAACTTCAAGGTTGATGTTCGAAAGAAAGCCACTTACGTGGACTGGAGCGCGTGCACGGGTTGCGGCGCCTGCATCGAAAAATGCCCTTCCCGCAAAGTGCCGGACAGCTTCAATGAAGAACTGGGAAACGCCCGCGCCATCAACATTCCCTTTCCCCAGGCCATTCCCAAAAAAGCGGCCATTCGCCGGGAATACTGCCTTCATTTCACCAAAGGCAAGTGCGGGGTCTGCAAAAAGATCTGTCCCGTGGATGCGGTGGACTACGAGATGCAAGACGAGATCCTCACAGAAGATGTGGGGGCCATCATCGTGGCCACGGGCTACGACCTCTTTGACCATTCCGTTTACGGGGAATATGGAGGCGGCCGCTATCCCGACGTCATTTCAGGCCTGCAATACGAGCGCATTCTCAGCGCGTCGGGCCCTTATGGGGGACACATTAAAAGGCCTTCCGACGGCAAAGAACCCAGGGACATCGTCTTCGTCGCCTGTGTGGGTTCCCGGGATGCTTCCGTGGACCGTCCCTACTGTTCGGGAATCTGCTGCATGTACATCGCCAAGCAGGCCATTCTGACCAAGGATCACGTGCCCGGGAGCAACAGCTACGTCTTTTACATGGACATCCGCTCCCCGGGAAAAAACTACGACGAATTTGTGCGGCGGGCTCAGGAAGAATACGGAGTGCAATACATTCGGGGGCGTGTGGGCAAGATCTATCCCCGGGGAGACCGCATGGTGGTCCAGGGGGCCGACACCCTTCTGGGGATGCAGGTGGAAGTGGAGGCGGACCTGGTGGTTCTGGCCACGGGCGTGGAATCTGCTTCCGGCTCCAGGGAGCTGGCGGAAAAGCTCCGGATTTCCTACGACCAGTACGGCTTTTACATGGAAAGTCACCCCAAGCTGCGACCGGTGGAAACCAACACGGCCGGCGTCTATCTGGCGGGGGTGTGCCAGGGCCCCAAGGACATTCCCGCTTCCGTGGCTCAGGGAAGTGCCGCTGCGGCCAAAGTTCAGGCTCTCTTTTCCAGGGACACCATTGAAACCAATCCCCAGGTGGCTCTTGTCAATGAACGTTCCTGCATCAGCTGCGGCAAATGCATTCAGGTTTGTCCCTATGGGGCCATTCAGTGGAAGGAACTGCGCGGGGGCGAGCGCAAGGCGGAAGTTCTGCCCAGTGTCTGCCAGGGGTGCGGGCTGTGCAATGCCACCTGTCCCTGCAAGGCCATTCAGCTTCTTCACGCCACGGACAATCAGATCCTTGCGGAAGTCAACGAGCTTTTTGGCTGATCATTTCGCCGAAAGCCACCAGGGTGAGGGCCTCTGTCAGGGAGCCGCTTCCGTTGAATGGGCACCTGCCGGGTGCCGGGAGGAATAGGTTTGATGGTTGAAACGAATGCCGTGCACTCGACAGCACGGGAAATAAAGATCGTTGGATTTCTTTGCAACTGGTGTTCCTACGGTGGAGCCGACACGGCGGGAGTGTGCCGTTTCAGGCAGCCCACGGATCTTCGCATTGTCCGCATTCCCTGCACAGGGCGCATGGATCCCCTTTTTGTAGCCAAATCCCTCCTTTACGGGATTGACGGGGTTCTGGTGTCCGGATGCCATCCCAAGGACTGCCATTACGCTGTGGGAAATCTTTACGCCAGGAGAAGGCTCGAGGTCCTGAAACAATTCCTGCCTTTCATGGGGATCGATGGCCGGCGTTTTCACTACACCTGGGTTTCCGCATCCGAAGGTCAGCTCTGGCAGAAAACGGTCTCGGATTTTTCAGAACAGGTTCACCGCTTGGGGCCTAATCCCGGATTGAGTCGACCGCAGGGTTTCAAGGAAGAGATTGTCACTTTTGTCTGAAAGGTTGGGTTGGATCGTGTTTGAAGCTGAAACCAAACGACTGCATGAACTGGTGAAGGCCGTTCTTCCCGAATTGGACGGCATTGTGGGGTGGGAGCAGGGTTTTGACGCCCTCCACGCCACGCCCGTTTTTGTGAACAGAGAGGAGGACGTTCACAGGCTCATGTGGAGTCCCCTGTGTGTTCACAATTTGAGCGGCTACCTGGTGAAAACACCACCCTTTCTTCCAAGGGACGAAGGCAGGAAGGTGGGTATCTGCGTGAAGGGCTGTGACAGCCGGTCCCTGGTGGCCCTTGAGCAGGAAAAATTTCTGGGACGTGACAGGCTCCATATTTTCGGGATCCCTTGTGAGGGCACCGTGGACTGGCGCAGAGTCATGAAAAAAATTCCCCTCAGGGGTGTTTCCTCTGTGCGCAGGGAAGGACCGGAACTGAAAGTGGAAGATTCCCGGGGGGTTCACAGCCTGCCGTGGGAGGAGTCCCTGGCACGCCGCTGCTTGCGGTGTGCCCATCCCAATCCTCTGGTCCACGACGTGCTGGTGCGGGATCCCGTGGAGCCGAGAATCAAAAAAGACGAGGCTTATGGCCTGGTTGAGGAGATGGACCAGAAATCCCTGGAGGAGCGACTCGCTTTCTGGAGTGCGGAGCTGGACCGTTGCATCCGCTGCTACGCCTGTCGCAATGCCTGCCCTCTGTGCGTCTGCCAGGACCGGTGCATTGTGGAGACCCGGGATCCCAAATGGCTCACGCAAAAAATGGGCATTTCTGAAAAATTCATGTTCCACATGATTCACAGCCTGCATTTGGCGGGGCGGTGCACGGAATGCGGCGAGTGCGAGCGGGTCTGCCCCATGGAAATTCCCGTGACTCTCATGAAGGAAAAGCTCAACCAGATCACCAGAGAGATCCTTGGGTACGAAGCGGGCATCGACTCCCAGCTCGTGCCCCCCCTGCTCACTTTCAACCCCGGTGAGCACGAACTGTAGATGACACCCGGCGATTGGCCAGAGACCCGCATGGCCTCAGTGGATTGGAGAATGTCCCGGCCGGCCGGGTGAAAAAAATAGCCATGTGAGTGAGGACAAGCAATGAGTGGAAAGGTTTTTATCCCTCAGGACAAATTGGCGTCGGCCCTGGAGCGCCTCAATGAAAAGGTCCCCGTGTGGGTGCCCGTTTCCCAGGGGGCGGACCGGTGGGGAATCGATTTCAAGCCCTTCCGCGCCGGTATGGTGCCCGTCATGGACCGCCAGAGCACGGCTCTTCCCAAAGAAGTGATTTTTCCTCAGGTTCAGACCCTGATGACCTTCGAATATGTCAAAGCCCCCGAAGATCCCGGGCGGGTGCAACTGAAACTGGAGGAACCCCCCGAGGCGGGGAACGCCCTGGTTTTTGGAGCAAGGCCCTGTGATGTCCGGGGCTTTTTCACCTTCGATCGCGTTTTCACCGAGGGGCCCTTCGTGGACAACCAGTACAAAGATCGGCGGGAAAAGACTCTTTTTGCCGTGCTCCTTTGCAGGGAAGCCGACGAGGCCTGTTTTTGCTCTTCCGTGGGAAGCGGTCCCGCGGACACAGCGGGAGGAGATCTTTGGATCACTCCCGTGGAAGGGGGCTACGTGGTGGAAGGGCTCAGCGAGCGCGGCGGCTCCTACGTGCAGCTCCTGGGCGACCCCGCCACTGAAGAACAGGCGGCAGCTGCTTCCCGGAGCCAGGAGGAGGTTTCCCGCCAAAAGGTGGGGAGCCTGGATCCTTCGGGTGTGGTGCAGGGCCAGAAAGACCGCTTCGAGGACAAGGACTTCTGGAGATCCATGGTCAACCAGTGTTTGGGGTGCGGTGTGTGCACCTACGTGTGTCCCACCTGCTACTGCTTCAACATCACCGATGAAATGCGGCACTCCCGCGGGGAACGCATGAGATCCTGGGATTCCTGCATGTTTGCAGTCTACACTCAGGAAGCGAGTGGTCACAATCCGCGCCCGACCAAGCTTGAAAGGTACCGGAACCGCGTGGGACATAAATTCAGTTATTTCCCGGAGAAATACGACGGCATGATCGCATGCTGCGGCTGCGGGCGGTGTATTCGAAGCTGTCCCGTGTCCATTGACATTCGAAAAGTGGTGGAAAATCTGAAGGAGAGATCCCATGCATGCGCATAATCCATACCTGCCGGAACTGGCCACCGTTCAGGAGGTCATCGGGGAGACTCACAACATTTGCACCCTTCGGGTCGTGCTCAATGACCCGGAGAAAATGAAAAACTTTCAGTTCACACCGGGCCAGGTGGGGCAATTGTCCATCTTCGGGGTGGGGGAGTCCACTTTCGTGATCAATTCTCCGCCCACACGCATGGACTACCTGCAGTTCAGCGTCATGAGAGTGGGGGAAGTCACTCAGCGCATTCACCTGCTCAATGCGGGGGATCAGATAGGGGTGCGTGCTCCCCTGGGAAATGGATTTCCCTTTGAGGAAATGAAGGGCAAAGACATTCTTTTTGTGGGGGGTGGAATCGGCATGGCCCCCTTGAGGACTCTGCTCCTTTTCATGCTGGACAACCGCCAGGACTACGGCGACATCACGGTCATCTACGGGGCCCGGTCGCCCCATGACCTTTGCTACAGCTATGAATTCGACCAGTGGAGATCGGGTGGGGCCAACCTGGTGCTCACGGTGGACACGGAACATCCGGGGTGGAAAGAGCGGGTTGGGTTTGTGCCCACCGTCCTCAAGGAAGAAGCCCCCAGTGCTCACAATCGGGTGGCCATTGTGTGCGGTCCCCCCATCATGATCAAATTCGTGCTTTTTGGTCTGAAGGAACTGGGATTTGAGGACGACCAGATCATTTCCACCCTGGAAAAACGCATGAAGTGCGGAGTGGGCATCTGTGGCAGGTGCAACATGGGATCCACGTACGTCTGCCTCGATGGTCCTGTGTTCACTTACAGTGAGCTTCGGGAAATGGTTCCCGAACTGTGACCGTGAGCAGAGGTTTTCCGCCCCTTTCAGAGGGGGGGCTCTGAAAAGGGAAACGTGGACGAAAAGGGCTGCCCCGGGAGGCAGGGAATGGGGTGCAACCCCGAGTAGACAGGTATCCCATCCATTGCTCTGCTCAATGGGGCACAAACAAAGAGGGCGTTGAAACAACGCCCTCTTTGTTTGTGCTTGGCATTCAAATGTGTGTGTATTGGAGCTCGCCTGAAAGGCCGGGACACAGCGGTGCGCAAGAAACTGTTTGCTCGGCACTCCGGGGGTGGGGCTGCCGGGGAGGCTGTTCCCTGGTCAGGCGAGCTGAGTTTTTTCCAGGCTTTTCCGTTGTTGTGAGCGGCGTCTTGAGCGGCGGGTGGGGCGCGGCTTGAGGAAGTCCACGCGGATGAACTCATGATTGTTCACAAAAGAAACAAACACGCGCTCCATGTTGAGTTCTCTCTGCACCAGTTCACGGATCGTCTCCAGGCTGGAATACTTGGTGATTCCCAGCTCGTGGTAGTCTTCCGTTTTGATATACAGGGACATGTGAAATCCTTTCCCATTATGTGAGGCTGGATGAATTTTTCCGGTGTTTTCCCAGGACGAGGACGTGAAGGAAACGGGTGGCAGATCTTTCCCGCGTGCGAGAAGCTTGGCCAGGAAGTTCTTTCCCTCATTCCAGCTTGAGAATTTTCGGACTGTGCTCCGGGAAAGATCAAAGCCTCTTCGAACACTCCCCCTGGCATTCATGCAGCCCTTGCTTTCCTATGGCGACATGACGGATATTAACATGCGGTCTCACATTTTCAAAAATATAATGCTTTTCCATCGATGGGGAACATTTGGTTGCGGCGTGAGAAGATATTGGAAGCATCCTTTCGATTCAGTGTGAACGATGGAGAAAATTCGAGGGCAGGTTGAACGGATCACTTTTGTGGGCGAAGAAAGCGGCTACAGTGTGATCAAGGTGAAAATTCCAGGGCGCAGGGATCCCGTGCCAGTGGTGGGGAATTTCGTTTCCGTGACACCGGGGGAAGTGCTGTCCATGGAGGGCTCCTGGCGCATGCATCCCAAATTCGGGGAGCAGTTTCGAATGGAGCGCTACGAGACCCTCGCTCCCGCAACGGCAGAAGGAATTCGCAAGTACCTGGGTTCCGGTTTGATCAAAGGAATCGGCCCTGTGATGGCCAAACGCATCGTGGAGCGCTTTGGCGCAACAACCCTCGACATCATCGATCAGTTTCCCGAAAGACTTCAGGAAGTGGAGGGGGTCGGTGAGTATCGCCTGGAAAAGATTCAGAAAGCCTGGGCAGATCAGAAAGACATTCGGGAACTCATGGTGTTCCTGCGCAGTCATGATGTGAGCGCCACCTATGCCACCCGTATTTTCAAGCACTACGGCAAGGGTTCTCTGGAGGTGTTGCAGAACAATCCGTACCGGCTCGCCATGGACGTGTTTGGCATCGGCTTTGTTACCGCAGACAAAATTGCAGAGAGCATGGGTTTTTCCAGAGACTCACCCCTTCGCGCGGAAGCTGGCGTCCTCTACGTCCTGCAGAAAGCCATGGAAGAGGGGCATGCCTGCGTGCCCCGGAACTGGCTTCTCAAAAAGTCTATGGAGCTGCTCCATATTTCCATTTCCGTTCTGGAAGGGGCGTTGACAGGCCTGCTTGCGGAAGGCCGCCTCATTTTGCAGGTCGTTCCCCGGGAGAGCCAGCCGCAATGGGGAGATGAGGAGGCCGTCTACCTGAAAGGGTATCACCTGGCTGAAGTTCAGGTGGCGCGCAAACTGCGGGCGCTGCAAATGTTTCCATCCATGCAGAATCGCCCGCACACGGAAACAGCCATGAAGTGGCTTCATGAGAACCTTTCATTGAAATTGGCCGAACTCCAGGAAGAAGCGGTGCGCAGGTCCCTGGTGGAGAAGGTCCTGGTGATCACGGGAGGTCCCGGTACGGGAAAGACCACTCTCATTCGCGCCATTCTCGCCCTTTACGGAAAGGCGGGGGGCCGTGTGTGCCTGGCGGCTCCCACCGGGCGCGCGGCCAAGCGCCTGAGCGAAGCCACGGGCCATGACGCCTCCACCATTCACCGGCTTCTCCAATTCAGCCCTCAGTCGGGGGGATTTCAGCGCAATGAGCAAAAACCCCTCAACAAAGACCTGTTCATCGTGGACGAGACATCCATGCTGGACATTCTCCTGGCCCACTATCTGCTGAAGGCTATCCCCGGAAATGCCACGCTCATTCTGGTGGGGGATGTGGATCAGCTCCCCTCGGTGGGACCTGGAAATGTGCTCAAAGACATCCTCACTTCTGCAGAAATTCCCGTGGTCCGGCTCACTCAAATCTTTCGCCAGGCCCGGGAAAGTCACATCGTCACCAATGCCCATCTGGTTCGCCAGGGAAAGTTTCCCAGAATGCCCCCTTCGGGTGAGTCCCTTCAGGACTTTTACCACATAGAAAAAGAAGATCCCGAAGAAGCTCTGGAAGTCATCCTGAAACTCTGTGCTCAGCGCATTCCCGAACGCTTCGGTCTGGACCCCGTGGATGGAATTCAGGTTTTGAGCCCCATGCACCGGGGGGCCGTGGGAATCCAGCGGCTGAACACCGCCTTGCAGGAGGTGCTCAACAAGGAGACCCGGTCGGTGGAAAGGGGAGGGCGTGCCTTCAGGTTGCGGGACAAGGTCATGCAGACGCGCAACAATTATGACAAGGATGTGTACAATGGAGACATGGGCCGTATTGCGAAGATCGACACGGAAAACCAGGAAGTGTGGGTGGATGTGGACGGGCGTGGCGTCGTCTACGATTTTTCCGAGCTGGATGAACTGGTTCTGGCGTATGCGGTGACCGTTCATAAGGCTCAGGGAAGCGAGTACCCCGCCGTGGTGTTTCCCCTCCTCACTCAGCATTACATGATGCTGCAAAGAAACCTTCTCTACACGGGCATCACCAGGGCGCGAAAGCTGGTGGTTCTGGTGGGCTCCAGGAAAGCTCTCGCCATGGCCATCAAAAACGACAAAACCCAGCGGCGCTACACCCTTCTGGCGGAAAGACTGGGAGGGTTGCTGGATTTTTGAGACAGAAGACTCTGGAAAGGGAATGGTCCTGAGCGGTGCCGCCCATGGAAGGCGGGTTTTTTTGGAAACCGAAAGGGCCGGCATGAAGGAAGGCCGCATCTGCGGGAAAGAAGCGGCCTTCTTTTTTTTCAGGTGCGCAGGTGCAAGGGGAGCAGAAGTTTGGGATTCTTTTTGATGCGATACTTCTGCATCAGGTAGACGAGCGCAAAGAGGCTCACGGCGATGGCGTCCACCACGAAAATGTGGAGTTCGATGCCGATGGTGTCAAACACAATGTGGGGAAACATGAGGAGAATGGCTCCCAATGCTCCCGCCACCCATTCCACCATGTTGGTGGGGCAGAGAAAATAACCCATGGAGAGGGCGGAAAAGATGACCGTGCCCAATAGAATGGTGCTGTAGGCCATGAAAATCTCAAGGCCTGTCCCCGACAGGAGGAAAGCGGGAGAGTAGGCGAAAAGGAAGGGTCCGAGGAAGAGCATTTTGGAAAAGTTGAACGCGTTCCAGCCCGTTTTCCAGGGATCGGAACCCGCAATGGCGGCGGCGGCGTAGGCGGCCACGCACACGGGGGGCGAAATGTTGGAACTCTGGCTGAACCAGTACACCACCATGTGGGAAGCCAGGAGAGTCCATGTGGCGGCGTAAGGCAGTGCCACTTCCAGTTCCCCGAAACTCATTTGAAAATGGTGCTGAGCGAGCATGGCGCTCATGGCGGGCACGGCCAGCACGGCGATGATGAGATAGGCCGCCGTCACGGGAACTCCCATGCCCAGGAGAAGGGAGGCGAAGCCGATGAGCAGAATGGCCAGGGGCAGGTTGCCTCCCGAGAGGCCGAAAATGATGTCCGAAAAGCGAAGGCCGATGCCCGTGAGTGCGATGACTCCCACGATGATGCCGATGACGCCCACCGTGGCGCCTATGACGAGGGTGTTTTTTGCCCCTTCCTGCAGCGCTTCGAAGATTTGGCGGGGGCCCATGCGGTATTCCCTGGTGAGCCAGCTCACTCCCACGCAGGAAAGGGTGGCCAGGACGGCAGCGAAACCGGGAGAGTAACCGATGAGCATCATCGCCACGATGATGACCAGGGGCAGGGACATGAACCATTCTTTTTTGAGAATTTGCAGCGCTCCCGGTCCTTCCTTGCCGTCTCCCGAACCCACGAGTCCATGGCGCTTGGCTTCGAAGTGGACCATGACAAAAACGGCCAGAAAATAAATGAAGGCGGGAAATATGGCCATTTTCATGATCTGCACGTAAGGTGTTCCGGTCATTTCCGCCATGAGAAAGCCGCCGGCACCCATGATGGGGGGCATGAACATGCCGCCCGTGGAGGCCGCCGGTTCGATGGCTCCGGCCACGTGAGGTCTGAAGCCCGCCTTTTTCATGAGGGGAATGGTGAACGCTCCCGTGGAAACCGTATTGGCAATGGCGCTTCCCGAAACGGAACCGAAAAACCCTGAAGCGACGACAGCCACCTTGGCCGGGCCTCCCGTGCTCTTGCCCACCAGGGCCAGGGGCAGGTCGAGAAAAAACTTGCCCGCGCCCGATTTTTTAAGGAATGCCCCAAAGAAAATGAAGAGGATCACGTAGGTGACCAGCACATCGGCCATGATGCCGAAGACGCCTTCCTGTTTCAGGTAGACGTGATTCACGATGCGCTCAACGCTGAATCCCCGATGGGCTATGATGTCGGGCATGTAGGGCCCGAAATAACAATAGGCGAGAAAGGTGACTCCCACGAGGGTCAGGGAAAGTCCCAGCACCCGGCGGCACACCTCCAGGGAGATGATCACGCCCACGAGGCTCACGTAGAAGTCCAGCTGGGTTTCCATGCCCATGCGGTAGTTGAGAGATTCAAATTCCAGAATCCAGTAGCCCACCACGAAAGCGGATGTGCCCGCAAGCAGGATGTCCGGTATGGAAGGACGATGGCCCGGCGAACCCCGCCACATGGGGTAGGTGAGAAAGACCAGCACATAGGTGATGAGGACGTAAATGCCCCGATGGTACTGACTGGGCACGGGCCTCCACCCGGCATTGTAGAGATAGAAGAGCACCATGGCGACGCCCAGTGCGGCGGTGAGGTAATACCAGAAGCCCGTGATCTGACGTCCCAGCTTGGCATCCCGCTTGATGATTTCCTCAAGCTTGTCGGGGTCTGCGGCAGTTTTCAAAGCCGATTCTTCTTCCTTAACTTCGTTCTCTCGACGGGGATCCTGGGCCATGGCAATCCTTCAGTCCGTAAGCGCACGGCGGAAGGAATGCCGTTCCTTCCGCCGCGGTTTCTGATGGGTGAGTGTTCGATCAATGGAACAGTGGATGGGTTAAAAAAATCAGTCGATGGGCTTCAGGTGCTCGGGAACTTCGATGCCCTGTTCCACCCAGAACCTGTAGGCGCCTTTGTGAAGGGGCCTGGAGGAACCCTTGAAGTTGTTTTCCATGGAGGTTTCCCTGGCTGCACCGTGAGCCTGGCGCAGGTTGGTGAGACCCTCCTGGGACCAGATGGCCTTGGTCTTTTCGTAAACCACATCTTCCGGCACATCGGCCCGGGTGATGAGGAGTGTGCTGTCCTGGAAGGTTTGGGTGTCTTCCGTCTGTCCACTGTAGGTGTTGGCGGGAATGACAGTGTGAGAATAAGCGTAGGCATCATAGAAATCGGTGGCTTCCGCATCTTCGTGGAGATCCATGAGACGGATTCTCATCTGGGTGGAGGCTTCGATGATGGATGCGTTGGGGTAGCCCACGAGCACCCAGAATCCATCGATCTTGCCATCCCTGAATGCGGAGGCTGCGGGAGAATATCCGAGGAATTCCGGTGTCATGTTCTCCCAGACCCCCACATGGCGGAAGAAACGCTCCGCTGAAGTGGCGGCGCCCGAACCGGCGTTGCCCACGGCGATTCTTTTGCCTTCCAGATCCTTGGCGGAATGCAAATCGCCATCGGCCCTGACCACCAGCTGGGCGGGAGCCCCATAAAGGTACCCGATGCAGCGCACCTGGTCATAGACTCGAGTGTCTTCGGGGAGTTGACCTACCGATGCCAGCTGAATGTCCACCGCGTAGGAAATGCCGAAGTCGAAATCACCGCTGTTCACGCGGCGAACGTTCTCGACGGATCCGCCCGAACCTTCCGAGGACATGCGCACGTTTTCCACGTTTCTGGGCACATAAAGGGAGATGGCGTTGGCGAAGTAGTTGAAGGTCCCGCCGGTGGGCCCCCCTCCGATGGAGAGGAACTGGGTTCTGGCCTCAGAGGTGGCTGGAGCCAGGCCCATGGTGACGAGTAAAGCACTCAGGATGATGGCCAGGGAAAAGCTTTTTTTCATCGTTGGATCCTCCTTGCTGAATGATGGGTCGGGTCGTGCCAAACTGCCTTCAGCCCCCAGTGAGCTGAAGAACGCCGGAAAATGTTTTTTCTCGCAGCCTTCCAAGCGGAAATGGTTTTTCCAGATAATTCGGGAGGGAGGCTTTTGTCAAGGCGATGTTGTGATGATTTTGCGCCAAGTCTCCCCGGGAGCCAGGCCGTTCCCATGGCGATTCGTTACCAAAAATCTCTTTCCGGGCAGACTGGCTGCCGAGCCGTCTCTGTCCATGGCAAGCTGTCAACGGGGGTGGATGACCAGTACGGGACATTTGGCCCGGTTGACCACCGATTGGGCGGCACTGCCCATGAGGGTGGCCTTGATGGCCGATCTCCCCTGGGTGCCGATGACGATCAGATCCAGATTTTTTTCCTCGGCGAACTTGAGGATCTCTTCTCCGGGCTTGCCCTTGCGAATGATGAATTCCACGTCCAGATCCTTCAGGCTCTCTTGAGGCACAAACTCCCTCAGGTCTGTGTCCCTTGCCTGAAGCATGTTGCGTATGGCTTCGAGAAAGTCTCCCTTGTAACCTTTGATGCTCAGGTCCTGAAGCGTGTCGATGTGGCGCTGATTGATCACGTGAAAAAAATAAAGCTTGGCCTTTCGGTCTTTGGCCATGTCGATTCCATAATCGACGGCCCTCCTTGAGTTTTCCGAGAAGTCCACGGGGACGACAATGTTCTGAAATCTGGCCATTCAGTCACCTCCTTGTGCATGGAAAGCCCTGCCGCTCCATCGGGTGGTTCGTTCTCAGCGCGCTTCTTTGGTCCACAAGCGGGTCCCCCCGGCAAGCCAATTTATCTTAAAAAACTTTTTAGCCGAAATTCCGCCAAATTGAAAGAACAGTTGTTGCCGGGCAGCATGTGGGTCCTGCGTTTGGCCCGCATTCTCCCACGACGTTCCTGGGGGCTGTCCATGGATCCACTTGTCTTGTTTTGACGGTGTTTTTTGCAGTGGTCATTCTTTTGTCAGCTGTGCTAGCATGATCATTCGCCTTATCATGAAAGGAAAGGCGGCTGAAAGTTTTGTTGCCAGGTCAAAATGTGCGGGGGAATCTCCCGAACATGCCTTTTGATCATAAGGATGACGGGAGAGACAAACAGCATGGAAGTAATCAGGAGAAATGCCATGGCGGAACCGTTTGAGGTGAAAGACTGTGCACTCATAGCCCTTGCCACGGGCATGGAAGCTCAAAACCTGAGGGAACTGGCGGATCGCATTCGAAACATTCCCACGGGTTCCATTTATTATCACTTCTGGGGGGGAATGCTGAGACCCACTTTTGACGAGCCCGAATATCAGAACGACTTTGCCGCCTGGGCGTGGCGAAGCCTACACGATCCTCATCTTGCCGAACGTCTGGCCCTCATCGATCCCACGGGCTTCAAGGAAATGGAAGATCTGAGACGTGAGATTCTGGATGTTGTGGAGGAGCGGCTGGATGAAAGCCCCTATATTCCATGGGCGAAAACGGGGCAACGGTTTCATTTCGAAAAATCTCAGATCGTGGTGTTTGACACGGGGCAACGTCTTCAGGAACCCCATGAGCTGGTGAAAATCATTCCCCATTTGTCTCTGGGCAGTGTTTTCTACCACATGATCGATGCGAGGCGCAGGACCGACCGGGGGCGGAGCGACTTCAGCGAATGGCTCTCGAGCTTCGGGGATAAATACAAAAGTGTTGTGGAGAGCCTCAGCGGCATCGATCCCTACTTCACCAATCTCATGGCTCTGCGCAATGAAGTGGAGGCGGTTCTGAAAAAATACGACTGGGAGAGGGGAGAATAATGAGTGCATTGCTGGAGCAATATGCCAAGATCGTCGGGGATGACGTCATCGATCAGCTGAGGCAACTGGCGGCGCGCCTTCAGGGAATGAAGGTGGTCCACATCAATTCCACCCGGGAGGGAGGAGGAGTGGCGGAGATCCTGAGCTGGCTCATTCCCCTGAAACGAGAAGTGGGACTGGATGTGGTGTGGGAGATCATCACGGGGGAACAGGATTTCTACCAGTGCACCAAAATGTTCCACAATGGCCTTCAGGGCAACCAGGCCAGTATACCCGAGTCTCTTCTGGAGGGATATGAGAGGACCAATGCGGAATATGCCGAGTCCATGAGGGAGGTCCTGCGGGATGCGGATTTCGTTGTCATCCATGATCCTCAGCCTGCCCCTTTGCTGGGACTTTTTCCCGACCGGCGCGGCAAGTGGGTTTGGCGTTGTCACATCGACCTGAGCCATCCCTATCGCCCTGTGTGGCGGTATTTGCGCGATCATGTGGAGCATTATGACGCGAGCATCTGGTCTCTGTCCCAGTTTGCTCAGCCCCTGTCCCATCCCATGTACCTCATTCCGCCGAGCATCGATCCTCTGAGTCAGAAAAACCGGGAACTCTACCCGGGAGAAGTGAATGCCGTATTTGACCGCTACGGTTTGAATCCCGACATTCCCCTCATCACTCAGGTTTCGCGCTTCGACCGGTTCAAGGATCCCATTGGGGTGGTGCAGGCCTATCGCTTGATTCGGGAATACACGCATGTGCAGCTGGTTCTTGCAGGAGGAGGCGCTTCCGACGATCCCGAAGGGGAGGAAGTGCTCAAGGAAGTGCGTGCGGAAGCGGGGGATGATCCCGACATTCACATTCTGCTTCTGCCCTCCGATGCCCACCGTGAAATCAACGCCATCCAGCGAGCTTCGGACATCATCCTTCAGAAGTCCACACGGGAAGGCTTTGGCCTCACCGTGACAGAGGCCATGTGGAAAGGGAAACCCGTCATCGGGGGAGACACGGGAGGCATTCGACTGCAGGTGGTCAATCACCACACGGGCTTCCTGGTCAGCACGCCCGAAGGGGCCGCTCTGCGCATCCGCTATCTCCTCAAGGACAGGGAAAACCTTGAAGAGATGGGAGCCAAGGCCAAGCAGTTCGTCAAGAGCAACTTTCTCGTCACTCGCCATCTGAGGGATTATCTCACGCTCATGAACGCCATTTCTCACGGGACTCTGGACAGGATCGACCTGTGATGAGGGACCGATGGACGAGGTGAGACATGGGTGAGGACCGTCTGGTGGTGGACTCCGGGCATCTGGCCCTGGTTGTCCATGAAGGGGAGAAAAGGGTGGCGCATGGGTCCCGTAGAATTTCACGTGCCGCGGCATGGCCATTAGAGCCATGAAGAAGACTCGAGGCATTGGCCGGGCCTTCACGACCGCCCGCTATTCATGCCGTGGGATAGCTGCGGCCTGGAAAAAGGAAGAGTCATTCCGCCAGGAAGTGGTGCTAGCGGCGGTGATGGCCCCTTTCGCCTTTGTGATCGGAGAGGGGTTCGCTGAACGCAGCCTGCTTCTTGGTTCCCTCCTCCTCGTCCTCCTGGTGGAATTGATCAACTCAGCCATAGAGGCCACCAACGACCGCGTGGGAAAAGAACACCACGAGCTGAGTGCAAGGGCGAAGGATCTGGGATCGGCGGCCGTGATGATTGCTTTGATTCTTGCCGGTAGCCTCTGGGGAATCAAAACGCTCATTTTCATGGGACTGCTTTGAATTGGCGCGTGCGGAGCCATTTGTCCGTCCGGGTTTCTTTCACATCTTGAAAAGCTCTGCGTTTTTTCTCGCGAGGGCTTCCAGAATTTTTCGCCCATCACCTCTTTTGTCAGAGTGAAGCGAGATGGTTGTACCCCCTGTGGATGCTCACCACCGCCCAATCGATTACCTGCGGCTTTCCATCACGGACCGCTGCAACCTGCGCTGCGTCTATTGCATGCCCTCTCATGGAGTTCCCCGCCTGGATCATTCACAAATTCTCAGCTACGAGGAAATCCTTCGCCTCACGCGCATCGCCGTGAAAATGGGCATCACCAAAATACGCATCACCGGCGGAGAGCCTCTGGTGCGTCGCGATGTGACCTATCTCTGCGAAAACATAGCCGCTCTGAAGGGTGTCTCGAGCCTTTCCCTCACCACCAACGGTCTTTTGCTCGGTCAATATGCCGCGGCTCTGCGCCGGGCGGGCATCAGACGAGTGAACATCAGCCTGGACACTCTCAGGCCCTCCAGGTTTTCTTCCATCACCCGCGTGGGTTGCTTCCACAAGGTCTGGGCGGGCCTTGAGGCGGCTCAGAAGGCGGGTTTCAGTCCCATCAAGCTGAATGTGGTGGTCATGCGGCACCTGAACGATGACGAAGTTGAAGAAATGGCTCTTCTGTCGCTTCGAAACCCTTTCCACGTGCGTTTCATCGAGTTCATGCCCTTTCCCTCGAGTGCGTCACGGAAGCAATTTGTTTCTTCCGATGAAATCGTGGAACGCCTTTCCCGGCTGGGCAGGCTTGTGCCTTGCGAGAGCAGGAGCAACAACGGACCGGCCAGGTACTTTCGCCTGGAGGGGGCGTTGGGCAAGATAGGGATCATCAGCCCCATCAGCCATCATTTCTGTCCATCGTGCAACCGGCTGAGGCTCACTGCCGACGGGAAACTGCGCACCTGCCTGTTCAGCAATGCAGAGACGGATCTGCGCGATCTTTTGCGGCAAAAAGCTTCCGATGAAGAACTTGTCCAGGTCATCGGGCAAGCCATTGCGTCCAAGCCCGAGAAGCACACTCTGGATCCGGAGGTCCTGCACAAATGCATGGGCCGGCCCATGGTGCGCATTGGCGGATGATTTTCCGGAGAAGGACTTCATCCCCATTGGCAGTCCCAGGCCAGGCGGGCCGCTCCCAGCAAGGCTGCGTCATCGCCCAGAAGGCTCTTTCTCACGGTCATCTGCTCCGCATTCAGGAACCTGTTGGTTGTTTGAAGCGTCTTCATGAGAGGGTCGATGAAGAGGTCCCAGCTGGCACTCACCCCGCCTCCAATGATGGCGTGTCGAATTCCGAGGAGCATGAACATGTTGGAGATGGCGATTCCCAGGGCCCATCCCATGCGCCGGAAAAGTTCCAGGGACGTTGAGTCGCCCTCTTTGGCGCAGAAATAAATCTCCTGGGCCGTGAGTCTGTCCTTCTGCCACAGTTCAAACAGCTTTCCACCGACCAGTTTCCCTTTCTTGACGGCTTCTTCGACGCCTTCCATCAAAGCACGCCCCGATGAGAGAGTTTCCAGGCATCCCTGTGAACCGCATGTGCAGGGAAGGCCGTGAGGTTCCACGACCAGGTGGCCCACTTCCGCCGAAAACCCGAGCTTGTCCCCCTGCCAGAGGCGGTTGTTGAAAATGAGGGCCCCTCCCACTCCCGTGCCCAGGGTGAGTCCCACCCAATTGTTCAGGTCCTGAGCGGAGCCGACCCAGTTTTCTCCCAAACCGTAAACGTTGGCATCGTTTTCCATGGTGACGGGAATGCGGAGGGCCTCTTCCATTCTCACACCCAAAGGAAAGTTGTCCATGGCGGGAAGGTTCGGCGAAAATACCACGACATTGTTTTGAGGATCTATTTTGCCCGCCACCCCCATGCCGATGGCTTCCACCTGGAGCTGGCCGGAAGCGGCTCGCTCCATGAGGCGGCGGCACATTTCCAGAAGGTTTTCCGTGGCTTGTTCAGCTCCCTGGGAAATTTCCGTGGAAACCTTGATCTGTTCAAGGATGGAGCCGGAAGTATTCACCAGGGCCGCACGCATGTTGGTGCCGCCCAGGTCTATTCCGATGAATGCTTTGTTTTCCATTTTCGCCTTCCGTGTAGGTTGGATCCGTCAAACCGCCCGGGGCGGTTCAAGAGAAAAAGCGAAGGTGCAGGAACGAAGGATGGATCGTCCCTTCTAGTGTTGCAAAAGCTTTCCTGTGAGTTTTTCATCCGGTGTTGGAAAGAAAAGGATCCAGAAGTGACCGCATCAAAGACATGGAAGTTTACTCCCGGGATGCCAGGTTTTCGGGCACGTAGAAAACATAGTGTCGCGCCAGGATGTCAAACTGAGCGTTGGTTTCCTCTTCGATGGCAGCGAAAAGCTCTTTGAGCGATTCCGCTTTTATGAGGTTGTGCTGAAAGAGGTTGGGGTTTCTGAATTGGGGGTGGAGAGGCAGCAGAAAGTGGACCACATTTCCACGCCAGATGACCTGAAGGGATTCCCGCTCCTCCAGAATGACCTTGTAGACACGCCTGAGCAAATCGGTCCTCAGTATGGGGGAAGATGCGTTGGTGACGCACTCCATGAGGCCTGCCAGCCGATAAACCCGCCGCATCATGGATTCATCGCTGCGATACCTTAACAATCCCTGAACGGTGTAATGAGAGCCTCCATCCAGGGTGAAATGATTGGGAACAAAAGCGATGTGCTGATGGCCCTTTGAACCAAGAGCCTCCCGCCGGTGAGCTTCATATCTTTCGGACTCTTTTTTGGTGCACAGCATGACATAGCCTGTGCGCCAGTCGCCCACACGAAACTCCAGGGGTTGCGGGGTGATGAGGTTGTCCCTGACTTCAGGCCTGGGGGTGAGATCGATGATGTCTGCCATGCAGGTTACCGCCTTTCATGCCCGGGGTGCTGTGTGCAGAAAAGCGTCGAAGGCTGCCATGTCCTGGTGCTTCCTCCATATAACTCACGCGTGCGGGGCGAAGGCCCCCTTTCGCGTACATGCACACTT
This sequence comes from Syntrophobacteraceae bacterium, assembly GCA_003566995.1. Lineage (GTDB taxonomy): Bacteria > Desulfobacterota > Syntrophobacteria > Syntrophobacterales > Syntrophobacteraceae > SLCH01. The sequence goes on from PXBG01000023.1 coordinate 35,847, forward strand.
GTTGTCAGTTGCGGGTGTTCAGGTAGGGAGTGACATCCTCCACGTAATCGGTGATGACCTTGTATCCCATGTCTTCAAGGGTTTGAGCGGCTTTGGGGAAAAGGTTCTCCTTGAAACGCAGCATGAGTTGCCACACGTCTTCCTGTCCACGCAAGGGAAAAATGATCACTGAACGTATGTTGATGTGAGCGTCCGCCATGGCCTTTCCCACCTCCGCAAGGACTCCCATGCGGTTCTTCACCAGGATGGAAAGCCTTCTGCTGTCGTCGCTCAACCCGAGTGCCACCAGGAGGACCTCCATGAGGTCGGTGATGGTGATGATGCCCACCAGTTTGTCGTCCTTGAGCACGGGGAGGGCGCCGATTTTGTGGTCGTGCATGATGCGGGCGCCGCGCTCTATGGTCATGTCCGGTGTGGCCGTGATGATTTTTTTGACCATGATGTTGGAGACGGTGAGTTTCTGAAGCACATAGGTCAGTTCATGCACACTCAGGGTGGTCGCTGGAGAGGCCCAGGCCTCCTTCAGGTTGCGGTCCGTCACAATGCCCAAAAGGCGGGCTCGACCGTCAGTCACAGGCAGGTGGGAAATCCTGTGTTCGTCCATCATCTCCCGTGCCTTGAAAACGGGAGTTTCGGGAGACACGGTGATGAGACTGGTTTTCATGTGCCAGCCGATGTACATGTCTACTCCTTTTCCGAAAGGATACAGCCTGATCTGCCGGATTCGGGGGGCACGGTGCGGCAAGTGAAAAGGCACGCGCACACCTTTGGCAAAACAAAGACTCTCAACGGCTCTTGAACACAAGGGTTGGCCGAGCTTCGGCCTGATCAAAAACGGGCACTGAACTGCATCAGTCTCAACTGATGAAAACCTGGCGGTAAAAATCGATGTTTTCGATGATGGTCCCCGCTCCCCGAACCACTGCAGTGAGTGGATCTTCGGCAATGTTGACTTTCAGGTTCGTGGTCTCGTGGAGCCGTTTGTCCAGCCCCCTGATGAGGGCACCGCCTCCCGCAAGCCAAAAGCCTCTTTCATGCACGTCTCCCGCAAGATCGGGCGGAGTTTTTTCCAGTCCGCGCTTGACCGCTTCCACAATGGCTTCGATGGGTTCCTTCATGGCTTCCCGGACTTCCTCATCGGTGATGGTGAAGGTGCGGGGAATGCCGGTGAGAATCTCTTTGCCCGTGATGTCGATGGATTCGGGTTTTTCCAGAGGAACCGCCGTTCCGATTTTCATCTTGATGTTCTCGGCTGCCACCTCGCTGATGACCATCTGCCGCTCTCTTTGAACATAGCGCAGAATGGCTTCGTTGGCCTCATCTCCCGCCACTCTCACCGATTCGCTGTAGGCCACTGCGAACATGGAGATGACCGCCACTTCCGTGGTTCCTCCCCCGATGTCCACGATCATGTTTCCATAGGGATGGTCGACGGGCAGACCTGATCCAATGGCTGCGCCCATGGGTTCCTCGATGAGGTGAATGTGCCGTGCTCCCGCCTGCTCCGACGCTTCAATGACTGCGCGTTTTTCCACGGAAGTGATCCCCGTGGGCACTGCCACCACGAGCCTCGGACGGATGAACTGCCTGCGCCTGAGGACCTTGGTGAGAAAGTACTTGATCATCACGCTGGTGACCTCGAAGTCCGCAATGACGCCGTCCTTGAGGGGGCGAATGGTCACGACCCTTTGTCCATGGCGGCCGATGATGTTCCGCGCTTCATGGCCAACGGCGATCACCTGGTGAGTGTCCTGGTTGATGGCCACCACGGAGGGCTCATTGAGCACCACTCCCTTGCCGCGAAGATAGATCAGTGTGTTGGCCGTTCCCAGATCCATCGCGAGATCTTTGGAAAAATACGCCAGCAATCGTTCTAACATAATTGGCCTTTCCAGTTTGCCATCCCATGCCAGTGGAAATGAGTGTGGGAAAAAGTCTATAGACAATGCTTCGTGGGGTCAATGAATTTTGCGGCTTGCAATGGCCGTCTTCAGTTGTTTTTCAGGTGTTCCCTGCATGCCTTTCGGAGCGGGAAGAGGCGTAGAGGCGATGGTATGCCAGAGGCCATAGCTCATCGCTTCTCGTTCCGTCCTGTGGAAAAGAAACCCAGGCCAGGTGAGGCCGGATTCGAATGCCCTTCAAGCGGGAAGAAAAAAAATCCTCCCCGAACTGGGCCAGCTGGGAGAGGTGGCCCTTGGCCTGCTCGGCTGTCAAACCGGGAAGGATGATGGCAAATCGGTTTTCGGCCAGCTGCCCCACGGAAGCATCCTGAATGAGGTAGCCCTTGAGACTCTCCACCAGGTCTTTTTGCAGGCGCCGTATCTGTTTGGGGGTGGCTCCCGTGAGCAGCATGGGCCAGGGGTTGAACTGAATGAGCGCGAGAGTGAGGGGCAGGCTGTGCTGCAGTGCGGATTTCAGAAACTGGTCAAGCCTTCTCTCAAAAATGACCGGCTTGGGAAGCCCCGTCAGGGGATCGTTGTGCTTCAAATGGCGGCATTCTTCCTTGAGGAAAAGCTTGTCCAGGAGCAACTGGTAAAACTGCAGGGCGTGCAGGATGGCCTCCTGCTGAGCCTTGCTCCATGGCGCCGTGTCACGCGAGAGGAAAGCCAGGACGATCTGATGGCCGGAGGCAAGATTTGCGGGAATGGCCCAGAGCATTCCATGGTGGGGCAGGCCTTCGGAGGGACTGAAAAGGAAGTGTTCGGAAGCGTGAGGGTTCAGCCTTGCAATGTGAAGAGGTTTCTGGGTCTGGAAAGCATGCCCCAGAAGCCCGTGTTTGATGAGGAAGTGCTGGTGAGAGAGACTCCTGGGGGTGTTGGGCGTGGCCGCAAAGAGCTGATAGAGGTCGTCATCTGGGTCACGCAGGGCCAGAAAGGCGTATTCCATTTCCAGGAGCCGGGCACACTCTTCCACGAAGTGAGTGGTGTATTCCTCAACGTCGAAAGGCTCGGCCACGGGCTGTTTCACCTGCCTGCAAAAGTCCAGAATTCTCGCCGAGTCCTTTTGTTGTTCGTGGCCGGCCTCCTTCGCCATGAGACTTTCCAGAACCTGCGCCATCTCCTGAATGAGCTTCATGTTTTTGTCGCTGAAACCCCACTGGTACTTTGTGTCCACATAAAGGACACCGGCGCCTTCGGCCACGGGCATGGCAAAAAGGCCCTTGATATGCGATTCTCCCTCGCGATACAAAGGAAGAGTGGCAGCGATGGTGGAGGATCCTTCCTGGAGTTTGTTCATGTGCACCACCTGGCCCATCTTCTGGACCTGGGAAATGATGCCTCCCTCTTCCAGGGGCAGGGGGCGATTGTCAAGCAGGTGGCGGCTGAGGGACTGAACCGCTGCCAGCCTGAGGGTCCGGTCTTTGAGGTCGGTGATGAAAAAAGCCGCTGTGTAGGCTTCCACCGCGTTGCTGAGGAGGCTGACAAGGGATTGATAGGGATTTGGCGGCATGGGCGATCTTCCCCCTTGTGGAGATTATCCTTCAGGGAGTGTCAAAAATTTGATGGGCTTTCTTGGCGACGATGTTTTCTGGCTAGGACCCTTTGCATACTGGAATGACAGCACACTGTCAACACCTTAAGAAGTGCAGCCAAAAGATAAAGCGTGAAAAATGGAAAAAATTCTGATTCTTCCGGATGTCTTGTGCAATCAGATTGCGGCCGGTGAGGTCATAGAGCGGCCGGCGGCAGTGGTCAAGGAACTGCTGGAAAACAGCATCGATGCGGGCAGTTCCAGAATCAGCGTGGCACTGCAGCAGGGTGGGCGCAAAGAGATCCGCATTGTGGACAACGGTTCGGGCATGGATCGCGACAACGCCCTTCTCGCCATCGAGCGGCATGCCACCAGCAAGATTCGGGACATGCAGGACCTGCAGTCCGTCAAATCCCTTGGCTTCAGAGGAGAAGCCCTGCCGAGCATCACCGCCGTGAGCCGCTTCGAGATGGTGACGCGGACGGAAAGGGAGGTCTCCGGGACTTTCCTGCGCGTGGAAGGGGGCATTGTGCGTGAAGTTCAGGACAAGGGAGCCCCGGCCGGCACCGTGATCACGGTCCGGGACTTGTTTTTCAACCTTCCCGCGAGGCGCAAGTTTCTGCGCACCATGGATACGGAACTTGGCCACATCAACGATCAGTTTCAGCGGCTTGCTCTGGCCCATCCAGGAATTCATTTTCAGCTCAATCACCAGGACCGGGTGATCTGCCAGTATCCCTCCGCCGCCGATTCCCTGCAAAGGGCCACGCAGGTCCTGGGGCTCGAACTGGTCCGCCAGCTGAGACCCTTTTCTCTGGAAAGGGCGAACATCCGGCTCAAGGGCTACCTGAGTCTTCCTCACGTGCAGAGGACATCGGGACAGGCCATTTTTGCCTTCATGAATGGCCGGCCCATCTGGGACCGTTTGGTGAACCGCTCCGTTCTGGGTGCCTATGAATCCCTCCTGCCCAAAGGAAGATTTCCCGTGGTCCTTCTCTACATGGATGTCTTGCCGGAACTGGTGGACGTCAATGTGCATCCCACCAAGCGGGAGGTCAGGTTTCGCGGCCCGGGGGAAATCATGGAAACCATTCGCCTGGCCCTGAGGGAGGCTCTCAAGGGAAAGGGCTCCATCACCGCCACACCGGCTGAAACATCCCTGGAAATCAAAAGGGATCTTGAGCGGGGCAAAAATCCGGGAGAAGGGGAAGGGTCCACGGAGGATTGGCAAGATTCTGGAGCGAAGCCTTTTTCCCCGTCCCCTTCCAGGGAAGAAGTCCGGCCCGTTCCCCGGCAATTGAGCCTCTCTTCCCGGGGGGGCCCGGAAGAGTTTCCCGCTGCACCGCTTTTTCAGGAAAAGGTGCATGAAATGTTGCCGGTGGCCTCCCCCGAAGAGGAAAAGAAAGATGAGGGGGTCGGGCCATTCAGCCGCTTTCGCATTCTTGGACAGGTGGCCCAGGCCTACATCGTGCTCGAATCCTTCCATGGCATGATGTTCATAGACCAGCATGCCGCTCACGAGAGGATCATCTACGACCGTCTTCGCTCGCCCCCATCCCCTGAACCTTCTCAGAGGCTTCTGCGCTCTGCGGTTGTGGAGGTCTTGCCGCGGCAGGCCGCAATGCTCAAAAGATGGCTTCAGGAACTCAGGGATCTGGGGTTTGACGTGGAACCTTTCGGGGGCAACTCCTTCGTCGTTCACGCCATGCCAGCCATCGTGAGCCGCTGTTCGCCCGAGGAGCTCATCAGGGAGCTCGTGGAAGGGGCTCATGAAGAAGAGACGCGCCCTCGCTGGGAATTGCCCGCGCAAATCGCCAAAACCGCCGCCTGTCACCATGCGGTCAAGGCAGGGCAGAGGCTATCCCACGAAGAAATCAGGCACCTTCTGAAGGATTTGGACCGAACCGCCTTCCCTTCCACCTGCCCCCACGGAAGGCCCCTCTGGTTTGAAATGAGCCGCGAAGAAATGGCTCAGCGCTTTCAGCGAAAGTGAAGGGCCCTCTTGTGAAGGGAGTGCATGCCATGGCTTCCCTTCGCAGGCGAAGCCTGGACCTTCCTTTTTCATTTGCATGGCACTCCGTGCTCTTTCAGCATCAACGGAACGATTCTATCATGGAACCCATTACCTCAAAGCTGCCCATCGTCCTCCTTGCGGGGCCCACCGCCGTGGGAAAGACACGGCTCGCCCTGCGCCTGGCGGCGCGACTGGAGGCGGAGATCGTCAACGCGGATTCCATGCAGATCTACCGCCACATGAACATCGGAACGGCCAAGCCCTCCCCGGAGGAGCGAAGCCGCGTGCCACACCACCTTCTCGATGTGGTGGACCCCCATGAACCCTTCGATGCCGCCACATATCTCACTCTGGCACGCCCCGTGATCCATGATCTTCACAGGCGGGGAAAAATTCCCCTGGTGGTTGGAGGCACGGGCCTCTACATGAAGGTGCTCACTCAGGGTATCTGTCCCGCCCCCCCGACGGATCCGGAACTGCGCCGGCGATTGAAAGCCGCAGAGGCCCAAAAGGGCCTGGGTGCCCTTCACGAAGAACTGCTGCAGGTGGACCCCTTGTGCGGAGAACGAATTCATCCCCACGACCGGCAGCGCATTCACAGAGCCCTGGAAGTGTATCATCTCACGGGCACTCCCCTTTCCCGTTGGCAGGAGCGGCACCTTTTCCGGGAAACCGTTCATGAAAGCCTCAAGATCTTTTTCTTTCGGGAGCGTGAGGAGCTTTACGGGAGAATTGACCGGCGAGTGGACATTATGATGGAGGAGGGCTTTCTGGAGGAGGTGCAAAAGCTCCTTCAGGCCGGGTACGGTCCGGAGCTTCACTCCATGAAGTCCCTTGGCTACCGTCAGCTGGTGCGCTGCCTCAGGGGAGAATGGACCCTGGAAAAAGCCGTTGCCGAAATTCAGAAGGAAACGAGGCGATATGCCAAACGGCAGTTCACGTGGTTTCGCGGGGACCCTCAGTTTCAATGGTTTCATGCCGGGGAGGAGGAAAAGGTCCTGGCATGGGTCGAAAGGCTGGCAAAAGCGTGACCGCGAGAGGCTGAACGGGGGAATCCTTTCCCGTGTGCCTGTCACGGGGGAAGGGTTGTGGAGCGGGCCCCCGGCCAGTCATGGGGCAGGGGGGCGGTGAGGGTGACCTCCCTTTCAAGAACAGGGTGCGGCAGTGTCATGCGCCATGCATGGAGAAGGAGCCGGGGGTGGGCTGGACCGCCGTAGAGGGTGTCCCCCCAAATGGGCCATCCGCCCGCTGCCAGGTGAAGTCTGATCTGGTGGGTTCTTCCCGTTTTGGGACGGGCGAGAACCAGAGTTTTTTCCTCACTCCTGTGCAGCACCTGAAAGTCCGTTTCCGCCCATTTCCCTTTTCCCCGGGGAACCGTGCAGTACCTTCCCTTGAAGCGGCCGATGTCTTGGCGGGAAGTCCACTGATGGGATTGGGGTTCACCGGCGATCCACGCCAGGTACTGCTTCACGATTTTCTGGTTTTCAAAGGCTTTTCCCAGTGCGCGGTTGGCGGCTTTGTCCAGCACGAAGACCATGATGCCGCTGGTTTCCTGGTCCAGCCGGTGATGCAGGGCCACGTAGGGGACTGAGCCACCTTCCTTTCCCCGCACATGTCGCTGCACGGCGGCAAAGACATTGTTGTACCCGTCGTAAGGGGTCTGCTGGCTTGGAATTCCCCTTTCCTTGTTGTAGGCCAGCAGAACCGCGTCCCGGTGCACCACCCGGGAAGGATCCAGTTCGTAATGACGGCTTGTTCCCCCCCGGGGCCAGTGGACGTGAATGCGCTGTCCGTGCCGGAGCCTTCTTTTGGGGTTTCGTTCCTGCTTTCCGTCCACCTGAACCGACCCAAAATCCACGAGGTCGCGGGCCTGAATCACAGGGAGACAAAGATTGCGCGACAAAAAATCTTCCAGAGACCCTCCTCCCTGTGGCCGCTCCACGTCCAGCTGGCTGAAGTGCAGCGGAAGGGCTCTTCCCCGGTCCTGAACCGCGGGATCAGAAAAATTCTGAGTCATGGGGATCTTCCCCTTTCTCCGGTTCAGTGGGGGACATCTCCTCTTCCATGGCCTCTTCGACCATTGAATCCACGTCACCCTCGAAATCATCGCCCATTTCATGGCCCATTTTTTTCATCCAGCGGGCCATGCTTTTGGGGTCGTTTTCATCCAGAGATCCCAAACGGGACGGGTCCGTGAGCCGCTCCATGCGGGTTTCCTCGGACATGCGCACCCGCACACGGGAGGGAATGCGGTCCATGGCGCCGCTCCCGCATTGGCTGCATGTGTCGGGGATGGGCTCGGAAGTCCTGAAAGTGATGAATTCGTTTTTTTTCCCGCATCCTTGACATCTGAATTCGTAAATGGGCATTGCTGTGCACTCCAAAAACACAGGGGTCATTGGGTAACCTGGGGTCATGGCAGGGGCCCATTATGAAAGGAACTCACTTTAACAATACAGTATTTTTCCACACCTCTTTTGATCAATCCACCCTTATCTTCCCGCGAAAGGAAAATTCAGGAGGCCAACAGGCCGCGCGACCTTTCATGAAAGGGTCTGTTTTCCTGAAGGTGACCGTGGCTGAAACTACGGAAGAAGCCTTGAAGGCGTGTGAGCCGTCAAGGAATTGCCGAGGAAGCTTTCCCGGGGCAAAAGCATGTCGCGTTCATGGTCATTTCCTGGTAAAGTGGAAGAAACTCAAAGACTTTTATCCCTTCAAGAAATTGAAATAATAGAATGTTTCACTTGTGGAGCTTGCTCGTGTCATCCCGGGGGAAGAGTTCCGGGCATGGAGGCATGGGAATGAGGACGGAAAAGGAACGGGGCACACCTGTCTTCAGGATGCGTTTACACCATCGGTTGATGGTGGGCATGGCGTTTTTGCAATGTTTTTTCCTGGCAGCGGCCATTTTTTTCCTTGACCACAAGCTGCGCCATTTCATCCTGGACGATTTCAACCGGCGAGGCCTTTTCATGGCGGAAAAGCTCGCAGCAGCCGGTCACGCTCAGCTCATGACGGACCACCGTGACCGTCTCGTGCAGAGAATGCATCGGGTGGTGGAGCAAAATGGCCTGGCCTATGCGATTTTTCTGCTGCCCCAGGGAGAAGTCGCTGCATTCACCAATGGCTCGCCCTTCCCATCTTCCATGCTCATGGACCAGGACCTGAGCCGGTGGGCCCTCCTGCGCGACGAAGGGGCCATACAGTATCGGTCCGTTGCAGAAACTGCCGGCGAGATCTGTGACATTGCCGTTCCCCTGTTCACGGAGAACGGAAAGACGGGCGTCTTTGCCCTGGGAATGCCCATGGACGGTGTTCATGAAGCCATGTGGGAATCCAGGAAGACTCTCCTTTTTTGGGGAGCCCTGGCAATGGTTTTGAGTTGCCTGCTCGCCCTGGGCCTGGCCAGGGTCATGGCCAGGCCCGTAGGTGCTTTGTTGAGGCGCGTGGAGGAGATGAGCACCCGGGAGGAGGACGGAAAATCGCTGCAGGTCCAATCCCGGGATGAGTGGGGGTATTTGAGCGCCAAGTTCGGTTTGATGCACGACAGGGCGAGGGAATACATCCGGGAGTTGGAGGAGACCAACGAGCGACTTCAGCACGAGATCATGGAACGAAGAAAGATGGAGAGAGAGCTCAACCATTACCATCTTTATCTGGAGGAGGTGGTTGAGGCCCGGACGTCGGAGCTCAAAAGCAAAAACAAACAGCTGCTGGAGGAAATCGACCAGCGGCAGCGCACGGCGGAGGAACTGAGGCAGGCCAAGGAGGCGGCGGTTGTGGCCAGCCGGGCCAAATCGAGGTTTCTCGCGCACATGAGCCATGAGATTCGCACGCCCATGAATGGAGTACTGGGCATGACGGGCTTGCTGCTCAACACCCCTCTTTCCCAAACCCAGCGCAAGTATGTGGAGGTCATTGAAACGTCCGGAACGGCTCTCGTGAGTCTCATCAACCACATCCTCGACCTCTCGAAGATAGAGGCGGGAAAGCTTGAACTGGACAAGGCTCCCCTTGACCTTCGGGTGATTTTGGAAGAAATCATTGAAATGTTTGCTGAAAAATCCGAAGGTAAGGGCCTTGAGCTGGCGTGTCTGGTCCACGAGAATTTCCGTCCCGTGGTGGAGGGAGACGCCACCCGCCTGAGACAGGTCTTGATGAATTTGGTGGGCAACGCGGTCAAGTTCACGGAACGCGGCCACATCGTGGTGGAGGTCAAAAGCTGCGGATCACCGGAAGGGGGGCGGCAGGGGTTTGTCCATTTCCAGGTGAAGGATACAGGCATAGGCATTGAGGCGAAGGATCTGAGCTCCATTTTTGACCCCTTCTCCCAGGCCGGTCACCACATTCCCAAAAAGTTCGGCGGAACAGGCCTCGGTTTGGCCATCTGCAGGCAGCTGGTGGAGAGAATGGGAGGACGGATGGGCGTTGAAAGCCAGGTTGGAGTGGGAAGCAGATTCTGGTTTGACCTTCCGGGAAGTCATCCCCGCCAGGAACAGGAGAGTTCAGGGATCTCCCCCTCCCAGGCCGGCCCCTTGAAAAACATGCGGGTCCTTGTGGCAGGAGTCAGTTCCCTCAATGCGCGCGTCCTATTGCATTACCTGACGGCATGGGGAGCACGCTGCCAGTTGTTGCAGGATGCTGGCCAGGTTCAAGAGAGCCTGTGGAAAGCCCGTTCCCAGGGAGATCCCCACGGAGTGGTCTTGGTGGGAAGGGAAACATGGTCCGCTTTGTGTGACAATGGGCTGAGGGAAGAATGGGAAAAGGGGTCCCCCGTCACCGCCCGCTGGGTTGTGGTGGGCGCTCCCTCCCCGGGAGAAATGAAAAAAATGCAAGGGTGGAACGCTGTTTGGCTCACCACGCCCATAATGCGAAGTACGCTCCTGTCGAGCCTCGAACCTCGCCCTTGCGGGCCCGGCCAGCCATGCAACGCGAGGAGGGAGGCTCAAAGACCAAAGGGCATGGAAGGGACTGACCACCGGGGAAAGCGGATTCTCCTTGTGGAGGACAACTTTGTGAACCAGGAGGTGGCCCGTGCCATGCTGGAAAGCATGGGCTGTGAAGTGGAAGCGGTCACCAATGGGCGGCTGGCTGTGGAAAGAATGGGCTCCTCCGGAATAGATCTTGTCTTCATGGACTGTCAGATGCCCCAAATGGATGGCTATGAAGCCACCAGGTTCATTCGGCAAATGGAGCAGCAGAAGGGTGAGGAAAGCCTTTCCGGGAATACTGCTCCTTGCCGTGTCCCCATCATCGCCCTGACGGCCAATGCCATGGCGGGGGATCGTCAAAAATGCCTTGATGCGGGGATGGATGATTATTTGAGCAAGCCTTTCAACCGAAACCGGTTGAAAGAGATGCTGGACCGGTGGGCGGGGGCTGGAAGTGTTGATTCGTGCTGCAGTGACGGCGGCCCGCTCTCCTTCGGGGAACAATGGAAGAGACCTGAAAGGACTGAAGGGGAGCGAGGCCCCGGCCTTCGTCTGGAGGACGTTCTGGAGCCCGGTGCCCTCGAGGAGATTCGAAACCTGGAGCGAAACGGATCGCCCGACGTTTTTGCCCGTCTCGTGCGCATCTATCTGGAAAGCGGGCCCAAACAAATGGCGAAGCTCAAAGATGCGGCCATTCAAAGGGATGTCCAGTCTCTGAGGCTTTTGGCCCATGCTTTCAAATCCAGCAATGCCAGTCTCGGAGCCATGACCATGGCGGCATTGTGCAGAAAGCTTGAAGAAATGGACTGTGGTTCCAGTGGGGAAAAGGTATTGCCCATTCTCTCCGCCATGGAATCGGAATATGAAAAGGTTCGCTCTGTTCTGGAACGGGAGATTCAAGGAGCCTTCCCCCAGGAAAACTCCTCCTGAGAACGATTCTTGCAAAACCTCACCCTGCGGTTTCGTCACAAACAATTTGCTGAGACCTTCTTTTGAAAATCATGCTGGAAGCCCCCCGGAGGCCTCAATGTTGTCTGCTTTAAGGGATTGTGTGCCGTCCTGCTCCATCGTTCCCGCACAGGAATGGATGCGGAAGGTCTTGAAAAGACTCGATTCCCGCCTGCGCGGGAATGACGCGAAGGGGCTTTCATACGGGGTGAGACAGCTTGGTTCAACGGCTTTGCCCGAAGGCCTGGGCGGTGAATTCCGCCCCCTGGACCGATTTTCCGGAGTTCCTGTAGTCTCAGCTGCGGGACTTTTTTGCAGGCGGAAGGGGCATGGGCCCCCTCATGAAATTTCCAGCCAGAGGTGGTGATCCGGTCATGGATGAGACAGAAAAGAGAGCCTTGGATAAAACCCGGAAGACTTCGAAATGCTCAAGCAGCGAGTCCGACAGTTTGTGCCATGGGCAACCTGACGAGCCAGTGCTGTTTCCGCGGGAGGCCCCCTCCCGGGTCCTCATTGTGGAAGATGATCCCATGACGCGGCTCATCATGCAGGAAAAGCTGCGGCAGGCGAACTTCATGGTCTGTGAGGCGGAAGACGGCCTCGCGGCTTTGTCCGCTTTTCAGGATTTTTCCCCCGACATTGTCCTCATGGACGTTCTGATGCCGAGGATGGATGGCATCACCACCTGCAGCCACCTGAGAAAACTGCCCGGCGGGAAGAACGTGCCCGTGATCATGATCACCGGGTTGGGCGATCTGGATTCCATACGAAGCGCGTATGAGGTGGGGGCCACCGATTTCATCACCAAACCCATCCAATGGTTGATTCTCGAGCAGCGGTTGCATTACATGGTTCGCGCGGGCCGGATCACCAGGGAGCTGGCGCGAAGCGAGATGCGCCTCACGGAAGCTCAGCGCATTGCCAGGCTGGGCAACTGGGAATGGGATCCTTATGAAAACCTGGTCTTCTGCTCCCAGGAAGCCGGACGCATCTATGGCCTCGAGGCCCTGGCAGGTTTTCTGCCCGCCGGAGAACTCCTTCGCTGCATTCACCCTGAAGACCGGGATTGGCTCGAAGGTCTTCTGAATGCCGTGAAAGACGAAGGAAAAAGTTTTTCCGTGGATCACCGAATCCTTCTGCCCGACGGATCCCAAAAGGTGGTCCACAATCAGGCGGAAGGGTTCAGGGCTCGCGATGGACGATGCGCCCGGGTGAGGGGAACCATACAGGATGTGACCGAGCGAAAACATGCCGAAGAAAAAATTTTGTACCTGGCACACCATGACACCCTCACGGGTCTTCCCAACCGTCTGCTCCTGAAAGAGCAGCTGGCACAGACTCTGGCCCGGGCCAAACGTTTCGAAACCATGGGCGCACTCCTTTTCATCGACCTGGATTGCTTCAAAAGAATCAACGACACCCTGGGGCATGACATGGGTGACAGACTTTTGCAGCATGTGGCGGAGAGGGTCACGCTTTCTGTGCGAAAGGGGGACAGCGTGTCGCGGGGGTTCGCGGAAGGGGAGGATTCCACCGTCGCTCGTCTCGGTGGAGACGAGTTCACCGTTTTGCTCAGTGACATCCGGCACGTGGAAGATGCGGGGAGAGTCGCCCGAAGGATCCTGGATGCTCTGGCCAGGCCCTTTCATCTGGAATTGAGCGAAGTGTTCATCGGGGCCAGCATTGGCATCACCGTTTTTCCTCATGACGGGGAAGACGTGGACATTCTGCTCAGAAACGCGGACACGGCCATGTACCATGCCAAGGACCAGGGGCGCAACAATTACCAGTTCTACACGCGCTCTCTGCACGATCGGGCCTTGTATCAACTGTCCCTGGAAAATGCCATGCGGCGTGCCCTGGAAAAGGACGAGTTCTTTCTCTGCTACCAGCCCCAATGGGACATCAGCACGGGAGAGATCGTGGGAGTGGAAGCGCTCATGAGGTGGCACAGTGAAGAGATGGGCCCCATTCCCCCCTCCGACTTCATTCCGGTGGCTGAAGAGTCGGGGTTGATCATGCCCATGGGAGAATGGGTCCTCCGGGAGGCCTGCCGGGAATGCCGTTCCTGGCAGAATCTCTGGCACAAACCCCTCCGCGTGAGCGTCAATCTTTCAAGGCGCCAGTTCAAGTCCGACAGGCTCCCGGAAACGGTCGGAAGTGTCCTCGAGGAAGTGGGCTTGGATCCCACATTGCTGGAACTGGAACTGACCGAATCGGTGGTGATGGATCATACGGAGGAAACCCTCTCCATGCTGAAAAAATTGAAGTCCATGGGAATCACCCTGTCCATCGATGATTTCGGCACAGGGTATTCCTCTCTCAGTTACCTCAAGAGTCTTCCCATAGACATTCTCAAAATCGATGGGTCTTTCGTGAGAGACATTCCCTCCAGTGAAAATGACATGGCCATCACTTCGGCCATCATCGCCATGGCCAGAAGTCTGAAGCTGTGCTCCGTCGCCGAAGGAGTGGAAACGGATGAACAACTGGATTTTCTGAGGAAGTGTCAGTGCATTGCCATGCAGGGATTCCTCTGCTGCCCGCCCGTCTCCGGAGAGAAACTCCGCGATCTGTTGCAGAAACACAGAAAATCCTGACATTCGGGAAAAAACATTTCTTTTTCAAAATTGATGTTTTAAGTATCTTCTCATGAACGGCAGTGGAAGCCGGGAGACTCAGCGGCTTTTTGGGACGCATGAAATGCCGTTCCGGAAGTTGTCCTGCTTCGCCCCCCGCGCAAGGCGGGGGAATCGAAAATCTTGAAAAGGCTGGATTCCCGTCTGCGCGGGAATGACGTGAACGGACCTTCACAGTGGGTGAGATAACTTGCTTTTGCAGGTGAAAAAGGTCTTCAGCAGGAAGAAAGGAACATTGAAAATTCTATGAGCACCTATTGGAGTCAGACCATCAGGGATCTGGAACCCTATGTGCCGGGGGAGCAGCCAAAAGACAAACAATATGTGAAGCTCAACACCAATGAAAACCCCTATCCGCCGTCTCCTAAAGCTCTCGAAGCCATAAGGCTGGCCACTGACGAGAGTCTTCGTCTCTATCCCGACCCCAACTGCCAGCAATTGAAAGGGGCCATCGCCGATCATTACGGTGTCAAAAGGGATCAGGTTTTTGTGGGCAACGGTTCCGATGAAGTGCTGGCTCTGTCTTTCATCACTTTTTTCAGGCAGAGGCTGCCCCTTCTTTTTCCCGACGTCACGTACAGTTTTTACGAGGTCTACTGCGATCTGTTCAACATAGCGTCCAGGCGCATTCCATTGGCGGACGATTTCAGTGTGCACACGGAGGATTATGTTCAACCCAATGGGGGCATCATCTTCGCCAATGCCAATGCTTTGACGGGGCATTGCTTGGAGCCCTTTCATATACGCGACCTTTTGGAAAAGAATGGGGATTCGGTGGTGGCCATCGACGAAGCCTACATAGACTTCGGTGGAGAAACGGTGATTCCCCTGGTCCAGGAATTTCAAAACCTCCTGGTGATTCAGACCTTTTCCAAAGCCAGATCTCTGGCGGGTTTGCGGGTCGGTTTCGCCGTGGGCCATGAGGAACTCGTGGAAGGGTTGGAGCGGGCCAAGAACTCCTTCAACTCCTATCCCCTCGGCAGGCTTGCTTTGGCTGGAGCCACAGCGGCCATCCAGGATGACGCGTATTTTCAGGAAACACGCCGGACAGTCATGAAAACGAGAGAAAGAGTCGTGGTTCAACTGAAGCGCATGGGCTTTGAACTGGTTCCTTCCCAAGCCAATTTTCTGCTCATGGAACACCCTTCCGTGAGGGGAAGGGAAATATACGAAAAGCTCCGTGACCAGGGCATCCTGGTGAGGTACTTCAACAAACCCCGCGTGGCCAACCACCTGCGGGTGACCATCGGCAC
>PXBG01000041.1 GCA_003566995.1 Syntrophobacteraceae bacterium
AAGAGGGCCGGGGCGTCTTCGACAACCTCACCAAGTTCATCGTGTACATTCTTCCCACCAATGCCGGTCAAGGACTGGTGATTCTTGGAGCCGTTCTGGCCAACATGACGCTGCCCATTCTTCCCGTTCAGGCTCTCTGGATCAACATGACCACCGCTGTACTCCTTGGGCTCATGCTCGCCTTTGAACCCAAGGAGCCGGGGATCATGTCCCGTGCGCCCCGGGAACCGGACACGCCCATTCTCACGGGCACACTCAGCGGAAGAATCTTGCTCATTTCCGCCATGCTGCTCATTGGCGCTTTTGGTCTCTTTCAATACGAACTGTCCATTGGCTCCTCCCTTGACGCAGCGCGCACAACCGCCGTCAATGTCTTCATCGTCGGCCAGACCTTTTACCTGTTCAACTGCCGATCACTCCACAGGTCCATGTTTTCCCTTGGAATCTTCTCCAACCCCTGGATTTTTGTGGGCTCCGCACTCATGATCACCCTGCAGCTCCTCTACACCTACGCGCCTTTCATGAACACCCTGTTCAGCGCCGCTCCCACCACCCTCGAATCCTGGGGCCGGGTGGTGGCCGTGGGCTTGACCATCTACTTTGTGGTGGGCACGGAAAAATGGATTCGAAACATCGTGCGGAGAAGACAGGAGAAGGTGGAAAGCCTGGAGGAAATCAAAAAGTCCGTGGACTCCATGGCGGAAGTGCTGGAAGAAGTCCGGACACGCCTGGAAAAGATGGAAAAGAATGACAAGCGTTCATAACGTCAAAAGGAAATTCCCTTGGAAAACACGCAACAGATTGCGGGACTGGTCATTTTTCTGTCCCTCACTTCCCTCACGGTCTACCTCAACGTGAGGAGAAAGATTTCCGATCTCATGGCTGCCGCCCTTCTTGTTTTCACTCTTCTTTCCTCGGGGGCGGTGGCCAACGCTGACCGCCTTTGGGGCGGCACCCTGAATGCATCGGGCATGGAAAATTATGAAAGGGAAATGACTCGAATCCAAGAAGAAGCCATGGCAGGTCTGCTGGCTGAATGGAACACACGGAAGGATGAACTGGCCAGGCTGTCTGCAGAAATCAACGCCTCCTCGGAAACGTTCCGGAAGGAACGGGAAGCCATGGATTCAGCCCTGGAGGATTCGCGCCAGATGATGGCGGACCGCCGGGAGTGGCAAAGCCAGATGCTGGAATTTCAAAACTTCGCGCAGGCCTCACAGGACGAGTTGATGGCCATTCACAACGTCACAGCCCAAATCGCCCTGGTGCTCACGCGGCTCATTTACCTGCAGGTGGAGGGAAACAGGCATCTGCCCCTGAACCAGGAAAACCCCCTGCGCCAGCAAGTGCTGGACGGCCTCGATGAACTGGTTTCCCTGGCCATTCCCGATCCTCTTCACCGGGAAGCATTCGTGGAGGAGGTCATAGAATCCGTTCACGAGGGACAGGCATGGATGACGGGAAATTGACATTCGCAAAGGGCGGATGGGTTTGAGCAAATCCTTGAAACACCCATGGGAAACACACAGGGAAACACACAGGCGCCGGGACGGGCATTCACCAGGAGGGCCTCTCCCCAGTGCTGTTGACTCACTGTTTCAACCAGTGCAACAGCACCTTTACGTCATTCCCGTACGTCATTCCCGCGAAGGCGGGAATCCAGCTTTTGCAAGTTCTTCAGGATTGCCGCCTTCGCGGGAATGACGTGGTAGAACAACACACAAATCCTCAAATCCACAGCTTTGGCCCCCTCCCTCATTGAGTGCAAATGCAAAGGGAGCGGGCCCTGTCACAGCAACCGGGGTACGATTTCCCCTGCTTTTCCAGCCAGTCCCACATCGTAGATGTTCGTGTAGGGCGTGGGATCCAGGTTGATTTCCGCCACGGCCGCTCCCGCCCTTTTGGCCGCCATGCCCATGGATGCCGCGGGTTGAACGGTGCCCGACGTGCCGATGACGAGCATCACATCCGCCGTTTCCAGCGCTTCAAAAGCTCCTCCCAGAACGTTGCTGTCCAGCATTTCGCCAAACCAGACCACGTTGGGCCTCAGCAGGCCGTCACACAAACGGCAGAGGGGAAGTTCGGGCAAGGGGACCGTGCGCTCCTCATAAGTCTGCCCGCACGCGGTGCAGCGAACCCACCAGATGTTGCCGTGCAACTCCAGCACATGCCCGCTGCCGGCAACCTGGTGCAAACCGTCGATGTTCTGGGTGATGAGGGTGAAATGGGGAACTCTTTTTTCCAGTTCCACCAGCGCCTCATGAGCCGCATTGGGTTTGAGCGGGAAAAGGAGCTCCCTGCGCCAGTTATAGAACTCCCACACCAGCCGGGAGTCACGCTGAAAGGCCTCCGGTGTGGCCAGATCCATGGGACGGTGCTGTTTCCACAATCCGTCTTTTCCTCTGAAGGTGGGGACTCCCGATTCCGCCGAAATGCCTGCCCCCGTGAGGACCACCAGCCTCCTGGCGCCCTCCAGCCTGCTCCTGAGAAACTCTAAGCCTTTATTCATTTCCTGGTTTGCCATATGATTCTCTCCAAAGCTTTGCAGATTTCCTGCGGGTTTCCCTTCCAGGCCGAAACCCCCGATCAACGAACAGCATCAGTCTAATCCATTGAAGTCCCACTGACAATGAGTTTCCCCACGGGGTTCTGGCGTTGATTCCCCGTGAAAAAGGATGCTGAAATGATGAAAAAGAACGGAAAAGCCGGTTGCGAAGGGCAGCCACCCAAGGAGTTCCTTCGGGCAGTTGATGAATTCAACACCGGAAGGTATTACAAATGCCACGACACCCTGGAGGATATATGGCGGGAGGAGCCCGGGAAAATCAGGGAATTGTATCAGGGCCTGCTGCAAGTCAGCGTGGCCCTCTACCATGAGGGGAACGGAAATCGCAGGGGAGCTGTTCGACTGATGGAATCAGGCATGGCCCTCCTCGATCCATTCCGGCCACAATGTCTGGCTCTCGCCCTCAGTGCGTTTCTGAACGAATGCGCACAGGTGCTTGAATTTTTTGAGAACAATGAAGCTGAGCGGCTCCCCGGGGAACTTCATCCCACGCTCAAATGGGTCCCGAACCTTCCACAGACCTGAATGCCTTCCATTGAAGACGGGCCGAAGGACCACGGCTTTGAACCTGCTGAATCGTGCCGTCAAAAAAAGAAGTCCTGAAAGCGTGCGGATTGCTGTTGCGTTTGAGCCCATCATTGTTGATATTGGCCCTCAGTGGACATGACCGTGGACAAATTCAGTGAACCCAAAGGGAGGAGAAACCATGACGAAGGCCGATCTCGTTGCATTCATCGCTGACAGGGCGAACATCACCAAGAAAGATGCGGACGCCGCCATAGGGGCATTCATGGAAGGCGTCTCAGAAGCGCTGGCCCGGGAAGAAAGCGTCTCACTGGTCGGCTTCGGATCCTTCAAAGTCGGCGAGCGGTCTGCCAGAGAGGGCCGAAATCCAAGGACTGGTGAACCCATCAAAATCCCCGCTTCCAAAACTGCCAGGTTCATCCCGGGCAAAGCGCTCAAGGACCAGCTGAATCCCCCCTCATCCAAATCCGAAACTGCAAAAGGCTCCAAAAAACCCAAAAAGAAAAAATAAACCCGGGGCATGCGGGACAGATTGTGGCCTTTCTCCCGCATGCCCTTTCGAACTTCAGTTTCCCCTTGCGGATTTCACCCTTCATCCCCTCACTTCTCCATTGACAGAGAATTGAAAAAAAGTGTCATAATGCTTGTCATCGGTTTGATATCCGACACTCACGGCTGGTTACGCCCCCAGGTTCTGGAAGCCTTTCGCCCCTGCTCCCTCATTCTCCATGCAGGTGACATAGGAAATGCACAGGTTCTCGAAAGGCTGCGCCAATTGTGTCCTGTGGTGGCCGTTCGGGGAAATGTGGACAGGGGAGACTGGGCTCAAGCCCTGCCAGCCACTGAACTGGTTGAGGCCGGAACCCTGTGGATCTACATGCTCCATGACGTGACGACCCTGGATCTGGTCCCCGAAGCGGCGGACATTCAGCTGGTCCTCAGCGGCCACACCCACAAACCCTCATGCCACCAGAGAAAAGGGGTCACCTATTTGAATCCGGGCAGCGCAGGTCCTCGAAGGTTCAATCTGCCGGCAACCGCCGCCATGCTTTACATTCAGGGGGAGTCCCTGGAAACCCGGTGGATTCTCCTGGAGTGAACCTGAACACCACAAATCGCTCAGACAGGCACAGATAAAGAGGCACTCTCATGTCCCAATTCGCTCCCATCGAAGAAAGCGGAGCGCATCCGGAAGGTCATTTTGGAAGAGGCCCTCGAACTCTTCGAAAGCCTTTGCGCGCGGGCCAACCCGCTGGGACTCCTTCCGGAACAGATCGACCCTGAAACGGGCAGGTTTCTGGGCAATTTTCCACAGGCTTTCAGCCACATCGGAGTGATCGCCAG
>PXBG01000085.1 GCA_003566995.1 Syntrophobacteraceae bacterium
AAAAAGGACTCAACGGCTATCCCGCTAAGTCCTTGAATTTACTGGTGGGCCGTCAGGGACTCGAACCCCGAACCTCCTGATTAAGAGTCAGCTGCTCTACCATTGAGCTAACGGCCCGGTTTTTTTATGCAATTCTGGTTGGTACGCCCGGCAGGATTCGAACCTGCGGCCTGCGGATTCGAAGTCCGACGCTCTATCCAGCTGAGCTACGGGCGCCCGAAACAAGAATAATTGTCTACAATGTATCCATTGAACTGTCAAGGTTTTTTTGGGCAGAATCTTGCTGGCCGCGAGCCTTTAGGGCACGAGTGTGTCGCTTTCGATGGAAAGGCCGATTGCGAAAGGAAGGGGCTCGGGCTGGCTTTTTCTGCTGGTTTCATTGTCACCGCACTGGATTTGGAATAAGATGCCTCCTGGGCGTCGCACGGGGTGAGGCGGTGAGGGACCATTGCAGAGAATCCCCGCGCTCCTCTGGTCGGGAAGTGTTCTTTACACCGACGGCCTTTGACATGATGTCATTTTGTGAATGGCTGGCATTTGTTGCCGCCGTATTTTCTGAACGCAAGGCATCAGCTCAACCTGTATTGATATAACATCCACGGGCCTTTCCCCGGGACCGCCGGGCCCCGGGCTCGGTACTCGTTAGAGCAGAGTCGTTTCCAAAAAAAGAGGCATCTCTGACGCAACCTCAAGTCTTGCACCAACGGAGTTCATGGCAAGGAGTAAAACTGAATGCATTTCGAAGGCACGGATCGCTATTTTCTCAATGCAGAACTGCAGGAAATCGTCAACATCGCCATCACGCTGGAAAAGCCCTTGCTCCTCACGGGAGAAGCGGGAACGGGAAAGACCCAGTTGGCTTTCGAAGTGGCCAGGGCACTGAAAATGTCCATGGAGGAGGCCCGCTGCAAATCCACCTTCAAGGGGGAGGAACTCTGCTATGTGTACGACACGGTGCTCCGCCTGAACGATTCAAGGTTCGGCAGTGGAGAAACGGGAAGGGATGTGAACGACATCTGGGATTATCTGCGGTTTGGTCCCATAGGGCGTGCCTTTCTCGCTGAGGACCGGCGGGTGCTGCTTCTTGACGAGATCGACAAGACGGATTCGGACACCCAGGACAATCTTTTGGATGTGCTGGAAGACGGATCCTTCATCATCAGGGAAATCAACCACAGAGTGGTGGCGAAAGACCGGCCTGTCATCATCATCACCAGCAATGCCAAACGGGAGCTTTCCGATCCCTTTCTCCGCCGCTGCTTCTGCCATCACATTCCTTTTCCCTCTCCCGAGGAAATGAAAAGCATCGTCAAACTTCATTACCCGGATCTGCCTGCCCCTTTCCTCGATGCCAGTCTCATGAGCTTTTACCGCCTCAGGGAAGAGGGCTACGAAAAGCCTCCCGCAACGGCTGAGTTTCTGGACTGGGTGGGAGCCATGCGAAGCGCAGGAGTGAAGGGGCCGGGAGCGGGCCGGGAGACCGCCTTTGTGGGCACGCTGCTCAAAAGGACACAGGACCTGCTTCGATTCCGCGGTGTGAAAAGGAGATGATGTCCTGTTGCATCATGAAAAGCACCCGTTGGACCAGCCATGGCGTCGTGGGAGGGAGATCTTCTAAGGGCAGTGCCTTGGGTTCAAGGGATTGCGTGTGTGGTCATGTTCCTTCACCTCCACGCAGGCGGAGGTTCAGAAAACATTCTGAAGAGGCGGGATTCCCGCCTGTGCGGGAATGGCGCGGAGGAAATTCCAGGTGTGCCTCCTTCAGTGTGGAGGCTGGACTCACCCCTGAGGGGAATGACGTGAGTGGACCTTCAAAGTGGGTGAGACCATGTCAGTCAGCAGCACTGGCCTCCAAGGGTCACCCTGTCCATTGCATGCCGAAGGATCCGGACTCATGATAGGTTTCATCTATGAACTGAAAAAGGCGGGCATTCCCATCAGCGTGCAGTATGTGTTGGAGTTTTTCCGGGCCCTTCAGCAGGGTGTGGCCAGGAACATGGACCAGCTTTTCCTTCTGTCCCGCCTGATTTTTGTCAAGCGCGTGGAACATTACGACATTTTCGAGCAGGTCTTTTCGCGCTTTTTCCTGGGTTCACGCGGCCAGGACCGTCTCCCTTGCTGGAAAGAGCTCCTGGATGAAAAGCCCTTTCGTGAATGGCTGCAGGAACTGGAAAACGGAGGCCAGGGGCTCACGAATCCCGGGGAAACGGATACAGAAGAGTTGCTTTCCCGCTTCTGGCAAACCCTTTTGGACCAAGCAGGAGAACACCATGGAGGCCACCGCTGGGTTGGGACCCGCGGTTCTTCCCCTTTTGGGCACAGTGCGGGGCGGGTTGCAGCGGGGGTGAGAGTCTACGGGAGCGGACGGCACGGGGCTGCTGTGAAGGTGATCGACCAGCGCCGTTACATCAATTACAGTGAAAAATCCACACTTGGGAAGGAAAATTTACGGCAGGTTCTTGTTTCTCTCAAGAGCCTTCAACCCATGGGTCCTGAAACGGAACTGGATGTGGAGGAGACCATTCACCGAACGGCAAAAAATGGCGGTGAGATTGAACTTTTTTTCAGAAGGGAGTTGCGCGATCGTCTCAGGTTGATCCTGCTCATGGACAATGGGGGCTATTCCATGAGGCCCCACGTGGAGCTGGTGAAGGGAATTTTCCAGCGGATCAGGGATCTTTTTCAGGATGTGAACCATTACTATTTTCACAACTGTATCTACGGCACCGTTTATGCCAACCCGGAAAGGACCCGGCCTGTGAAATGGGACCATCTGCTGAGTGAAAGCTCCAGGACCCGCCTCATCGTCATTGGGGATGCCAATATGGCTCCTTTTGAGCTTTTGGCGGCTCAGGGGGCGCTCAATATAACATCCCAGGAGCGGAAGCCCGGAATTCAGTGGCTGCGGGAGCTGAGGGCCGCATTTCCCGTGAGCCTCTGGCTCAATCCCATTCCCAGGGAACGATGGGGATGGCACAGCTCCACCATTTTTCAGATCGCCGAAGTCTTCCACATGGAGGACCTGACCCTGGAAGGGATCAAAAGGGGTGTGGAGTTTCTGAACGTCCAGGGAAAAGCTTTCGATCTCTCTCCATCATGACCATGGTGGCTTGAGACGTATCCAATGAACCATCAGGGAGGATCATGGCATTCATCGAACGGGAAGTGCGGCGCCTCATGGGCAGGGCCATCCACCACTATGATCTCATCGAGAATGGCGACTCCATTGCGGTGGGTGTTTCCGGAGGCAAGGACAGCATGCTGCTTTTATGGCTTCTGAGGGAGCGAATGGCGAGAGCGCCCATTGATTACAACCTGGTTGCCGTGCATGTGGATCCCGGTTTCGACAGTGAGTCGCCGCAGCGGCTCGAAGAATTTTTCATCCGGGAACAATTCACATATGAAATCATCAGGACGGATCACGGCATTCGGGCACACAGCCGGGAAAACCGGGAAAACCCCTGTTTTCTCTGCGCCCGCCTTCGACGAAAAGCCCTTTTTGAAAAAGCCAGGGAGCTGGGCTGCGACAAAATCGCTTTGGGACACAATCAGGACGACTTCATCGAGACCTTTTTCATCAACATCTGCTATGCGGGACAGGTGGCTGCCATTGTGCCCAGCCAGCCTTTTTTCGGGGGGAAAGTCACGGTCATTCGCCCTCTCGCCATGACCCCTGCAGGAAAGGTGGAGCGAGCCGTCAAAAGGCTTGGTTTGCCCTTGCTGGAAAACTGCTGTCCGTCCCTGGAAAAAAACAAGCGCTCTCAGGTGCGCAACCTTCTGGAGACCCTTTACTCTCACAATGAAAAGGTGAGGGGGAATGTTTTTCATGCCATGAGCCATGTGAACGAGGAATACCTCCCACCCCCCGTGAAACGGTCGAGGCCCCGAAGTTCTTCTGGAAGAAGGCCCGTGCCGGAAAAAGGACCCAAGAACCATGAGCTCTAAAAAGAAGCTTTATGTCATCGATGGAAGCTCCTATCTCTACCGGGCTTTTTATGCCCTGGGAAGGCTCAGCAACTCCAGGGGGTTGCCCACTCAGGCGATCTTCGGCTTCGCCCAGATGATTCAGAAGGTGATGCGCGAAATGCAGCCCGATTATGTGTGCATGGTGTTCGATGCTCCGGGCCCCACATTTCGCCACGAGCTCTACGGCCCCTATAAGGCCACAAGGCAGAAGATGCCCGAAGACCTGGCTGTTCAGGTGCCCTATATCAAAAAACTCGTTGCATTGCAGGGCATCCCCCACCTGGAGAAGGAAGGCTATGAGGCCGATGACATCATCGCGGCCCTGGCGCGGCAAGCCAGGGAAGAGGGGATTGAAGTGGTCATTGTGTCGGGGGACAAGGACCTTCACCAGCTCATTGAGGATCCTCACATTCGCCAGTGGGATGCTCAAAACGACCGATTGTTCACGGAGGCGGAGGTCAAGGAGAAGTTTGGAATACACCCGGAACAGATGGGAGACTTTCTGGCCCTCATGGGGGACAGTTCGGACAATGTTCCCGGAGTCAAGGGGGTCGGGGAAAAAACGGCCAGGCAATTGCTCCAGAAATGGGGATCCCTGGAAGCGATCTATGAAAACATTGACGAAGTCACTCCCCCGTCTGTTCAAAAAAAACTAAAGGAGAATCGTGACCTTGCTTTTCTGTCCAGAAAGCTCGTGTCTTTTCCCCGGGATGCGCCCATGGACGCAGCCCCGGAAGAGCTTGTTCCTTCTCAGCCCGTGTGGATGGACCTCCTTCAGCTCTATGATGAACTGGAATTCAAGAAACTGGCGGAAGTGCTTCGCCATGAGAGGGGTCAAGAGGTGGCGGGGGAGGGGTCTCTGGGCGCCAGGAGTGAACGCAGGGTGCACGTGGTCAGGGATGAAGAAGAGTTGGAAGCGCTTTTGAGGCGCCTGAGAGAGCAGGAATCTTTCTCTGTGGATCTGGAAACCTCTTCCAGAGACTCCATGCTGGCTTTGATCGTGGGAATCGCTTTGTGCTGGGAAGAGCACGAGGCCTTTTATATTCCTCTTGGGCACACGGGAGAAAGATCCACCCCTCAGCTGAATGGACAGAAGGTGCTTCATGAACTGAAAACTCTTCTGGAATCAGATAAGCCCTCCAAGGTGGGCCAGAACATCAAGTACGAGTGGGTCGTTTTTCAGCGGCACGGCGTGTCCGTGGAAGGCATCGGGTTCGACACCATGGTTGCGGGGTATCTTCTCAATCCGGGCACGCAGTCTCATGCTCTCGAAAGAATCGCTGCGGAGCACCTCGGAGAAACCATGATTTCCTACACGGACGTGACGGGCAAGGGAAAGAGCCAGGTGGGGTTTGCGGAGGTGGATGTGGACCGTGCTGCGGAATATTCCGGTGAGGATGCGGAGGTCACCTGGCGGCTGATGCCCCTGTTGAAAAAGAAGCTGGAAGAAGAGAAGCTTCTGGAATTGTATGAATCCCTCGAGCTGCCCCTGATCCGGGTGCTGGCCAAAATGGAACACCGGGGCATCTGTGTGGACGCAGACAAGCTCGTGAAGCTGTCGGGTGAATTTGACGAACTTTTGGCCCGGGAAGCGGAAAAAATCTATGACCTGGCCAAGGAGGAGTTCAACATACAGTCTCCCAGGCAACTGGGTCACGTTCTCTTCGAAAAATTGGGACTTCGTGTGGTGAAGAAGACAAAAACCGGTCCCTCCACGGATGTGGGCGTTTTGGAAGAGTTGGCCCTGGAGCACCCCATCGCGGAGCATCTCCTCAAGCACCGCTCTCTTTCCAAGCTCAAAGGAACCTACACGGACTCCCTCATACGGCTCATTCATCCGGAAACAGGGCGGATTCACACCTCCTTCAATCAGACCGTCACGGCCACGGGGCGCCTCAGCAGTTCCGACCCAAATCTGCAAAACATTCCCATACGTTCTGAAGAGGGTAGAAAAATAAGGGAAGCCTTCGTTCCTTCACCCGGTTTCGTGCTCCTGTCCGCCGACTATTCCCAGATCGAACTGCGCATTTTGGCTCATTACAGCGGGGATGTGCATCTGTGCGAAGCTTTTCGGGCGGGAGCCGATGTTCACAGGCGAACAGCCGCAGAGATGTTCGGCCTCCCCCCTCATGAGGTGACCTCGGAAATGCGCCGCCAGGCCAAGGCGATCAATTTCGGAATCATCTATGGAATGGGGCCTTTCGGACTGGCTCAACGCTTGCGCATTGGCCAGAAAATGGCAAAAGCGGCCATCGACCGGTATTTTGAGCGCTATGAAGGTGTCAAAAGGTTCATTGAGGAAATGACGGAGAAGGCCCGTGAGCGGGGTTATTCCGAGACGCTCATGGGGCGCAGGCGGCCCCTGCCCGAGCTTGCAAGCCGCAACCGCACCATTCGTCAGCAGGGGGAACGTTTAGCCATCAACACTCCCATACAGGGAACAGCGGCAGACTTCATCAAAAAGGCGATGGTCAGCCTGGATGAGCGCATGGATGAAGAAGGGCTGGGAGCTCATATGTTGCTCCAGGTGCATGATGAGCTTGTCTTTGAGGTTCCCGTGGAGAGACTGGAGCCGGCGAAGGAAGTGGTTCGCCGCGA
This sequence comes from Syntrophobacteraceae bacterium, assembly GCA_003566995.1. Taxonomy (GTDB): domain Bacteria; phylum Desulfobacterota; class Syntrophobacteria; order Syntrophobacterales; family Syntrophobacteraceae; genus SLCH01. The sequence continues at coordinate 6,565 of PXBG01000085.1, forward strand.
GATGGAAGGGATATGGGAGTTGTCCGTGCCCCTGAAAGTGGAAATGGGGTGGGGTGAAAACTGGACGGAGGCCCATTTTTGATGGCCCGCACACCCCGAAGAGGCACCGCGGGGGTGCCTCTTTGGGGTGAAAAACCATTGCAGGAAGGCATGAGCTAGGATTGAGTTTCTGACTTGCTTTTCTCCAGCTCTGACTTGAGGCGTTCCACCTCTTCTTTGTATTTTTCGGCTTCCGCCTTGTAGTTGGATTCGGGTGCAGACTCAGCGCCCGACTGCATTTTGTTCTTGGGGAGCGGAAGTTTGTCTTTGACTTCGTCATAGCCCAGGTAAGCGGCCATGGCGCCTCCTACGAGAAGCATCAAGGGAACTGCCCCGGCAAGAAGCTGAAGGAATTGGCCGAAAAACACGAGAATTCCAATGATGCCCAGAAATGCGGCGACGACGCCACCCACAAAAACTTTCATAAATTTTCCTCCTTAACTTTGTCAGTGTGATCTGTATGAAACCAATCTAGCAGCTGCCTATTGAATTCGCAATGTTCTTATCACAGGCTCCAAGATGTAGCGCAGAAAAATCGCATACTGCTTAGCATGCGAGGATTTAGAATGCAAGGGGAAATCGAGCACCTAACCCGCCTGTGTCCCTGGGACAGATTCCCCGGCGATGGTTCTCTGGTGCGGTTCGGCCGGGGGCGTACGGCGATTGTTCGCAATGTTCAGATCATCATTCTCCTTGCCTTGCAGGGAGGATTTGTGTTGACTCTTGTGAAATCTCCCCATTATAAATTTACGTTTATGCTATTGGAAACAGCACCTGTGAAGAGCCATGCCGTCCGCCGGTCTTCCAGGGAAATCAACACGGAATGGATGGAGGAAACTGCACGGATGAAAGGCCAGCGCATATATATGGATCACATTGCGGGCACTCCCCTTTTGCCGGAAGTGCTGGAAGCGATGATGCCCTACCTGGAGAAGGAATATGGAAACCCCGCCAGCATTCACCATCATGGTGAAGTTCCACAGGAAGCTCTCTTTCAGAGCCGGGAGCAGGTCGCTCGCCTGATCGCCTCGGAACCGGAAGAAATCATCTTCACTTCCTGCGGCACAGAGTCCAACAACCTGGCCATCAAGGGAGTGGCCCTCAACAGCTTTCCGGAAAAGAAGCACATCGTCCTTTCTTCCATCGAGCACTACTCCGTTCTTTATGGGGCCAAGGCCCTGGAAAAGCTGGGTTTTGAGATCACTGAGGTGCCTGTGGACTCCCGCGGGCAGGTGAATCCGGACGATGTTGAGAAGGCGCTTCGTCCCGAGACGGGGCTGGTCACCATCATGCATGCCAACAATGAGGTGGGGACGCTTCAACTCCTCCATGAAATTTCCTTGCACACCCGGAAGAGGGGGATTCCCTTTCACGCCGATGGGGTGGCCTCGGTGGGGCGCGTTCCCGTGAACGTCGACGAGCTGGGAGTGGATCTGCTGAGCCTTTCGGGAAACCAGTTCGGAGGCCCCAAAGGGGGTGCCGCTCTCTATTGTCGCAAAGGCATTTCCCTGTGGCCTCTTTTTCATGGGGGCGGCCAGGAGGATGGGCGAAGAACGGGCACGGAGAATGTGCCGTGCCTTGTGGGTCTTGGAAAGGCAGCGGAGGTGGCCAGGGAGAAAATGCCGGAGCGCATGAAAAGCTGTCGAGAGTTGGAGGCCCTTCTGCGGAATGGAATCCGACAAAATATTGACCACATTCAATTCAATGGTCATCCCGAGAACCACATTCCCGGCCTGGTGAACGTTTCTTTTGAATATGTGGAAGGAGAAGCACTGCTGCTTCACATGGACCTGAAAGGGGTCAGTGTTGCCGGTGCCTCCGCCTGCATGTCCATCACCGCCAAAGCTTCCCATGTTCTGGAGGCCATGGGGGCTTTGGGCAATGGGGCTGTGGGGACGCTGCTGTTCACCCTGGGCGAAGAGAATTCCTCTGAAGAGGTGCGCCAGGCCATTGAAACATTGACGCAGGTGGTCACCATGCTTCGAAGCATGTCGCCTTTGTATGGAAAGTGATCCCTTGCGGTTGAGGCTGTTCTGAATGTTTGAGAAATCATTGCAAGGTGTTGAAAGGCCCGGCCGATACGTGGGAGGGGAAATCAACGCCTGCGGAAAGAGCTTTGGGGATGCGCGGGTGAGATTTGCTCTGGCATTTCCCGATGTGTATGAGGTGGGGTTGAGCCACCTTGGCCTGCGTCTTCTCTATCACATTCTCAATGGAATGGATGGGGTGATGGCAGACCGGGTGTACGCACCCTGGTTCGATTTCGAAGGAAGGCTGAAGGAAGAGGGAGAACCTCTCAGGGCCATTGAAAGCCGCCGGAACTTAAAAGATTTTGATTTTTTGGGTTTCAGCCTTCAGTATGAACTCAGTTACACAAATATTCTGACCATTTTGCATGGGGCGGGAATTCCTTTCAGGGCCGATTCAAGGTCCGGGGATGATCCATGGATTGTGGGAGGAGGGCCCTGTGCCTTCAATCCGGAACCCCTTGCCTCTTTCTTCGATTTTTTTGTGCTGGGGGAGGCCGAAGAGCTTCTCGGGGAAATCGCCGGGATTTATGAGGGCTGGAAAGAGGAAGGGGCGGAGCGCCAGGTTTTCCTGGAGAGGATCTGCCGCGTGGAGGGGGTCTATGTCCCCTCATTTTTCCAGGTCCGTTATGGCGATGGCGGCGTCATTTCATCCATAGAGCCCCTGCGTGAAGACCACCGCTCCGTAGGGAAACGGCTGGTCCTCGATCTGGACACGGGTTCTCCCCTTCCGGAGAAACCACTGGTTCCGCTCCTGGATATTGTTCACAACCGTCTGGGAATCGAAATCGCCAGAGGATGCACTCGGGGATGCCGTTTCTGCCAGGCCAGTTTCATTTACAGGCCTGTTCGGGAGCGCAATCCCGCCAGGATTGTGTCGGAGGCAAAGAGGGCCCTGGAAAAAACGGGCTATGAAGAGTTGTCCCTTCTGTCCTTGAGCACAGGCGACTACTGTCACATTCAGCCCCTTCTCACCGAACTCATGAGGCGTTTCAGCGGAGAAAAGGTTGCCGTTTCTTTCCCCTCCATGAGAGTGGGAACCCTGACCCCTGAGCTCATGGAACTCATCAGGCAGGTTCGCAAAACGGGCTTCACCCTGGCTCCTGAAGCGGGCAGTGAGCGGCTGCGCCGTGTCATCAACAAAGAGATTCTGGACGAGGAACTCCTGGCTGCCGCGGAAAGTGCTTACGGGCTGGGATGGAGAGTGCTCAAGCTTTACTTCATGATAGGCCTTCCAACGGAAAGACAGGAAGACCTGGAGGCGCTGGTGGCCCTTTGTCACGAAGTGTGGAAGTTGGGCAAGAGATCCAAGGCTGCCGTCAATGTTTCCGTTTCCACTTTCGTTCCCAAAGCCATGACCCCCTTTCAGTGGAAGGCTCAGATGCGCAGGGAAGAGGTGGAAGATTGCCTGGAGTATCTGAAGGTCAACCTTCGAAAGCCGGGAATGCGGTTGAAGTGGCATCATCCCGGGCAGAGTTTTCTGGAAGGGGTCTTTGCGCGGGGAGACCGGCGTCTCGCGCCGGTGATTGAGAGGGCGTGGCGCATGGGAGCCCGCTTCGACGGCTGGACGGAATACCTCCGCGAGGATTTGTGGGAACAGGCTTTCCAGGAAGAAGGAATTGATCCTTCCTTTTACACCTATCGGGAACGTTCCAGGGATGAGGTTCTTCCGTGGGACCATCTTTCTTCGGGCGTGGACAAGGAATATCTCCACCGGGAAATGAACAGGGGACTCCGGGAGGAGTTCACGGACGATTGCCGTTGGAGCGAGTGCACGGGTTGCGGGGTTTGCGATCATGATCAGGTCAGGCCTTCACTCCACCATGAAACGCCCGTTGAGTTCCACGACGGCGCGGGGGTTGGCGAAGCTGCGGGTGCTCATGTGTCAGAGGGTGTTTTGTATCGGTTGCAATATTCCAAGACAGGCACCATTCGGTTCGTGGGCCAAATAGAATTGTCGCAGGCTCTCATGCGGGCCGTGAGGCGCGCCGGGCTTCCCGCCGGGTACTCCAAAGGATTTCATCCCCACATGAAACTCTCCTTCACTGAGGCTCTTCCCCTGGGAATGGAAAGCGAGGTCTCGGAGGCCTATCTCACCTTGACACGAAGAGAGGACCCTCAGGAGATTGGCGACCGTCTCAACGCGCACTTGCCCCAGGGGGTGGAGATCAGAAATGTGTCCCGTGTGGCGCGAAGGGCCAGAAGAAAAGGGGCGCAGCGAGTGACCTACGTGATCGAGGGCCTTGGCACTGAAAGGGTTCGCAGAGTCCTGGAGGCGTGGCCTTCCCGTTCAGAGGATTTTCTTGAAAAAAAAACCAAAAAGGGAAAGCTCACTGCCCCTCTGCACCGGGTTCTGCTGGCAGTTCGCCTGGCGGATGAGTCCTCACTGGAGATGGACCTGGTGGAGATTGAGCAGGCCTGCTTCAGGCCCATGAACGTGCTTCAGCATTTGCTGGAAGAGCCCCTGGACAATTTCGGTGAATGTCGTGTGCGCAAGGTTGCAGTATGGCAGCTTTCAGAAGGGGAAGGTGAGGAGAATGTCGGCAGAGCTCATCATCAATGCTGATTTTTTTGAAACACGGGTGGCCCTCGTGGAGAGTGGCCAGGTCGCTGAATTTCATGTGGAGCGACGTTCCGGCCGCGGCATTGGGGGCAACATCTACAAAGGACGCGTGGTCCGGGTTCTTCCCGGCATGCAGGCGGCTTTTGTGGATGTGGCCCTGGACAAGGCCGCTTTTCTCTATGTGACCGATATTCATCACCCCATGGGAGAAGTCGAGCAGTTGCTGCTGCATTCCTGTGTGGCAGAGGAGGACGAATCGGAAGAGGACGAGGAATCTTCCTCCATGGAGCAGGAGCTTCAGGAGGCTTTGGACCTGCCCAGAAGCTGCGCGCAGGTTCCCATCGAAGAACGCCTTCGGGAGGGGCAGGACATCCTTGTTCAGGTTGCCAAAGAACCCATTGGCAGCAAAGGGGCGCGCATCACCACCCACATCACCCTGCCGGGGCGACACCTGGTGCTCATGCCCACCATGGACCATGTGGGAGTTTCCCGGCGCATTGAAAATGAAAAAGAAAGAAAGCGCCTTCGGGAAATCATGTGCGCCATCAAGCCGCCCAATTACGGGTTCATTGTGAGAACGGTGGCGGAAGACGCTGAAGCCGAAAAGCTCAAGGCTGAAGTGGACTTTCTCATAAAGCTCTGGGAAAGCATTCAGCGCCAGGCTGAGCAGGCGCCGGTTCCTTCTCTGGTCTATCAGGAACTGGACATCACTCTGAGAGCGGTGAGGGATTTGTTCACAAAGGAAGTGGATCGCCTTGTCATTGATTCGGAAAGCGAATACAGGAAAATTCTCAGCTTCACGGAAACTTTCATGCCTTCCCTTCAGAGTTCCGTGGAACTTTATGGCGGAGAAGAACCCATTTTCGATGCCTACGGCATTGAGATGGAGGTCCAGAGGGCTCTCAGCAGAAAGATCTGGTTGAAGTCCGGAGGCTACATCGTCATCGAGAGAACGGAAGCACTCACCGCCATCGATGTGAATACGGGCCGATACGTGGGCAAGCGGAACCTGGAGGAAACGATCCTCAAAACCAACCTGGAAGCCCTCAAGGAGATCGCCTATCAATTGCGGTTGCGCAACATCGGCGGCATCATCATTATTGACTTCATTGACATGGAAAAAGAGACCAGCCGCGAAAAAGTGTGCAATGCGCTCAAGGAAGCCATGCGCAGGGACAAGAGCAAAACCAACATTCTGGGCATGTCCGAGCTGGGCCTGGTGGAGATGACAAGAAAGAGGACGCGGGAGAGCATCGGTCAGGTGCTTTGCGAGCCGTGTTTCTATTGCGAGGGAGCGGGATACTTGAAGTCCAAACAGACGGTTTGCTACGAGGTCTTGAGGGAGCTGGAAAGGGAAAAAAGTGATTTCCTGGGCCGGAATATCGTCGTGATGGTGCACCCGGAAGTGGCTGCGCGGTTCTATGATGAGGAACGGGGCCATCTGGAGCGAATGGAAGAACGGTTGAACGCTTGCATCATGGTGAAAGCCGACCCCAACATTCATCTGGACCAGTATGACATGGCTGTTCTGGAGGTGTGAGAAGGGCTTTTGCTGAAGGGTGCGATGCCTGGTGGTGCCGATGGTCTCTGCAGGGTGAGAGGTCATTTGAAGTGCCACCTGAGAGATGAAAGGAGTCAATGACCCATGAAATGGACCAGGTCCCAGCAGCTTTATGAGGAAGCCTGCAAATGGATGCCAGGAGGAGTGAACAGTCCCGTGAGATCAGGGAAATCGGTGGGATTCACTCCTTTTTTTGTGAAGGAGGCCAGGGATTGCCGTCTCATGGACGAAGACGGCAACGTGTATATCGACTATGTGGGTTCCTGGGGGCCTCTCATCATGGGCCATGCCCATCCTCGTGTGGTGGAGGCCGTGCGGAAGAGTGCTGAAAAGGGCACTTCCTATGGAATTCCAACGGAGTCGGAAGTTCGAATGGCCGCCCGGGTGGTGGAGATGGTGCCGTCCATGGAGATGGTGCGCATGGTGAGTTCGGGAACGGAGGCCACCATGAGCGCCATTCGGCTGGCACGGGGGTACACGGGCCGTCGAAAGATCCTCAAGTTCAACGGATGCTATCACGGCCATGGAGACTGTCTTCTGGTGCAGTCGGGCTCGGGTCTTGCAACCCTCGGAATTCCCGGCAGTCCGGGAGTTCCCGAGGAGATCGTGCACCACACTCTCTCTGTTCCCTACAATGACCTTCAGCAGGTTCAGGAGGTGATGCGCGAGGTCGGGGAGGATGTGGCGGCCATCATTGTGGAACCCGTTGCGGCGAACATGGGAGTGGTGCTTCCGGCGGAGGGGTTCCTCGGCGGCTTGAGGAAGCTCTGCGATGAATTTGGAAGCCTGCTCATCTTCGATGAGGTGATCACTGGTTTTCGGTTGGCCCCGGGCGGGGCCCAGGAACTTCTGGGAGTGCTCCCTGACCTGACGTGTTTGGGCAAGATCATCGGGGGAGGCCTTCCCGTGGGAGCCTATGGAGGCCGTGCGGAGGTCATGGAGCGCATGGCTCCCGTGGGAAACGTTTATCAGGCGGGCACTCTTTCGGGCAATCCTCTGGCCATGAGCGCCGGATTGGCCGCGTTGGAGATTCTCAGCCAAAAAGGTGTTTACGAGGAGCTGGAAGAGAAAGCCGCCTATCTGGAGGGAGGCTTGAAGGCAGTGGCCGGCAGGGCCCCCATCGCCATGACGCTCAACCGCGTGGGATCGCTCGGTTGCGGCTTCTTCACACCCGATCCGGTCGTGGATTTCGCATCGGCTCAGAAGGCTGACACGGAGGCCTATGCCCTTTTCTTTCGGGAAATGCTCAAGGAGGGAGTCTATTTTGCTCCTTCTCAGTTCGAGTCCTTTTTCGTGAGCCTCGCCCATGAAAAAGACCATTTGGATGCCACCCTCGAGGCAGCTTCAAAGGCCCTGAAAGTGGTGTGCGAAAAGGTTTCATGACACAGCATTTCCCAAAAAAGGTTTGACTCACGGGGGGGGCTGTGCTAGGTACGTCTGTGAACATTTACACGAAGTGGGCCATGAAAAACGAAGACAAAAAAAAATACTACCGCTTGCTTGCTGAGGCGAGCACCATCGGACTCCAGGTAGCCCTCTCCATCTTCATCGGGCTCGGTATCGGCATATGGCTGGATCGCAAATTCGACACTTTTCCCAAGCTGGCATTCGTCTTCCTCATTTTCGGAGTCATTGCAGGGTTTCTCAATTACTATCGTTTTGCAGCCAAACAGCAAAAAGAAGATTCGAAAGGTTCTGACAAATAGTGGGGGAGATCGTACCGACTGAAAATCTCCTCATGCGGATTCAAAGCATCAGTGGTGCGGTGCTGGTCACCATGAGTGTGGCCGCTTGGGTGTTCTTTTCGAAACAAGCGGCGCTGAGTGTCTTTCTGGGAGGGGGCATTGTCATTCTGAGCTTCCAGATTCTCAAGTGGCAGCTTCGAAGGGCTCTTCAAAAGCCGGGTGGATCGTCTTCAAAGGCGGGACTGTTTTTTAGCTACTATCTGAGATATTTCGGGAGTTTATTTCTCGTTTTTCTGTTCATCTACTTGGGCTGGGTGGATCCGTTGGCTTTTCTGGCGGGTTTGTCCACTGTAGTGATGAGTGTGGTCATAGTTGGAGGACTGGAGTATTTGGTCTCTTTTACCAAAAGGGGGGACGGATAGAGCATGGAACACCCGATTCTTTTTTTGAACCTTCTGTTTGAGAAGCTGGGCTTTCACTTGGTGGGGCCGGAGGAAGCCCAGTCTCTGGTGGATTTCATTCTGCAACCTCATGTGACCTACACCTGGGTGGTCATGCTGGTGATACTGGTCCTGGCAAAAATGGCTGTGAGCCGGATTCAGATGGTGCCCGAAAAAGGGCAAAACGTGTTTGAGGTCATCATCAGCGGTATCGAAGACTTCATGGTCGGCATCACGGGAGAGCAGGGACGCTTCGTTTTCCCCCTCATCGCCACTCTGGGGTTTTTCATTCTCGTGAGCAATTACATGGGGATGATTCCCGGCTTCTTTTCACCCACCGCAAACATCAACACCACCGCAGCGTGTGCGGTGATCGTTGTGGTGTTCACTCACGTGCTCGGTGTGAAATTTCATGGAGTCAAATACATCAAGCATTTCATGGGTCCTGTCTGGTGGTTGACTCCCCTCATCATGCCCATCGAAATCATCGGACACATCGCGCGCGTTCTCAGCCTCTCCATTCGTCTTTTTGGCAACGTTTTTGGTGAAGAGCTGGTCCTGGCCATCCTTTTCTTCCTGGCAGGCCTCTACCTGGCGCCTCTCCCCATGATGTTCCTGGGACTGTTCACAGGCTTCATTCAGGCGTTCATCTTCTGCCTCCTGTCCATGATGTATTTTGCAGGAGCCATGGAGCACGCCCATTGATCCGGCGGTTACGGGAAGGCCGTTCTTGATATGTTTGTATCACTCAAATTCCATCACACTTTTACGAACTTGCAGGAGGTTTTCTAAATGTCTAAAAAAGTAGCTGTTCTGACCACCCTTTTTGTCCTCGGACTGAGCACCATGGCCTTTGCTGCAGACAGCCCCGAGGCGGTAGGCCTCAACTTCTTCGTCTATTCTGCCATCGCAGCGGGATTTGGCATGGCCATCGCCGCCTTTGGTTGTGGGATCGCTCAGGGCATCGCCATCCGTGGCGCCGTTGAGGGCATCGCGCGCAACCCCGATGCTTCCGGTAAAGTCACCGTGACCATGCTCATCGGTCTTGCCATGATCGAATCTCTGGCCATTTACGCACTCGTTGTGTCACTGATCCTCATCTACGCCAACCCCGTTTCCAACGCCATTCAGGGATTCGTGGGTCTGGGATAAACCCTCAGCCCGGATTGCTTTCCTGAAGAACTCTCTCACCACCTTCCCTGCTTCTGGCTCATGGGGGAAGGTGGTGAGTCTCTCTTGGAAAGCTGCGTTTCGCGGCTTGTTTTTTTGCTGTTTGATGTGAATTATCTCACATGTTTGTGGTTGTTTCTGAGCGGATCTGATCGTGTATCCGTGTGACGAAAATGCATCAGGCGAGGTCAGTTAGGATGAAATTTGCCAAGATTCCCATGGCAACCATCAATCGGCTTTCCATTTACATGCGCACCCTTCAGGAAATGCTCGAGGAAGATGTGGAAGTCATTTCCTCAGAACGTCTGGCCAAACAGTGTGGTGTCAATCCTGCTCAAATCAGAAAGGATCTGGCCTATTTCGGGGAATTTGGAGTTCGGGGTGTGGGGTACCGGGTCAACGACCTGGTGGTTCAGATCAAAGACATCCTTGGCCTCAACCGGCCCTGGAACCTGGCCATGATCGGTGTCGGGAATCTCGGTTCCGCTCTGCTGCGGCACGGCAACTTCACCAAACACGGCTATATTTTCACGGCCGCCTTCGATGTGGATCCCAAAAAGGTGGGGAAACGCCTTCCCAATGGAATCACCGTGAACCATGTGGATGAACTGGAAGAAAAAATCAAGGAAAAAGAAGTCCTCATCGGCCTCATCACCACTCCCGCCGGCGAAGCCCAGGGCATTGCCAATCAGCTGGTCCTGGCCGGGATCAACGGAATTCTGAACTTTGCCCCTGTTCAGATTCAGGTGCCCGACTGCTGCCACGTGGAAAATGTGGACTTCACCATCAAGCTGGACTCTATCGCTTATCACCTTTCCGTGGGAAGCTGAAACTCCCCTGGACCGACCGCCGGCGGATTCTTCCTTCAGGTGTGAAAAGGCCCCAAATACTTTCCCGTCACGGAACGTTCATCCGCTGCGATCTGCTCAGGGGTACCCTCCGCCACAATGTTTCCTCCATCCAATCCCCCTTCCGGCCCCATGTCCACCACATAGTCTGCGGCTCCAATCACATCCGGGTGATGTTCGATGAGGACGACCGTGTGATCACGTTCCGCCAGGCTCTGCAGGATGTGGAGCAGCTTGTCAATGTCTGCGGCATGGAGCCCCCTCGTGGGTTCGTCCAGAATGAAGAGGGTGCCTGGAGGTGTGCTTCGGGCGAGCTCCGTTGCCAGTTTGATCCGTTGAGCCTCTCCTCCCGAAAGGGTTGTGGCGGGCTGGCCAAGTCTCAGGTAGCCCAGTCCCACCTCCAGGAAGCTGTTCAGGTTTTTTTGTATGGACGGTACGTTCTTGAAAAAAAGACTGGCTTCCATAAAGGTCATGTCCAGGATGTCCGCAATGGATCTGCCCTTGTAGGTGACCGACAGGGTTGAGGCGTTGAAACGTTTTCCGGAGCAGTAAGGGCAGGTCACGTACACGTCGGGCAAAAAAAACATCTCCACCCGCTCGATTCCATCCCCTTTGCAGGACTCGCACCGTCCCCCCTTCACATTGTAAGAGAACCTGCTGGAGGTGTATCCTCTTGTTCTGCTTTCGGGCAGTCTGCTGAAAAGTTCCCGGATGGACCTGAAAACCGCCGAATAAGTGGCGGGAGTGGAACGGGGAGTCTTTCCGATGGGTTTTTGGTCCACTGCCAGCACCTTGGTGATGGACTCATGTCCCTCCATGGCTGTGAAGGGGCAGGGCTGAGTTTGGGCCCCGTGGATTTGCCTTGCAAGGGCTTTGTAAAGGGTTTGGATGACGAGGGTGCTCTTTCCCGAACCGGAGACTCCCGTCACACAGGTGATGCAGCCCAGGGGAAACCTCGCGGTGATGTTTTTCAGGTTGTGTCCCCTCGCCCCTTTGACGAGAAGGGTCCCTCTCTGGAAACACTTTCTCCGGGATGGGCCGGGAAGGAAAGCGGTGCCTGACAGGTAAGCTCCCGTCAAGGACTCCTTCTGCCCCTCAAGGAGGGCGGGAGGACCGCTGAAAAGAAGCTCGCCGCCGTTCTCCCCCGC
>PXBG01000094.1 GCA_003566995.1 Syntrophobacteraceae bacterium
AAAGCGAAAGAGGCCCTGGAGAAAGCGCGCTATCTGGAAATGACGCCCATTTTTGAGCTTCGCCGCAACATTGCGGACCGGGAAGCGCGGAAGAGCACGGCCTGGCAAAACATCGCCCAGGCCCGGGAGCGCATCGCCGAACTGGAACTGCGCATGGTGGAGTTGCGGAAAGAATACGTTCAGCGCGCCACCACCCAGCATGCGGAAGCCCTGGCCAGGGTTTTTGAAACTCAGGAGAGGCTGAGGCCCATGAAGGACGCCCTCAATCTCCTGGTGGTGCGTGCCCCCGTTTCAGGCATCGTCATGGACCTTCAGGTTTTCACCATCGGGGCCGTGATTCGGCCCGGGGACAAGCTCATGGACGTGGTCCCCCGGGAAAGCCCTCTCATTGTGGAGGCAGAGGTTCAAACGAGGGACATTGCCAATGTCCACATAGGGCAGGAGGCGCGCATTCAGCTCTCGGCCTTCAGCCAGCGTGAAGTGAAGCCCGTGGGAGGCACGGTGGTCTATGTGTCCCCCGACAGCACCATGACGCGCACTCCCTATGGGGAAATGCCCATGTTCCTGGTGCACGCGGAAATCGAACACGAGGATCTTCACGAACAGGGACTCACCCTCTCGCCGGGAATGCCGGCCACGGTCTTCATCACCACCAAGGAACGCACCCTGTTCGAATACATCCTGGATCCCTTGACGGAAAATTTTCGAAAGGCCCTCCGTGAATCATGATGTTCACCAGGAAAAGGAGCATCCGGGTCTTGTGCTTCTCGCCTGGATGGAGAGCATTCCCACAGCCCAGAGGGCCGGACTGGCCCACCTTTATCTCATGTGCACCTCCAGGGACCTCACGCCCTTTTTCCTGGAGCCGGAAGAGGCCCTGGAGGCCTTTCGGACGCACGTGCTCAAGGCGGACATGCCCGTGAGGATGGCGTCAAGCCTCATCGCCACAGGGGCCGTCATGGACCTGGTGGTGACCTGCCTTGCGCAAAGGGGCCCTGAAGCGAGAGCCCTTTCCAAAATTTCCAAGGTGGTGGACATAGAAGGCCCCTTGTGGGAGAAAACCATGGACTCCTGGTTTTCTTTCCGCCGGGAAAGCTTCAGTGCGAACCGCATTGCCCAGTGGTTTGCAAACGAGGAAAAAGCAGAAAAGGGGGGTTGAGTCCCCGGGAGGTGGAGTTTTGAAGCGGATTTTTTTGTTGTGCGGCCTGTTTCTCTGGGCATGTTCCCTTCCTGCCGTGGCGGAGGAGCCTCCCCCGTGGACTCTTGAATCCATGCTGGACCGGGCCATGGAAAAGAACGCCCGCATCGCCTCCGAATCCCTTCGGCTGGAAGCGGCCAGAGACAGCGTCTCTTCCGCCAGGGGCGCTTTCCTGCCCAGGGTGGTGGCCTCGGGCAGCCTGAGCCGGATCGAAAATCCCGACAGTGTGGATGAATTGGACCCCGACTACATCAGCCAGACGGACCGCACGTGGAGGGTTGGAGTGCAGCAGAACCTCTTCGACGGCTTAGGGCGCTGGAACACCTACGCCCGTGCGGATCTCCTTCGAGAGCGCAGCCACCAGCAGCTTCGAAGGACCTTTCGGGAAGTGGTTCTGGAGGTTCGAACCGCTTATTTCCGCCTCCTGAGGACCCGGGCGGACATCAGCGCCTATGAGGCCTCCGTGGCCCGCCTGGAAAAGCAAAAAGAGGCTGCGGAGGCTTTTTTCGAGGCCCGTGTGGCCCCCCGACTCTTCATTCTTCAGACGGAAACGGCCCTGGCCGAAGCCCATCAGCGCCTTTCACGGGCCCAAAGCGATGAGCAGGTCCAGCTGGTCCTTCTGCGCTCTCTCATGGGCCTGGAGCCTGACCACCCCATACGCGTGGAGGGAGACTTCGAGGCCTTCGCTCCCGAAGATTACCCGGATTTGGAAAAATCCCTCTTTCTCGCCCGGGAAAACCTGCCCGAAATCTTCACCGCCCAACTGGACGTGGAAATTGCGGAACGGGACATGAAGACCTCCAGAAGCCGTTTCAGCCCCAGCGTGGACGTTTATGCCGATTATGTGAACCAGCACATCGAGTACGGTTCCACCAGGGCCACTGACCGGGATCGATCCTACTATTCCTTGGGGATAAACGTTACCTGGGAGCTGTTTTCGGGAGGAAGCACCTATTATGAAACCCGGAGCCACCGGCGAACCATGGAAAGTGCCAAAGCCATGCTCAAGGATGTCATGCTGGCCGTGGACGCCCGGGTTCGGGAAACTCATCTCAACGTGAAGGAATCGGAAAACCAGATTCGAATCGCCCACATTCGCATCGCCGATGCGGAGGAAGCCTACGAACAGGCGGACATGCGCATTCGAATGGGAACGGGAACCCCCCTGGACCTTCTGGACGCCCAGGAACAGCTCACCGTGGCCCAGTCGAGCCTCAACCAGGCCATGGCCGACTATCACATCGCCCTGGCCAACCTGCGCCGCTTCACGGCCAAGAGCGAGATCAAGAGTGAAATCTAGAAGCAAACGTCAAAAAGCTCCGGGGTCATGACCGTCACTCCCGAAAGAGACACATCATCCACAATGGTCCGTTGCGCCGTCAGTTCATCGACACCCGGCGGGAAAGAAGCCCCTTGGGGATTGGTCAGAACCAGGGAGAAGGATTCATTCCCTTCCCTCAGGTTGTCGGCCAGGGTCTGCACCCATATTTTGGCCCACTGCTGCCCCGGTTCCAGGGTGAGCACACCTTCCGTGGGGATGTAGTCGTATCCGGCCAGGGCGGTGCCGTCACGGGTGAAGAACTCCACGGATGCCACCTCTTCTGCGGGCGCTCCCAGCTGCACCAGAAACCAGACTCCGTGGCCTTCATTCACGGTCAGCGGCACCTCATGGGCGGGCGGGGGAAGGGTGCTTCGGGCAAGGGGTTCCTGGACCATTCCCGTGACGGAGTCGATCCAGTCTGCGTAGGAACTGACACGGGTGGCAGCCCCCAGGGCCCCCAAAGCATCATGGGAGGAGGCGTTGGCGCCAAAGGAAAACCCCGTGATGTAGCTGTTGATCCCCGCCAGAAAGGGCTCTCCATCCTGGTGAATGAACATGCCGCCCCCCGAATCTCCCGGGGAGAGGAAGGCTTCCCGGCCACCCAGGCCGCGATGCGGCTCTCCCAGAAGGTTTCCCAAAGTGTCATGGCGGGAAAGGCCGCTGTCATAGTCAAAGAAGAGCTGGTCTTCCAGGGTTCCCTGCAACCCACTCCAGGGGAGAGAGGATCCGAGGGCGTCCACGGTGTTCAATCCCGAACGGCGCACATTGGCTTGTGAGGGGGAAGCCTCCGGGACGGTTCCATAACCGGCCAGGGTGACCACTTCCCCCACTTCTTCATTCCCCCGGTAAAGCGCGTATCGGTCCGCTGCCACGGGCGCCGCCTGATTCAGCACCATGACCCCCAAATCGTGCCAGATTCCGTGATCATTGGTGGCGGCACCGGGATAGGTCAAAAAGTCTGTGACCTGGCGGTGGTGAACCTGTCCATCCACGTGAAAAACCACTTCCGTTGCGGACATGTCCAGTTCATCCACCAGGTGAGCGGCCGTGAGCATGAAGATGCCCGATTCGTGGAGAACGGCCGACCCCAGGACGCGTCCATCACGGGCCTTGGCCACCCCCGTCCAGTCCCATCCTGCCTGCACGCCTTCTCCGTCATAGCGGAGCAGGGTGGGGGTGATGAAAGGGCTTTGAGAAAACATGTTGATTCCTCAACACAAACCTTGAAATGATCGGGTTGAAACAAGAACAGGGGGGACACCAAACGCCCCTCCCTACAGTGCAGCAGACACCTTTCACCTGGAAGGTGGGCACAAAAAAACCCTGTGGCCACCCTGCACCCTCACGCCGGAGCACGGTGTGGGAACACATCAACCCATTACAAGCGCAAACAGTGTGCCATCACATCGCAGGGTGGGCAAGGCATCATCCCGCCCACCAGTTTGAATCATAAAGGCAGACAAGTATGCCGGGCCGGGGCTCGGCGGTCCCAGGGGAGGGGCGTGAAGGTGTGGCCGAGGTGCCATCCAGACCTTCTGCGGCCCTCTTCAGTTCTGACAGACAGACTCGAGCCATTCACGGATTTCTTCCAGGCTGGAAGCTTCGAGAATCTTCTCGCTCAGCTCGTTCTGCTGATCGGGGTCCAGCCTGCTCAGAAGCGGCTCCAGCTGAGCCGCACCCGCATGGAATCTTTTGGAGAGCTGGCGGATCAACACGCGCCTGGCACCCATCTGCAGACCTTTCTGCAACCCAATCTGTTCACCTTCCTGCTTGAGCTGTTCATAGGTGGTCATGAGAAACTCCTTCACATCTTTTTCAACCGTCCCGGTCACCAGTTGGCCCAGTTC
>PXBG01000063.1 GCA_003566995.1 Syntrophobacteraceae bacterium
CCGGGAAATATTTTGACAAAAGCTTCCACCGCTTCCTTCCAGCCGTCGGGCAGATCGGCGGCAACGCCTCCCAGGCGAAACCAGGAGGGATGCAACCTTCCCCCCGTGATGAGTTCCACCACATCGAGAATCATCTCCCGTTCGGCGAAAGTGTAGAAATTGGGGGACATGGCCCCCACATCGTGCGCAAAGGTTGCAAAGTAAACCAGGTGGTTGCTCAGGCGGAAAAGCTCCGAGAGGAGTACCCGTATCACCTGAGCTCGTTCGGGAACCTCGATGTCCGCCAGTTTTTCCACGGCCAGCACATAAGAAAGGTTGTTGGCCGCACCCGCCAGATAATCGACCCGGTCCGTGTAAGGAATGAACTGGTGCCACGTTTGGCGTTCCCCGATTTTTTCCACACCCCGGTGGTGGTAGCCGATGTCCAGTTCCAGCTGCCTGATTTCCTCCCCGTCGAGAGAGGCCATGCAGCGCAGCAGACCGTGAGTGCTCACGTGGTGGGGCCCGATGTTGAGAATGAAGGGCTCTCCCTCAGCCCCCTTTTTTCCTCCCGGGAACAGGAATTCAGCCGCATCGAGAGGCTGCTTCTCTTGGGCCTTGTCAAGAGTGTAAGGGGGCATCTCCGTCGCACGGCCGGGATGGTCTTTCCTCAGGGGATGCCCCTTCCAGCCGTGGGGCATGAGGATCCGCTGAAGATTGGGATGGCCGTCGAAGCGGATCCCGAACATGTCAAAAACTTCCCGTTCGTACCAGTTGGCCGAGGGCCACAGGTCAGTGATCGTCTTCGTCACGGGGCCATCCCCCTTCAGCGCAACTTTCAGGCGTATGCGGCCAAGCGCATCGAAGGACAGCAGCTGATAAACCATGGTGAAGGAAGCGGTTCCCCTGCGTGCGGACTCATCCAGGGCAGTCAGGTCATCTAGGCGCCGATATTTGCCGGGGGCCTCATGCTTCAAAAAAAAGAGCACATCCCGGAAACCGCTTTCGTGCACGTTGAAGGTCACCATGTCCGAAGAGTGAGGCACCTGGTGCACCAAACCCGGGAAACGCTCCCGCAGGGCCTCAGCAAGAGACTGGTCCCCCTTTCCCCATTCAATGCGGGAGGCTGGAGGAGTCCACATGAGACGGGACCGATTGTCATAAAATTGGGGAGGCGTGACGGATGAGCCCCTGAGAGGCGTCCCCTGGTACCCCGTGCCGCGGGAATCCCGCGTTTTGCTGTGCCCCTCCGCCAGGAGAGGCGCCACCGTTCCCTGGGTGCCTCCACCCAGGTGGAAAATCTTGCGTATGGGCTTTTCCGTGGAAACAATCTTTTCCTGCAACTGAACGAGACCCTGAAGGAGCGCTTCAGGACGCGGCGGGCAGCCGGGAATGTAAACATCCACGGGCAAAATCTGGTTCACCCCCTGCACCACACTGTAGACATCGTACATGCCGCCGCTGTTGGAGCACGAGCCCATGGAAATGACCCACTTGGGTTCGGGCATCTGTTCATAGAGGCGCAGCACTACAGGCGCTATTTTTTTGAAAACGGTGCCCGAGACGATCAAAAGGTCGGCCTGCCGGGGTGACGGACGCAGCACCTCCGCTCCGAAACGGGCCATGTCGTAACGGGAGGTCAAGGCTGTGGCTTCCTCCACAAAGCAGCAGGAAAGCCCGAAAAACATGGGCCAGAGACTGTGCTTGCGAGCCCAGTTGATCACCGCGTTCCCCGCATCCAGGAGACGACTGTTCATTTCGGCCTGTGGCTTTCCCTCCAATCAAGTCCTCCCTTCACCCAGATGTAGGCCAGCCCCACGAGCAAAACGATGATAAAAAAAACCATCTGAAACCATCCCGTCCACCCCAGATCCCTGAATACAACGGCCCACGCGAAAATGAAGACACCTTCCACATCGAACAACAGGAAAAAGATGGCCACCATGTAGAAGGGAACAGGAAACTGAAGCCGAGCCGTTCCCGTGGGGATGACACCGCTTTCATAGACTCTTGATTTTTCACGGCTTTCTTTTCTCTCTCCAACCCAGTGGGCGATGAAAAGCTGAAAGCCGATGAAAGCGAGGACCAGCAGGCCAAAAAGAACCAGGGAAAAAACTCCCGGTTCCCAGGGCGAGAGCATCGCTCCATCAGTAATTGGTTCCATGTATTCTCCCTGACAGTCCGAAGAACATCATGATTTTCTCATGCAATCATGAGGCACACGCATGGAAAAA
Source organism: Syntrophobacteraceae bacterium (assembly GCA_003566995.1). GTDB lineage: Bacteria > Desulfobacterota > Syntrophobacteria > Syntrophobacterales > Syntrophobacteraceae > SLCH01. Next base: position 2,214 of record PXBG01000063.1, read on the forward strand.
TCACTGAATTTCTGCCACTGAAGACGATGGTGGCGCGGCAATACCAGAACTCCCCGGGCCATGGCAGGGCACACTTTCAGTTTCACTTCCAGCGTGCCCCCATCCAGGTCCATGCCGATCACTTCATCCTGGGAAAAACCCAGTTCGAAGGCGTCCTGCTCATGCATCCACATGTGGGGTTCCCATTCCCATTTTTCCATGGCCGGGGAGTGGGCCGAAAGCTCTTCCGTCCCAAATACGGCCTCCACCACCAGGAGTTCAAACGCATGCTCAGTTTCTTCCCGAAGGGTGAAATGCCCCTCCTGCAAGGGGAACAACTCCGGGGAACTTTCCCGGGGAATGAGCCGCTTGCCATCGGCAGGACGGTTCCCCCGGGACGGGGCCTCAGGGGCAGATGGCCCTCTTTCCAGGAATGACCACGGATCGGGAAGAAAAACTTTCCCTTTACCGCCCACGATCCGTGCCATCTCTTTCAGGATCTCTCCACAGGCCCTGAAGTCTCGTCCCGGAATGACGGTGCTGTGGACGCGTGGAGGATGTGTTCCTCCCGTCCACTGCTCCATGGGTATCCCCCCCTCATGAACCGCCCGCGACCACTGAACCCTTCCCTCCTGGCTGATGAACGTTGAATCCACCTCGAAGAGGGTGGAAGTGGGCAGAAAGACTTGTGACGTTTGAACGGGAAGGGAAGGCAGGTGATCGAGGACGACCAGCAGTTCCAACTTTTTCATCGCCTCCCTGAGACGCTCTTGATGAGGAAAGTGCACAAAGGGATCACTTTCCACAAGCACGAGAGCCTTCGTGAATCCCCGCTCCATGGATTGGATGACGTCCAGGAAAGTGGACTCCCCGGATCCTGAAAGCAGGGCGCTTCCGAATGCGTTGGCTCCGGGCAGCACGTAGAACAATCCGCACCGACCCTTGACCTCTTTCAGCAGCAGGGCCAGGTCAGCGCACAGGGAAGGGGTGCTTTCCCGGACAACTTCCGTTCCACACACCAGAACGGGATTTCGACTCTTCTTCAGCCCTGAGAGCACCGCGTCCACTTTTTCCTGCTCGTCTGAAAATGCCCTGAAAAAAGGCTCCCCAGGAAGGCTTTGCAGAAAGCCCCGACTCCGCAGGGCCGTGTTTTCCCTTTCCCCGGGCTCCATGGCCTTTCGAACCAGTCCTCCCAGAACTCCGTTCAATGCTTCCGGAGCAACCCCCATGTGCACATGGGGCGCAGGAAGGAACGAGGGACGAGGGTCCAGAACCACCAGGGAAGCTCCTTGGCGTTGCGCCTGCCGCATGGCCAGAGCCAGCATGGGTGCTTCGTTGAGGGGGTCGGTGCCCACCGCCAGAACAAAATCCGCATGGGCAACCTGGTTCAAGGAGACTGCGACCCGTTCATCCAGGCGGGCCACAGCCCCGCACACCTTTTTTTTCACATGAGGATTCACAAAAAAATGGGGCTCGGGCAAACGCAACCCTTCGCAAAAACTTCTGAGTGTGGTTTGAGTTTCCAGGCTGTTACGGGCTGATCCCAAACACGCGATGGCCTGAGCCCCGAAGGTTGCGTGAATGTGCCGGAGTTTCTCCGCCGCCGATTTCATGGCATCTTTCAGGGATACAAACGATGACCCCTCTTTTGCCCGTCGTGGCCGGATGGGATGATTGGTGTGACCGAACCCAAAGCGGCCTCGATCGCAGATGAATTCGCTGCCCAGCGCTTCATTGAAACGGCCTTCCACCCGCCAGACGGTACGGTGACGCGCGTTGGCCACGGTGTTGCACCCAAGAGAACAATGAATGCACAGGGAGGGAGACCTGTTCAGATCCCATGACCGGACTTTGTGGCGCGCAGGAATGTCCGTGTAGACCCCCGTTGGGCAAAGGTCCACCAGATTCCCCGAAAAAGGGCTTTCCAGCTGTCCATCCTCAAAACGACCGAAATAAACCCGGTCGGCCATCTGCAAGACACCGAGATCCCTGTATCCGCAGTATTCCTGGTAAAACCTGGAGCACCGGTAACAATGGATGCATCGATTCATTTCATGGGCAATGAACACTCCCAGGTACTGGTTGCGGTAGGTCCGCTTTTTTCCCCTGTAGCGGCGAATGCCATGCCCTCCTGACACGGTCTCGTCCTGCAGCAGGCACTGCCCCCCCTCATCGCAGACGGGGCAATCGTGGGGATGGTTCAACATGAGCCATTCGATCACCTGCTTTCGAAAGGCGACGGCTTCCTCGTGGGTCGTGGACACCGACATGCCATCCTGCACATCGATCATGCAGCTCATCTGGACACCCTTGAAAGGCCCCTGCAAAAAGGTCACGGCACACATGCGGCAAGCGCCCACAGCCCCCAGGGATTTGAGATAGCAAAACCTCGGAATCATGATGCCCAGCCGCTCCGCCGCATCGATGACTTTGGTCCCCTGAGGAACTTCTATCTCCAGACCATCAATGATGATTCGAGGCATTTCCGTTCTCTTAACAGGTGAGTTGATCGCTTTTTGTGCTGAGGCAAAGGTGTGCCAGAGCTTCAGGAGCCATGGGGCCCCGGCCGCAGACCTTTTCCTTTTCACCCCACGGCCACTATCGCGCACTCATGCTTTGCAGGGACATTTTCTCTGACGAATGTGCTCCCGCACTTCATCTTCAAAATTGGTGAGCAGGCTTTCCACGGGACTGGCAGCACCGGGAGCCAGGGCGCAGTAGGCATTCCACAGGTGACCACACATGGTGCGTATCATGGGAATGAACTCCTCTTCCCCCTCGCCTGCTTCGATGCGCCGCAGGAGATCCCCAAGATAGGGCAGCCCTTCCCGGCAGGGAGTGCACCACCCACAGGACTCCCTGGCAAAAAACCGGGTGAGATTGAGAGTGACCTCCACGAGGCAGGTTTTGTGATCGAACACGATGATGGCCGCTGTACCCATACGGTGCCCGATGGCCGCCAGCGATTCGAAGTCCATGGCCACATCCAGATGCTCCGAAGTGAGAAACCTTGTGGAAGCGCCACCGGGCAGACAAGCTTTGAACTGGCATCCGGGTGGAAGGCCTCCCGCATGCTCCTCGATGATCTCCCTCAGGGTTGTGCCCATGGGCAGTTCAAAACATCCGGGCCGATTCACTCTTCCGCTCACACAGAAGAGCTTGGTGCCGGGAGAACCGCTGCTCCTGGACAATCCCTGGTACCATTCGGCTCCATTTCTCAGAATGTGGGGCACATTGGCCATGGTCTCGATGTTGTTGACCACTGTGGGACGCCCCCAGAGCCCCTTCACCGTGGGATAGGGGGGCGGCCTGATGGGATTGGGACGGTTCCCCTGAAGGGCGTTGAGAAGAGCCGTGGCCTCCCCGCAAATGTATCTGCCCCCGCTGCGGTGCACCACAATGTGGAAGGAAAAGTCCGTTCCCAGAATGTTCCTCCCCAGGTAACCTGCATCCCGTGCCCTCTGAATCTCCCTTTCCAAAATCCTGGCACCGCTTTCATAGGATGGACGGACGAAGATGAACCCCTTTTCCGCTCCCGTCGCGTAGGCCGAGAGCACCATGCCCTCAAGGATCATGTGGGGATCTGCATGGACCAGAATGCGATCTTTGAAGGTTCCCGGTTCCATCTCATCGCAGTTGGCCGCGATGTAGCGGGGATAGGCACCCTCTTGGGGAACCCCCAGCCACTTGAGGCCCGTGGGAAAGCCGGCCCCTCCCCTCCCTCTCAGGTTGGCCTTTTGAACCTCTGCGCAAACATCCTTCCCCGTCCACTTCCCCACCACAAGAGAGAGGGCTTTGTAGCCCCCGCTTTGACGGTATTCTTCCATGGTGGCAATGCGGCCTGGTTTGCGGTTGGAAAAAAGGACCTGTGGACACATGAGGCGGCTCACTTCCTTCCCGGGAGCGAATGTGATTCTTCGATAAGTTTGGTCAGGATACGGTCGATTTTTTCCCGCGTCAGCTCGCCATGGATGCGGCGATCGACGAGCATGGCGGGAGCATGGTCACAGTAACCGAGACAGCAGACGGGAAGCACGGTGAAAAGGCCGTCTTCAGTCGTTTCTCCCAGTCGAATCTCCAGGCGGGAAAGAAGGTGATCCAGCAAAGACTCATGTCCATGCATCCAGCAGATGGCGCTATCGCACACATGGATGACATGCTCACCGACGGGTTGGCGATAGATGAAGTTATAAAAAGTGGCCAGTTCCTCCAGTTCCAGTGGAGTCATGGCCAGCAGCTCTGAAGCGGCGAGCATGGCTTCGTCGCTCATGTAGCCGAAATGACCCTGAAGGATGGTCATCACATCGATGGCCTGCTCCCTGGCAGTCTCACTCTCAGCGATTTTCTGGGCAAGCTTCCTCCTCATTTCCCCGGGCAACAGGTCCGCATACGCCATATTCACAGCAACCCCTCAGCAAACAGGAAGAATTTCCGGATAAGAGCCCCATCGGATCAGGAGTGATGTTCCAAAAGTATGTCATTCCATACCTGTGCAGCAAAATACAGCATGGGAGATGGAAGATCAACTGGTCAACCAAAGGGATACGGAGTTCCCGTCGAAGTGGTTCACATTTTATTTTCATGTCTTCATCTCAAAAACAAAAAGAGGTGATTTGGCATTCCCGGCCACCACCTTTCCGTTACAAAAGATTCCACGCAGGGGTTAATATTAAATCCGGAGTTTCTGACGATCGATGACTGAAATGGATTGCGCTTTTCGGCGGACGGTTTTGGGTTCTGAATGATCCCACCCAGGAGACAAAGGAGATATCTTGATTTCCATCGACGGCTCCAAGCACTCGGGCAGCGGGACCATACTCAGGTATTCGGCAGCACTGGCCTGCGTGACGGGAGAACCCCTGCACGTCTACAACATCAGGGAAAGGAGACCCAAGCCTGGATTGAGACCCCAGCACCTCAAGGCTTTGCAGGCATGCTGCCACATGACTTCGGGAAAACTCGAGGGAGGGGAAACGGGATCGCGTGAAATATGTTTTCATCCAGGGCGCCTTCCACGCGGAGGAAACCACCACTGGGACATCGGCACGGCGGGATCCACAACCATGCTGGCCTTCACGCTCATTCCTCCCGCTTTGTTCGCCGACTCAACCTGCACTTTTTCCCTCCAGGGTGGCTTGTTCCAGGACTTCGCCCCCAGCGCTCACCACATGCAGAAAGTCCTCCTTCCCCTTCTCCATGCAATGGGCGGTGAAATTCAACTGGATGTGTTGAAACCTGGATACGTTCCCCAGGGAGGCGGCCACCTGCGACTCCGTGTGAGCCCCCTGCAGGAGGGGCTGCGGGCCCTGCGCCGCGTTGACCAGGGAAAAGAATGGCGGTTTCAGGGCATCTCCCTCGCCTCCCACCTGCAAGCGGAGAGAGTCAGTGAGCGCATGGCCACCGCTGCAGACAGGATTCTCAGGGAAGAGGGATTTGAAGCCCGGTGGAACATACATGAGGATTCCAGTGCCGCTCAAAAAGGCGCCGCCCTTCTCCTTTATGTCCAAACGGACACGGAATGCCTTCTGGGCGCAGACCAGGCTGGAAAACCGGGAAGACAATCTGAAAAAATCGGCCGCTTCGTGGTCCGCTCCCTCCTGGAAGACCTTCGTTCCTCCGCCACCATGGACCGCCATCTGGCAGACCAGATCATCATTTTTGCCGCTTTGGCCAAGGGCCGAACACAGTACATTCTTCCTGCAGTGACAGACCATGTGCAATCCAATTTATGGCTTGTGAAAAAAATTCTCGGCGCTGAATTTCATTTGGAAGGAAATCTTCTGAGCATTGACGGAGTTGGATTCATGAGGAATCCTTAAACTTTTTGGGGAGGTTACGGCCATGTTTTCTCGCATCAAAATTCGAGGCATTTACAGCACGGCCCTCACCCGGCTGCTCCTGGGCGCTGGCTACACCATCGTGGATCCATCGGCACGGATTCGCAACAGATTTGCAATGGAAGCCAGGGAAGATTCGTGCGACATCTGCGTTCAGGATCGCCAGGACCTTCAGGGCGTGACCCTTTCCGGGCAGCCCGAAAACCTGTGCCAGTTTCTCACATTTCTTCAGGAGAGCCTGCTCGATGCTGTTCTGCTGAACTGCGAGCCACATCAGGATTCCGAGACCCAGGTCAGGGCTCTTGTGGAATTTCCAGGCATGGCCAAGTCTTCCCTGGACCATTTGCGCCAGCAAGTCGCCCCCACCGTGAAACGGCATCACCAACTGCGAATCGTCAACAGCAAGGCACTGGAAAAAACCGAACTGCAGCTCGCTCAATCCCCCCATAAAAAGGAGGAACTGGAAAAGCACCTCTTTTTTGAAAACATTCTATGGCCCATGGAAAAGAACGGCATGGTGAAGCTGGAACACATGAGACCCTCGGGCACACCCATGCGTCCCCGCGAAGGCATGCTTCTGGACCTGAGTGAGACTCACTTCACTTTCAGACGCGTTTTCAAAAAAGGCAGGTACGACGGGCTCGACCTTCCCATCGACACGGGAGATTACGGAATCACGGAGATCACGGAGGGACAATGGATTGTGAAACACGCTTATTTCAAAAAGTCAGGAACTCTGATAGGAGAGTACTACAACATCAACACTCCCGTTGAGTTCTACCCCTATGGCGCCCGTTACTTAGACCTGGAAATCGATGTGGTGAAAAGGGCCGGAGAACCTCCTTTCATCATAGACCAAAACAAGCTCAACCTTTTGGGCCAGCAAGGAAACATAGGCCCCTCCCTGGAACGCAAAGCCATGGAAGTTGCCGAAAACCTCATAAAAACCCTCAATGGGCACTGATGAGTGAAATGGCGTCATGACCCTTCTGGACTCTGTTCCCGCTCTGGTGAGAGTTTTTTTTATCTTTGGTTTGATCGTTTTGGCCATTCGAAAAAAGTTTTCGCTGGGAAACGCCTTTTTCTTCGGCTCTCTGGGAATGGGCATCCTCTTCGGCCTCGCCCCGGAAGGCATGGTTCAATCCATCTTCCGGTCTCTCACCGATGCGCAGACGGTTTCTCTTGCCCTCATCGTCTCCCTCATCCTGGTGCTGAGCCACAGCATGGAAGCAGCAGGACAAATGGAAAGACTCCTCCAAAGCTTTCAGGGACTCATCAAAACGCCCAAATTGAACATCGTGGTTTTCCCGGCCCTGATCGGACTCCTCCCCATGCCCGGCGGAGCCATTTTTTCTGCTCCCATGGTGAAAAACATCGGGAAAACCCTGTCGTTGAAAAACTCTCAGCTCAGCTACATCAACTACTGGTTTCGTCACATATGGGAATACTGGTGGCCTCTCTACCCAGGAGTGCTCCTCACCACCGCTCTGGCCAACCTGAATCTCTGGCTCTTCGTGATTTTTCTCTCACCCCTGACGGCAGTTGCCATGATCATCGGTTATTGGCCCGTGCGAACCTTGAAGGGCAGTGAAGATGCACCATCCCCACGGGAGAACGCCAGCCCCCCTGTTCTTCCCTTCCTCAAGGAGCTGCTGCCCATCCTCATCGTCATCGTGGTGGGCATTCTTGCGGGCAACCTGTTGAACTTTTTCATGGTTCCGTCAAACATCACCGTGACCAAAGAACTGGGACTGATTTTAGCTCTCCTCCTCGCCATTTTCTGGGTCTGGCGCGCCAATGAAATGACTGGTGCCCAGAAAAAAACAATCCTTTTCCAAAAACAGCTCCTGAACCTCTTTTACATGGTCGCGGCCATCCTTGTTTTCAAAGGAGTCCTTGAAGACAGCCGTGCCGTGGAAGCCATCAGCAGGGAATTGCTCGCATGGCAGATCCCCCTCGTGCCCGTGACCATCATACTTCCATTTCTGGTGGGAGGCGTTGCGGGAATCACCATCGCCTTCGTGGGAACCACCACCCCCATTCTCATCGATCTCATACATGCGGCAGGAGAGGGCCACCACATGCTCGCCTACATGATGCTCGCTCTCGCCAGCGGCTTCGCGGGCGTACTGCTTTCACCCCTGCACCTGTGCCTGCTCCTCTCCAATGAATACTTTGCCACATCCCTCTCTCACGTTTACCGCCATTTGTTCCTGCCCTCCATGGCCCTCATTCTCGCCTCCTGTGCCTACTTTTTTGTGCTGTACCATTTTGTGGCCGCCTGACAGCTCACCCTCGTCTTGTCCAATGCTCTTTTTTGGTTTAATTTGAATTTTTGTATTCTTTTCAAAACATCTCATGATCCGGTTGAGAAACTTTCCAGCAAATATGATGTCCCGTGGGGTTGTCAAAGCAGGTTCGCCTTTGGAGGAGGGGAAATGAAAGCGAAAAGACTGTGGACCATTCAATCATTTTTATCGTGCTTTTTCTGGAATGGCGTAATGATCGCGTTTTTTTTCATCATTTCCGCCCAGATGCTCCAGGGCTACCAGCTGTGGGTCAATGCGCTCATGGCTTCCCCGGACGCAGTGATTGCGGAGAACCTCAATACAGCCTTTCTGGAACTGAAAAGACTCCTCAATCTAACCGAGCAATACCTTGCCCCCGTGATCATCGGCTCGGGCGCCCTTTTCACATTCATTCTCTGGCTTTTCATCCTTTTTCAGGGGCGTCGCCTCGCGGGAAGGGTTGCATTCCAGACCCTTGCGGACCAGGAAAAGTCGCGCACTGAGCCCCTTGCGGCCAAAGGAAAGAAAGCCAGAGAGGAAAAGGTCGTGCCAGGCCCGGCCGTGGAAGAAGTTTCCACTCCTCAGGCTGCGGTGCAAATACTTTCCATCCTTCAACGGGAAGGGCGATTGATCGACTTCCTTCAGGAAGATCTCAGTGTTTATGACGACGCACAAATCGGAGCTGCCGTTCGAAGCATCCACGAAGGATGCAAACAGGGACTTGCCGATCACATGCAGCTGAAGCCCATTTTGGAAGAAGAAGAAGGCAGCGAAGTGACCATTCCCGCCAATTTTGACCCCAACACCATCCGTCTCACGGGAAATGTCAAGGGTGACCCTCCTTTCACGGGGCAGTTGAGGCACCGGGGATGGCAAACGACCAAAGTGGATCTTCCCGCGACCCCCAGGAAAGACAAGGACCGCTGGATCATCGCACCGGCTGAAGTGGAAATCGTCGGCTGAACCCTTCTCGCAACCAGCAGACAAGGAAGTACATCTTGAGTGATCCCAAATACATCATCGGAATAGACCTGGGCACCACCCATTGTGTGATGGCCTACACGGAAAAGCCCCGGGAGGAAAACGGCGAGCCTGTCATAAACATCTTTTCCATACCGCAGGTCATTGCTCCCAACGAAATTCAGAAGCAGCCACTGCTGCCCTCCTTCATCTTCTTGCCCGGCACCCATGACGTCCCGGAGGGGGGTCTGGCGTTGCCCTGGGACGCCCAATGCAGCTCCGCAGTGGGAGAATTCGCCCGCAAACGGGGAGCGGAGATCCCCAACAGGCTCATCTCTTCAGCCAAATCCTGGCTGAGCCACACAGGCGTGGACCGCACGGAAGCCATTCTTCCCTGGGACAGTCCCGAGGACGTTCAGCGCATGTCCCCCGTAGAGGCCTCATCCCGCTTTTTGCAACACATTCGAAACGCATGGAATCACAGTGTGGCCGCTACGGATTCGGAAGCAAACTTTGAAAAACAGGAGATCTATCTCACCGTTCCCGCATCCTTCGATGCAGTGGCCCGTGAACTCACAGTGAAAGCAGCCGATGGAGCCGGCCTCGAGAACTTCACCTTGCTTGAAGAGCCTCAAGCAGCTTTTTACGCCTGGCTGGAAGCCATGCGCGACCAATGGCGCAAAGCCGTGCGAGTGAACGATTCCATATTGGTCTGCGATGTGGGAGGCGGAACCACGGACTTCAGCCTCATTCAGGTGAGCGAGGAAGCCGGAGAATTGTCCCTGAGGCGTGTTGCGGTGGGTGACCACATCCTTTTGGGGGGAGACAACATGGATCTCTCCCTTGCCTACGTGGTCCAGGCAAAGCTCGCTCAAAGGGGGACGAAGCTCGACGCCTGGCAGTTCCGGGGTCTCTGGCACAGCTGCCGCCTGGCCAAGGAACGCCTCCTGGCAAATCCCGACCACGAATCGGAACCCGTGGTCATCCTGGGGCGCGGATCTTCTCTCATCGGCTCCACCATTCGCACGGAACTCACTCAGGATGAAGTGGGCAAAACCCTTGTGGAGGGGTTTTTCCCCATGGCGGAAAAATCCGAAGAACCTCAAAGCAAGACAAGGGTGGGCGTGCGGGAGATGGGCTTGCCCTACGAGCACGATGCCGCCATCACCCGGCACCTGGCCCGTTTTTTGACACGGCAGACCCCCGGCCCTGACTCTAAAGGGGACCAGGAAGCTCAGGGAAGCTATCCCACCGCCGTTCTCTTCAATGGAGGAGTCATGAAGGCTCTTCCCCTTCGCCAGAGAATTCTCGAAGTACTGGGCCACTGGAGCAGCGGGGCTCCCATGAGGGAATTGACGGCCCCGGACCTGGATTTCGCCGTGGCAAGGGGAGCTGCTTATTATGGACTGGCCCGCCAGGGCAAGGGGATTCGCATTCGCGGCGGTGCAGCCATGACCTATTACATCGGCATTGAGAGCTCCATGCCCACCGTTCCCGGCATTCCCACACCCATGAAAGCCCTTTGCGTGGTTCCTTTCGGCATGGAAGAGGGCACGGCTGCTGAGATCAGGCAGCGGGACTTCGGGCTCGTGGTGGGAGAACCTGCGGTTTTCCATCTACTGGCGTCCAAGGTGCGCAAAAAAGACTCGGCAGGAGAAATCGTGGAAGACTGGATTGGAGAGATCGAGGAGGTCACCACCATGGAAGCCGAGCTTTCAGGGCTGGAGGAACAGGGGGGTCAGGTCATCCCCGTCTGGCTCGAAAGCAGGATGACCGAGCTGGGAACTCTGGAACTGTGGTGCGTGGCCCGGGACGAAGACTACAAATGGAAACTGGAGTTCAACATACGCGAAAGAGAAGAAGTGTGAATGAATCACCCTCAGGAATTTGAAGATTTTTCTTACCGTTACATTGTGGGCATAGATTTGGGCACCACCAATTCGGCCCTCGCCTATGTGGACCTCTCCCGAACAGATTCGCGGGAAAAGCGAATACGTTTTTTTGAAATACCCCAGTTGACGGGTCCGGGAGAGGTGGGAAATCTTCCCGTTCTTCCCTCCTTCATGTATCTTCCCGGCTCCTACGAACTGGCACCTGAGAGCACTGCTCTTCCCTGGGACCGGGAGCGCGGCTATGTGGTGGGCGAGTTTGCCCGGGAGCAGGGATCGCTGGTTCCCGGAAGAATGGTTTCTTCAGCCAAGTCCTGGCTCTGCCACGGAGGAGTGGATCGGACGGGGAACATTCTTCCATGGGGTGCGGACGAGTCCGTCCCCAAAGTTTCCCCCGTCACCACAGCCAGCCGGTTTCTCCTTCACCTTCGGGAAGCGTGGAATCACAAGATGGCCCAGGGCCGTGAAGGACACCTTCTGGAGGAGCAACTCATTGTCATCGCCGTCCCCGCATCCTTCGATGAAGTGGCCCGGGAGCTGACCGTCCAGGCAGCTCATCAGGCAGGCATTCCCAGGCTGATTCTTCTGGAGGAACCCCTTGCGGCCTTCTATGCCTGGCTTTCACGCCATGAACCGGATTGGCAGGAAATCATGGAACCCGGGCAGATCATCCTCATCTGTGACGTGGGAGGCGGAACCACGGATTTCTCCATCGTGGGCACACGCGAGGGAGAACAGGGGCTGCGCTTCGACCGACTGGCAGTGGGCGATCATCTCCTGCTGGGCGGCGACAACATGGATCTCGCTCTTGCGCGGCACATCGAAACCAAATTACTGGGCAAACCCGGGCAACTGGACTCCAGGAGATGGCACCAGTTGTGGCACCAGTGCCGCCAAGCCAAAGAAAAGCTCTTTCACTCGGTGAACCATTCCCCTTCGAGCAGTTCCGGCCCCTCCTCCGCAAACCCTCCTTCAGCGGTGGACATCACCATCGTGGGCTCAGGCAGCAAGCTCATCTCCGGCACCCTCAAAACAAGCCTCGAAAAAACTTTGGTGGAAGAGATCATTCTGGAAGGCTTTTTCCCCTTGGTTTCCCTTGACGCATCGCCTGTGGCCCAACGGAGAAGAGGCATTTCCGAATGGGGGCTGCCCTTCGTTCAGGATCCTTCCGTGACCCGTCACCTCGCCGCTTTCTGGAACCAACACCGCACCCTCATGTCCCGGGAAACGGGCCGCTCCCAGCTCTGCCCCGACTTCCTTCTCTTCAACGGGGGAGCCCTGGCGCCTCAAAACATTCGAAAACGCATCGGCGAAGTGGTGGCCAGCTGGTTTCAGGATGAGGGGGGCACGGGATGGAGCCCTCAGGAACTGGAAAACACCAGGCCCGAACTGTCCGTGGCCATAGGAGCTGCTTATTACGGCCTCGTGCGCATGGGGGAAGGCGTGCGGGTGGGAGCTGGAAGCGCACGGTCATACTACGTGGAGGTGAGCGGTGTTCAGGAATCCATGGATGCGCAGACCGAGGGCACCCACACTGCCCTTTGCCTCGTCCCCCGCGGCACCGAGGAGGGAACGGAACTGACATTGCGCCAGCACGCTTTCAAAGTTCTGGCCAACCAGCCCGTTTCTTTTCGGCTTTTCAGTTCCAGCACCAGGCTGGGAGATCAGCAGGGAGATCTGGTCACGCTCACAGAGGAGGAGATCACCGTTCTTCCTCCTATAAAAACCGTTCTTCGCTACGGGAAAAAGAGCACAGCCCAAAGGCTGCCCATTGAACTGACCGTCCATTTGACGGAGGTGGGAACCCTGGAACTTTGGTGCCGCTCCCGGCAGAGTCCTCACCGCTGGCAGTTGCAGTTCGATGTGAGGCAGGAGCAGGAAGTGCTGCAAGATGCTCAGCTGCAAGGGGAGACGCTGGACTCTGAACTCATTGAAAAGGCCCAGGGTGACATTCGGAGTGTTTTCGGCAAAGACTCCCAGGGCCAAAGAATCCCCCCTGAAAAGCTCATGAAAGAATTGACGGCCACTCTCGACATGAGCAAAGACAAGTGGCCGACGCACTTGCTTCGAAAGCTTGCAGACACCTTGCTTCACCTGCAGGAAGGCAGGGCCCTCTCTGCCCAGCATGAAGGAAGATGGTTCAACCTTTTGGGGTACTGTATGAGACCTGGGTTTGGGGATCCTCTCGACGAATGGAGAGTCAAAGAAGCGTGGAAGCTTTTTCCCGGGGGTCTGGAGTTTGCCCGGCAGGCTCAATGCCGCAATGAATGGTGGATTTTCTGGAGAAGGATCGCGGGTGGACTGAAAGCGGGCCAGCAGTGGTACATCTACCAGCAGGTCCTTCCCCTTTTCCAGTCTTCTCACAAGAAGAAACCTTCCCGCAAAGGCGTAAAACCCTTGAGCCCCCAGGAAACTCTGGAGATCTGGATGGCGCTGGCCAACTTTGAAAGGCTGCCCGCAGGCACCAAAGTGGAACTGGGTCATTCCATGCTCGAGCAGCTGCGAAAGGGAGGTTTCAAAAATCAGCAGTTGTGGGCTTTGAGCCGCTTTGGAGCGCGGGTTCCCTTCTATGGGCCCCTGGACCAGGTGATTCCTGCTGAAGAAGCGGCCCGATGGGTAGACACACTGCTGAGCCTGAAACTGCAACCCACCGATTCCATGGCGCAAACCATGGTGCAACTTTCCCGGTGCACGGGAGATCGCCACAGAGATCTGCCCCAAGAGGTGCGGGAGAAGGTTCGCCACTGGCTCCTCCAAGAGCCTTCCAACCAGCGCTACGTGCAAATTCTTGAAAATCCCCAAACAACTCTGAAGGAAAAGGAACAGGACTGGATCTTCGGAGAATCTCTTCCCGCAGGGCTTGTCTTGTCCACCTGAGTTCCTGCAGCACGGAAATGGATCCAGTGTGCCGGGACGATTCCCTCGACTCAGAACCCGCCAGAACGCCTGAAAGGAAAATGGATGGCCACCCCATTTTGGAGGCAAAATCATTGAAAAAAACTGAATGGGACGAATACTTTCTGAAGATCACCCGCGCCGTAGGAGGAAACAGCAAGTGCCTGTCGCGGCAAATCGGTGCCATCCTTGTTCGGGACAAGTCCATCATTTCCACTGGCTATAACGGACCGCCACGCGGAGTGCCACACTGTTCCGAGCGATACACCTGCGATGATCACCTGATCATGCACCTTCAAGCTCTTCATGGAAAAAGGGTCTACGACACAACCATCTGCCCCAGAAGAATCATGGGATTCGGCAGCGGCGAGGGCCTGAATTTCTGCATCGCGAGTCATGCGGAGGTGAACTGCATCAACAACGCGGCGCGCCAGGGCATTTGCACCCGGGGCAGCACCATGTATCTCTCGTGCCACATCCTTCCCTGCAAAAACTGCCTCTGTGAAATCATCAATGCGGGAATCGAAGAAGTGGTGGTCCTCGAACACCAGCCTTACGACCAGACCAGCCTGTTTCTCATCAGACACAGCGGCTTGCGAATCAGGACCTATGAAATCCAGGACTTCAGCTGTCCTTCATGATCTTGATGCGAATTTTTCTTGTTCGCGGCCCATCGTACTCGCAAAGAAAGATGCGCTCCCAGGTCCCGAGAACCAACCGTCCCCCTTCAATGATGACCTGGCAACTTCCTCCCGTGAGCATTGCCTTGATGTGGGCAGCGGCATTCCCTTCGGTGTGCTTGTATCCGGCTCGCCATGGAATCAACTTGTCCAGTGTGGTCAATATGTCTTCACTCACAGCGGGGTCAATCCCCTCGTTGATGGTCAATCCCGCAGTGGTGTGGGGCACATAAACCAGGCAAATCCCCTTTTCCACGCCACTTTCCTTGACTCTGCGGGAAATGACATCGGTGATGTCCACCATGGCACTGTGATCCGGAGTGTTGACCTGAAAGGTTTCAAGCATTTTGAAGCCTCCCGTTGACAGTTTGAGTTTTCTCGAAAGCTTTTTCAGATCAGGGCTTGTGGTGCTTCCCGAATCAGGGGAAAGAATACACCCTGCATTTACCGGGGAACAAACAAGCCTGAATCCGATGGCGCATACAGATCGCCCTCATTCTCTTCATCCTCGGGGGATTCGGGCCAGTGCTCCGCCAGGGACCAGCCAACCATGGCAACGACCAAAGGATTGTCGCCGGGACTCTCCTCCGACGCAAGGTGCTGTGCCACAATCCATGCTTCATGAGCCATTTCTTTCTCACCGGCCAGCTGATGCACCAGGGCCTTTTCTTCCAAGAAGCGTATGTAGAATTTTCTTTTCATTCCCGCGCACAACTCTTGGGCAGCCTGCTTCAAAACGGACTGAATACGCTCCTGTTGTGTTTCCGGAGGCAAAACGAGAACAGGATTCCTCAAACGTTCCAGTTCCTCATGGTAGGATGCCAGCTCGTCTTTTCCGAAGGCAAGCCATGAGGGGTTCAGTGTCCCCAGCAACTGATCCACACGCGCATGGCGTATGGCTGCTGCGGGATCTTCAATCTTCTCCAGCAGTTCGTGTGCATGAGGCGGCCGCTGCTCATCATGGTGGGGCCTGAGGAGTCGTTTGGCTTTTTCCAGGTCAGGAACAGAGTCCCGGCGTCCAGAAAACTCTTGCAACTCATGAA
>PXBG01000130.1 GCA_003566995.1 Syntrophobacteraceae bacterium
CCGGAGGTGTGTTCCTCCAAATGAAAGTAGATCAATGCTCTGAGTTGCTGTTCAAAATTCATCTGAAACGGTCTTTTCCCTCTTGGCACCAGCGGTCGAGCAGTGGCAAGAGCATCCTTGGTTGGTTTCAAAAGATCCTCGAAGCTGGGTGCAGTGCATTTTGGAGCGTGAGGATGGAATGTCTGCGGCATTTTCGCAACTCCTTAGAATTATAGGATTTTACGAAAAGGCCGCGATTCGCACCTTTATGGAAATGTCAAGAGAAAACTCATTTAGAATGGCGATTATTTTATCATTTTTCCACCTTACTTACGGTGCAATTTTCTAACCGGACATTGCTGGTTTCATCTCCTTTTTTGATGGTGGTTTCATTGTTCTTTCAAAAGGGACTCTCCCGCTTTTTATTGCCCTGTTGGAAACGATCTTAATTTTTTCAAGGCAAAGGGACCTTGACCTGAGTCAAGAGTTTCATTTTTTTATGCGAAAGCTGTGGCTTGGATGGAGTGAGAGTGATTGCATCTGAAGAGTCAGGGATTCCCATGCAAATTCTTGAATGCAGGGATTTTTAAACCATTATAGTATGAATTGGAAGGAGCATAAAGGTTTCTCACTGGCCTGGTGCCCTATCATTGGGGGCGCGCTCGAAAAAGGGATGGCTGTTGCAGGCTTTGGCCGGCAGTGAGGTTGGCATTGGGAGATGCTCTGGCGGGGGAGGCAAATGAATATTTGGGAGGGGGGGGACAGGGAAAGACTGTGGAGGCGTTTGTCAAAAGTGCCTCTTTTTGAAGGTCTTCCCCAGGGGCAGCTGCAGGATCTTGCGGGGATTGCCTCCGAAAAGACGGTGGTCCGGGGGGACATGCTGTTTCGTGAGGGAGAAAAAGCCACGGGGTTTTACGTGGTCATTTCGGGCCGGGTGAAAATCTACAAAGTGTCCCTGGAAGGCAAGGAGCAAATCTTGCACATTTTTGGTGCAGGTGAAGTCTTTGGCGAAGTTCCCGTTTTTGCGGGAGGCAACTATCCGGCGCATGCGGAAATTCTTGAAAAGGGGGTGATGCTCTTTTTTTCAAGGAACGCGTTCCTGGAGTTGTTGAAAGAGCAGCCGACGCTGGCCCTCAACATGCTCAGCATTCTTTCCATGCGTTTGAGAAGGTTCACCCACATGGTGGAGGATCTCTCCCTCAAGGAAGTTCCCGGGAGGCTGGCAGCCCACCTGCTGATTCTGGGAGAGAGAAGTCCGGGAAAGGACACCTTCGAACTGGAAATCACCAAGGGGCAGCTTGCCGGCTTGCTGGGAACGATTCCCGAGACTCTTTCGCGAATCCTCACTCGAATGACACAGCAGGGGATCATTCAGGTTGAGGGTCGAACCATTCGTGTTCTGGACCGTGAAGCCCTCGAAGCACTGGCCGAAGGGGGAAAATTGCCTGTGTGAAAAAAATTTTGGAGAGTCTTGAAGGTTTTTTTCTGAACTATGAGTTGACACTCCATGGGGCCTATGTTAAACGAACAATTCCTGTTCGTCAGGAACTGGTTGGGCCGTTAACTCAGTTGGTAGAGTATCTGCCTTTTAAGCAGAGAGTCCCGCGTTCGAGCCGCGGACGGCCCACCAAACCACAAAAAGTCTTGACAAAGCTCAAGGAATGCGATACAAGCGATCTCACTTTGCGTCCCCATCGTCTAGCTCGGTCCAGGACACCGGCCTTTCACGCCGGCAACACCGGTTCAAATCCGGTTGGGGACGCCAAAAGAATTCAACAGGTTGCTGCAGCGAGCAGCCTGGGACATTCCGGTGGATACACCGGCGGATATTTCAAGCCCTGTGACCGCAACTCACAGGGCTTTTTTTTGTGCGTGGTCCCAAAGGTGATTTTTCACTGGAGACCACGATAGAATTTTTCCCAGCACCATTCACAAATGAGGTTTTCATCCTCATCGGTTCTTTCGACCATGATGTGAGGGTGAAGCAGGGGCAGTTCCTGTCCGCACTTGTGGCACTGCAGGTGAAAACCGCTTCCCTCCCTGGGTGCGGTCGTTTTTTGTGGATTGCTGGAATCAGTCATGTTCTGCCTCTCCTTATGTTCAGTCGTTTTTCCGGGAACGATGAAAACAGCATGGATTCGCTGAAGCCCCATTTCACCCGCATTGTTGTGAGGCCGCCACCTGAAAGAAATCCGCCCGCATCATCGAACTCTCTGGTAGGTTCCCACCAGCTCAGCCTGATCGAGGACATGTCCCTTCATGGCTTGCTCCAGTTTCCCTTTGGTGGGTTCTTTCAAATCGTCCAGGATTGTGTCCAGAGCATAGAGCTTGTGGAAGTATCTGTGGCTTCCCACGGGGGGGCAGGGGCCTCCATATCCCGTGCCCTTCCAGTCATTGAGGCCCTGCAGGGTGCCTTCGGGCAGGTTCGGTGGCGCAATTCCTTCCTCCAAGTCCCCCGCCGTTGGAGGAATGTTGTAGAGCACCCAATGGACCCAGGTCATTTTGGGCGCTTTGGGGTCCGGCGCATCGGGATCATCCACTATGAGCGCCAGGCTCTTTGTCCCATGGGGCAGGGCCTTCCAGGACAGGGGAGGGGAAATGTCCTCCCCGTCACACGTGTACTTCACGGGGATTTCGCCCTGATGCGTGAATGCACTGGAAGTCAAAGTGAAACTCATGGTGAAGCCTCCCTGTTTTTTTGTTCATGTTCATAAAGACTGGACGTGATGAGCGTGAAAAAGCAATGGTTGAACCTTCACCAACGTGTGTGTCGGTGAATCTTGCCCGCGCATAACCTTTTTCATGAAGCATCTCCGCCGTGCTCAATGGCAGAGAGCCAGGTTTTCACCGCTTCTTCGAATTCGTCCAGGGACAGATGCAGGGGGGCACACTCTTCGTCCATTTCGCTCTCGATGGTCACCCCGCTCCTGTCAAGGATCACCGTGTGTGCGTTGCCTGTCTGCTCCCACCTTTGTTCCCCTTGAGAAGAAATCCCTTCAATTGCGTTGAGCAGCTCCAGGCAATGGGACGAGCTTTCCTGCACATCCTCCTCCAGGAAACGGCCCAGAAGCTCCCGGTCTCTGTCCGGTATGGCTTTCAGGATGCCGTTATCTCCTGAATGAACCCTCAGGGTCCCTTTCTTCCCGTTCATTGCCCATCCCCTTTCATCCAAAATTTGGAGAAAGTATGATCAACGGTCCCGCCTGTACAAGGGAAATGCCGTGTTGATGCGACCGTCCCGCAGCAGGTAGCCCCGGATCACAAAACCTTTTCCCGATGGGCCGGTGAACCGCCTAGACTCCAGGGAAGTCCGGTTGTGGTAGGCGTGGAGAATGGCTTCCAGGACCTCCTGGCGGTTCATGTGGTCGGGAAAAAAAGTGGAGCGTTTCCCGAGCCATTCTCCATCATCGGTGCGTATTTCCACCGTGGTTTCATACACGCCCGCCCTGTTGGGTCCCGCAGTGATGCGGACCACCCGGGCATGGGGCGGATCCTGACCACCGGGCCGGGAGTGGTATCCCACAGGCCTTCCTCTTCGGTTGATTTCTCCGTGAAAGATGTGTTCCAGGTTCACGGGAGGATCGGTGGAGCTCCAGGAGGCATGGGGTTGGGAATTCGATGGCAGGAAGGCGCCTGCGTGAGAAAGGGGCCCCCAGAGAAGGAGCAGGCCCAGAACCACCGGCAAAGCCATAAAGTGGAGGATTCTCTTGGCTGTCATGGTTTTTTCTCCGTTTCACGGATCTTCAAGCCCATTGGGGTGTCTCATGAGAAATATTAAAGGGTGGAAAGCTTTTGCTCAAGAGAATGTGATGTGAAGGCCCTTCATTTTGTTCCCTTTGTTCCCTGGTCTTCATGAGTGATCACCACGGGCCCCTGGTAGAGGCTGTGTCCCTTCACAAAGAGCGCATCAGTCCCTTTGGGCACGAAGATAAAATAATCGTCATTTTCAAGAGCATCGAGCTTCAGGTCACCGGGAAGCCGATGTTCCCGTTCCTGCCGCCAGCAAATGTCCGGAGGCTCATGTCTCTGAAAACGGTGGCGGTCGCACTGCCTCAAGCGGGGAAAAGCCCCTGCGGGGGCATAAATGGTCGGTTTGGCTCCCAGTGCTTTCAACCGTCTTTTGAGGACCGCAATCCCGTAGGGCTCGAAGGTCCACCTCACAAGGGCCCTGTTCCAGTGGCGGATTTGAGGGAGTTTTGAAGGAGCATGCACCGTCCAGCTGATCACGGGAGTGGTGCCTCTGATGGTTTTTGAAGAAGCTCGAAGGCGTTTTTCCCTGAGAATGCGCACGAGGGTGTCCAGGGTCGTGTGCCCCGAATCCTTCCGGCCCTGGTAAAGGCTTTCCAGGTAATCTTCGTAGGACTGACCGGGCCAGGGGCCCCAGCAACTCCTGGTGTAATGATAAAGGTACCTGTTCCAGGGTTCGGGCGGCGAGAACAGGTGAGAAGGATCCCCAATGGGGCGGGCCTTTGCTGGGGGCACACCGGAAGGCTCTTTGGCGACCTCCAGGATCAGGGGCACTGCCCCCTTGGAAATGGAGTGGGCAGTGCCGTGGTGCGTTGACGCCCGTTGTCCCTCATGGACCCTCGTGGCGAACCGGACTGATCGGGAGCCATCTGCGTGCAGTTCGCGCAGCATGCGGTGCAGGTTGCCCTCTGGGCGAAGTTCCACGAGGCAGTGCTCATGGGCCAGCTTTGCCAGGATACGGTCCCTGCAAAGCATGAGATCCTTCCGGGCACACACCATGGCGGGAGCCTGGCAGGTGAGGGTGGCCAATGGCCGGAAGCTTTTGGAAAAACCATGGATTCGGGGCACGCTTTCCAGGCGGTCAAAAGAGCTGTGAACCACGAGGATTGTGGCGATGGAGCGGGAGAGGCCCACATGAGTCACCAGGTCGTGGGTGAGAGTCCCCAGGCTGGAGGCCAACGCCTTGCCATTGACGGGCCACTTTTCCAGGAAACCTCTCAGGGCCTGTATCCAGAAGGCCTCGGGAGACAGGTTCCTGGATTTTCTGGAATTGAAGAAAGCGGCCAGAGGAGTGTCTCGAGGATATTGACCCTGTCCGAATAAAAAACGGGGACAAGCGCCCATGTTTTCCTGGTGTTCGCAGGGCGATGTGAACTCTGCCACCCAAAACCCCTGGGGGTGCCAGTCCCTCATGAAATTTTCGGCCCGGCGCAGCTGTTTGCCGGAAATGCTGCACTGAATTTCCTCTTCCAGCCAGTCCCGTGCGGCGCTCCAGGTGTCCGGAAAAAAACGGGGCGCCCGTGCAAGAAGGCCCTGGCACCTGTTTCCATCCTGGCGTGGCATGGTGGCCAGCAATGCGGAAAGCATGAGAATTCTTTGAGAATCCTCCGGAGACAAAATTTCCAGGGGGCTGGAAAGAAAAGGTGGGTTTTCCATGGAAAAATTTTCAGTGCGGTCCCAAAGTTGACGTTTCACAGCCCTTTGAGTATCTTCCTGCGGGTTGTGTGAACCATGGATGGTTTCACAGCAAAGCATTAGGAGGAAGGTTCGCCCAAGTCAACCTTTTGGTGAGATTTATTGCACGGGCTTGGAAGTTTCCACTGGATTTTTGAAGGGACGGACACATGAAACTGGGAATCATTGGCTTGGGGCGAAGTGGAAAAACGACCATTTTCAATGCGCTCACGGGACGCGCAGGAGAATCCGTGCCTGCGGGCGGGCAGGTGACCCCCGTCATGGGGGTGGTGTCTCTTCCCGATGATCGGGTGGATTGGCTGAGCGCCCTTTACCATCCCAAAAAGACAACTCATGCCCAGGTGACCTACATGGACCTTCAGGGCATGCCCGCAGGCGTTGAAAGCAAACAGGAATACATGGCTCATCTCCTGAACCACATGCGGCCCATGGACGCCTTTCTCCTGGTCTTGCGAAACTTCGACGATCCCGTTCTGGGAGCGCCCAGGGCAGCGGCGGACATGAGAGAATTGCAGGATGAATTTCTCATTGCCGACCTGGCCACAGTGGAGAAGCGTCTGGAGAAGCTCTCCATGGAGGAAAAGAGAGGCAAAAAGCTCACGGGAAAGGAGAAGGAACTTCTCAACGCCTGCTGGGAAGCGCTGGACGCGGGACAACCCCTCAAGTCCCGGCCCGAACTCGCTGCATCGGTTGAGCTGAGGGGGTTCACCTTCCTGTCGGCCAAGCCCCTTCTGGTGATTTTCAACAACGAAGATGAGGACGACCGGCTGCCCCCATCTCATCCGCTGACTGAAAAAGCCATGGTGGTCCGTGGAAAGCTGGAAATGGAAATGGCTCAGCTGTCAGCTGAAGAGGCTCAGGACTTTCAAAAGGATTTCGGAATCGAAGAGTCCGCGATGAACCGCGTGGTTCAGGAGTCTTTCAGGCTGCTTCGCCTGGCGACCTTTTTCACCGTCGGAGATGACGAGGTGAAAGCGTGGACCATTCCCCGCGACCTTCCAGCCCTGGAAGCGGCGGGATGCATCCATTCGGACATTCAGCGGGGCTTCATCCGGGCGGAAGTGGTGGCTTATGAAGACCTGCGCGCGGCAGGGGATTACGCGAAAGCCCGAAAGCAGGGAACCGTGCGGCTGGAAGGAAAGACCTATCCCGTTCAGGATGGTGATGTGATCCATTTCAGGTTCAACGTGTGAGGGCAGGACTCCCCGTGGGTCCTGATGGAAGTCCCTTTTGGCGTGACGGCGCGGGAGCAGGGCACCGGCCGGGGCAATGCTGTTGGCTCAACGGGTTGTGTGTTGCCCCGTCCCGTGACATCCGCGAAATGGGGAGGAGGGTCTGGATGCCCCTGAAAAGACTGGATTCCCGTCTCCGCGGGAATGACGTGAAGGAGATTTGTTCAGGGGGGAAAAGCTTAAAGTCAACAGCCTTGACCTGCCGGGGAAACGGCGCCCATGAAGGGTCGCTTCTGGAGTCGCACCCTTGAGTTGGCCAGGCTCCTCATGCGCACAGGTCTTCGTCTGACAGGGACTCGCGGGCGCGTATCAGTTCCAGAAGGAGGCGGTCGAGGCGGTCGAAAATGGAGCGGCTCAAACCGCCATGGTTCATTTTCTCGCCAAAGAGTTCCCGGCGCAAATCGTCCACCAGGCTGTTCACGGCACTCAGTTTGGAAATTCCACCATTTTGCGAGGCCGTTTTTTCCTCAAGAAGCAAAAGCCTGGCCTTCTGGTGAAATAGGGACACGTCCCGGCAAAGGTCCTGAAAAAAACTGGCGCCTGAGGGACCAGGGGCAGGGAAGCAATCCTCCCGCAGCACTCGCCGGGCCAGTGAAACGGCACTTTTCAGGGAAATGGCCAGCATTCCGTACTCCAGGCCCCGAATGCCGCGCCTCCAGCTCAGCAGCCAGGGATTTCTCCAGCGCCACAGAAGGTTTCGCTCCCCCATGGCAATGAGTTCTTCCGCCATCTCCTGAGCCTTCATGAGCAGGGGGACCGCTTCGGGACAGACGGGGACGGAAGGCACTTGGCCCCTTCCGGGTCCCGGTCTTGAAGCTTTCCCGGGGGAAAGGTGTTCACCGCTGCGAAGGTCCAGATAATTGAGAAGATTGAAACAGAGCCGGTTTCCCCATGTGTCTTCGGGGGTTTCCAGGTGGGGGTAGGAGAGAATCATCCTTCCCTTGCCGAGAGAAACTTCCACGATGGCCGTGTCCAGGAGCAGCTTTTCCGGATTCAGGTTTATGCCGTAGGTGTTTTCCATGTCTTGCCACGCCCGCGCTTTTTTCTCTCCGTGGGCAGTTTCAAAATCTTTCACACATATGTCTGCGACCATGAAGTCTTTCCCGGCAGCGCGATACGTGCCGAGGCAGGTCACCTCATCCTTTGCGGAGCCGTGAAACTGGGAAGGCCACCACACAGTCACGGGCAGCAGTCCCGGAAGGTCCGTCCAGGCGGGATGGTGGGCATTTCCCTCGATCCACACCTCACCGCTTGCACTGGGAAGCCTTTCCTGGAGTTTCTTGCGCCTGAGGGAAGCCAGGCCCAGGGAGTGAGGGCTGGAAAGGGCCAATCCCGCGCCTCCGCAGAAGCCCAGGTAGCTGCCGCCATGACGCACAAAGTGTTCCAGGCGGTTTCTTCCCACTGGGCCCAGTTCCTCCACCTTGTGGGCAGCCCAGCCACCCGGAACCACAATCACTCTGTGATGATCCAGCACACCCT
Organism: Syntrophobacteraceae bacterium; assembly: GCA_003566995.1. GTDB lineage: Bacteria > Desulfobacterota > Syntrophobacteria > Syntrophobacterales > Syntrophobacteraceae > SLCH01. The sequence goes on from PXBG01000130.1 coordinate 8,133, forward strand.
CACGAATGTCCTGTGAAGTGACCAGGCGAAAGGGAAGCTTCAACTGCGTCAGGGTCTTGACGCACATCAATCCCCACAGGAGGGACTGGTCCCAGAAAAGAGCAATGGGGGGACCAGCCCATGGAGGTTTCGAAGACAGCCACGGATCAGCTTTTTTCTTTTTCTTCATCATCTTCAAACTTCACAAGTCCACACTTCTTGAGAACTGCCACGCCACCCTGCACATTGACCGCGTCGGAAATGCCCGCTGCTTCGAGCTGGCGGAGAGCCTCGTAGGAACGCACGCCCGAGTTGCAGATGACAAAAAGGCGTTTGTCGCGGGGAATCTCCTGCATTTTGTGTTTGAGGGTCTCCTGGGGAACGTTGATCCACCTGTGGGGAAAGCGGGCCACGTAAGGGGCGGCATTGGACTCTCCCCTCACGTCCAGGCAGATGGAATCCTCCCGGCACTCCTCCAGAAAGCACTTTTCAAAGACTTCCAGATCCACGGCCCTGTTGAGGCCATCCAGAATGTTTTCCGCATTGTTGGCCGATGCATTGACAATGTCCATGGCCGACGCAAAGGGAGGGGAATAGGCCACTTCCATGTTGGAGATGTCCTCCAGGGAGGGCTTGTGAGGCAAGAGGGCCGCAATGCTGTTGATCCTTCCCAGGAGCGCATCCCCGTTGGCCCCGATTCCCTGCGCACCCAGCACTCGCCTTGTTTTCCGGTCCACGATCAGCTGGAGGTACATGAGGTCCTGGGTGGGGTAAAAATGAGCCCGGTCGGCCTGAACCACCAAGGCGTCCTGGGCGTCGAAACCCTCCTTGATTGCTGTTTGCAGAGGAATGCCCGTGGAGCCCACGGCCAGGTCGAAAATCTTGATGGAAAAACTCCCCACCACACCGTTGAAGGTTGCGAAATGGTTGGCCAGGTTGGAGCCAATGACCCGTCCCTGCCGGTTGGCCAGGGAACCCTGAGGAAAATAAACGGGTTTTCCCGTTATGAGGTGCATGACTTCGATGCAGTCTCCTCCCGCGTAAATGTGGGGGTCGGAAGTTTGCAGCCTGTGATTGACCAAAACGGCCCCTTGGGGGGAAACATTCAGTCCGGCTTTCCGAGCCAGTTCCGAATTGGGTCTCACGCCTACGGAAGTGATCACCAGATCCGCATGGATGGTGCGCTCGCCGGTGATGACCTCAATGGCATGGGCGCCCTTTCCGGGAAGAATCTTCCGGACCATTTCCCCAAGGTGAATTTGAACCCCTTTTTCTTCCATGTGCCTTTGAACCATGCGCGCCAGGTTCCTGTCCAGCATGACGGGCAGCACCTGGTCGGCGATTTCCACCACCGTGGTTTCCAGGCCCCACAGGTCCGTGAGCGCCTCGGCCATCTCGCACCCGATTGCTCCTGCACCGATGATGACCGCCTTGTCCACTTCCCCTTTGGAGATGCGTTCCTTGACGGCCAGGGCCGAATGCAGGTTGGTCACATCCAAAACCTGGGGAAGGTCCGCTCCCTCTATGGGAAGGCGGTTGGGCGTGCTTCCCGTGGCCAGGACCAGGAGGTCGTAGGGGATGCTGTCTTCAACCCCCGTGTCGAGGTTCACCGTGCTGACGGTTTTGTTTTCCCTGTCGATGTGAAGGGCCCGGGTGCGCACCAGCACACGGACATCCTTGGTGTCCTCAAAAAACTGTGGCGTGCGCTCCATGTGGAAGCTGGTGCTCATCAGTTCGCGAATGTCGCTCACATCGCCCGAAATGAAGTAGGGAATGCCACACCCTCCATAGGAAATGAATTCGTCCTGGTCGATCATGGTCACTTCCGCCCGGGGCATGAGGCGCTTGACACGGCATGCCACTTTGGGTCCAAGTGCCACTGCACCGACGATCACAATGCGCTTTTTTTCCATTTCAATCTTGTCCTCGAATCCAGTCATTGGTTGCCGAAACCGCGAGTGTCACCACAGTCGGGGCACGTCCACACAATGCCGTTGCAGGTCATGCCCCATAAATTTTCTTCCATGCAGCGGGAACAAATCATGAAACCGCAGGGGCAGGTCCAGCAGAAAAGCTGTTCTTCTCCACAGGTGGTGCACACATATTGATGGGGCCTTCGCCATCGGCCTTTACGCGCAGAAACAGGTTTAGAATCATTTTTTTGCGTCATGGCTGAACTCACGGGAAATGACCTGGCTGATCACTGCCTCCAGCGTTTCGTTCAATGGACTCCCTTTCCTCGATCAGGTGCTCGAGAAGTTGATGAAGGGGCCACTCCATGGAGTGCTCCGTGACCACCGCATAAATGCACGGGGGCATTTTCTGCTGTTTGAAAAAGTTGATCAAAAACATGACCCCCTGCTGGGGGATGTTGTAAAACAGGAGGGCTTTTTCCATGGAATCATAATCTTTTTGGCCCCTTTTACCATCGTGGATGATCTCCCGCAGGGAGACCATGGCTTGATCCTTTTGAATGGCCACGGCCGGTGGCGCACCGATTCCCGTCAGGAGCCCGTTCAAGGCCCTCTGTTCCTCTTCCGTGTAGGCCCACATGAGGAGTCTGGGTTGTCCGTCCATGAGGTCTTCCAGTCCTTTCACCCTTCCGGGTCATGCATGGGGAATGTCTTGTTTCGTCACCGCAGGCATAAACATTACGAAGATGTTGGAAAAAAAGAAAGGGCAATGAGAAAAAATTGGATTCTGCTGCCATGAGAGCCGGTTTCACCAATGCCCGTGCTTTCGGCCCGCATTCACACCGTGGGGTGGGGGGGCCAAAAATTAAAAAACTTGACGTTGATGCTTTTATTGTTACCTTTAAGCTTCTTCATGCAAAGGGATCTTTCAAAAATGCAAAGGCGAAGGTTCAGCTTCTTGTCAGATGCATGAACCTTCATGCATCCTCTGTCACTTGACAGGAAAAATGAAGAAGGAAAAGCCGGAGATGGGTCAAAACGGGAATCTCTGGGCTGCTCGTCTTCGTTATCAGGTTTGTGGCTAATGCAGTGTGACTGAAAAAAGTCACGCAAGAGTTGAAATGAAAGGAGAACCGAATGATTCAAATCACCGAGAAAGCCGAAACGGTCCTCAAGGACTATTTCAAGGACAAGGAGATCACGCCGATCCGTGTTTTTCTCCAGACGGGCGGTTGAGCCGGGCCATCTCTGGCAATGGTTCTGGATGAACCAAAAGAGACGGACGACGTTTTCAACATCAATGGATTCACCCTTGTCATTGACAAGAATCTGCACGGTCAGACCAGGGACATCACCGTCGACTTCGTGAGCTACGGGATGGGTTCCGGGTTCAAGCTGACCTCCGAAGTCCCCGTCGCTGGGGCAGGGGGTGGATGCAGTTCCGCGGGATCGTGCAAATGCTGAGCTGACCCATGGCAGTGAGATATGAAGGCGGAGATTTACAGGAATCTCCGCTTTTTTTTTGGTGCGCTGGCGCAGAACTCCGTTCACTGCACCTGTTCACTCTTCGTCCGCTGTATGGTTGTGACAAGGTCTTTGAGGTGCTCACGAAGGCACATTCTGAGAAAGGGAATTTCTTCCTGCTCCACCACCCCCTGCTCCAGGGCCATTTCCCCCACGGCCATCCATTCATCCGGGTCAAAGCTGCCAAGCACTTCCAATACATTGCGGGAAGAGGGCAGAGATGGGTCTCTGCAAACCTTTTCCGTCCATGCCATGAGAAAACCGTCCAGAACTCCCTGAAGGCAGGCGGCGTCTGCCCAGGCCAGGTCTCCCGTGCCGTCCAGGCGGTCCAGCCGCATGCGCAGTGAGAGGTTGAGGAAAAAACACAGAATTGCTGCCCATTTGTTTCCTGATGCGGCGGCATCGGGAGTGAGGCATCGATAGTCGCGGGCCGTGATGAGCTTCACGCTCAGGCCCCCCCTTTCCCGTTTGATGATGAAATCCCCAGCGGCATGGTGCCAGGGATAGATTTGCCTGAAGTCGTCCGTGTCGAGACCGGCGGTCAGAATGGCCGATGCGAGCCGGTAGAGGTCCACGGTTTCTTCAGCGTCAAGCCAGCGATCATTTCCGGAGGACTCCCACACCTTGATGCGGGCCCGAGCCCCGGATTTTTCCAGGGACAAATGAAATTCGTGGTGATCCTCAAACCATTCTGTCATCATGATGGCCATGGAATGAAGGGCATTCCTTCGGGCATCGTGGTAAAAAGCCTCCCCCTGGAAATAGGCTCGGGTTATGTGGGGGTGGTGGAACTTGAGATGGAGCTCGTTCAGGACCGCGAAATCCGACAGGAGAAAAGCCTTTTGTTCGCGGGAGAGGGCAATGTTCAGGGCGAAAGAAGCCGTTTGCTCTCCCGCCCGCACGTTCAGGTGGATCACGTGGTACAATGCCCCGTGTTTTTCGCTGATGATCTCCAGGTGGTCCACTGCGGGAGGGGGTTCGGGAAGGGCGAAGTGGTTCTGAAGGGCCTGGAGAACGAGGCGGTATCCATCCTGAGCCAGATACTGGTGAATGCTTTGCAGGTAGGGCCCGTACCGGAGGGGCCGAAGGTCCCCGTGGGCGTCCTGGGGGAGAAAGACCCCGGCGTTGTTGTCACTGAGGGGAATGATGCCATGGGGTGATGCTATGAGCAGGTGAACGGCGGGAGGGGGCGTCATGAGCAGGAGTCCTTTTCTGCTGAAGGGTGGATCGCGGGTGAAAAATGCATGAAACGGTGTCTGGAAAGGGAAAGGAAGTGCTTCGGTGCCACTTTTTTTTAAAACATAAAGCGAGGTCAGCATACCACAAAAGTCACAAGGGGGCCACAGGAAGATCCTCCCGGGCGCTGGCCGAACTTGTCATGTGAAGGCGGTGAGTATATAGTGGTTCCCCTTGGAATGGGTGCTGGTTTCACCCATGGCTGTACCAACGAAAGGTGAACAGGGCTTGGCAACTCAATCATTGCAGGAGTGATCGGATTGGACAATTTGGACCGGATGCTGCTGGATCGCATTCAGCGATCCTTCCCCCTGGTGGCGAGGCCTTATCATGAGCTGGCCAGCGGCCTGGAAACGAATGGGGAAGAGGTCATGGGGCGCATCCGTGCACTCAAGGAGCGAAGTCTCGTCAGGCAAATCAGTGCCATATTCAACACGGGTGCCCTGGGGTACCGGAGCAGTCTGGTGGCCATGGCAGTGGAAGAACCCCATCTGGAAAAGGCCGCTGCCGCGGTGAATGCTTACCCGGGGGTGAGCCACAATTATCTTCGTCCCGGGCACTTCAACATGTGGTTCACCCTTGCCGTTCCTCCCATGGAGTCCCTGGACAAGGTGGTCAGTCGTTTGGCCAGGGAAGCGGGAGGATGGAAGACCATTGTTTTACCGGCGCTGAAAAAATACAAGTTGGCCGTCGTGCTCGATGTCCTGGAAGAGGGGGATCTTGAGGCTGCCGGGGACCGGTCTTCCTTCTCCGCCAGGGAAGAGGTGAGTGTCTTTGAGCCCACGGCGGCCAATATTGAAGTGGTGCGCTGCATTCAGGAGAACTTGCCCCTCGTGGAAAGGCCTTTTCATGAGTGGGCCCGCAATCTGGGAATGGCGGGAGATGAATTGCTCCACATCATCGGCAGTTGGCTTCAGCAGGGAATCATGCGCAGGTTTGCGGCGGTGCTCAATCATCGCCAGGTGGGATTCAAGGCCAATGGAATGGTCGTGTGGAAATGTCCGGAAGATCACGTGGATTCCCTGGGCGCTGTTTTGGCTTCCCACGCGGAAGTGAGTCACTGTTACCACCGGCCTGCTCATCCCGGCTGGCCGTTCAATCTCTACGCCATGGTCCATGGCCGGAATGTGGAAGAGTGTGAGCGCGTGGCGGGCAAGCTGGGAAAAGCCATTGGACTGCACGATTACCGCATTCTTTTCAGCACACGGGAATTCAAGAAAATACGATTGAAGTTATTTTGGGAAGACTCCCCATCCGGGGGGCGCGTTCTCACCTTTTGAACAGATGATCAGGCGGCAGGGGGGTGAACATGACCCGGGACGATCAGTATGAGACCAGTAAGAAAGCGATTTTTGACAGCATGTCCAAGAAAGCTCAGGAAAGGATTCTGAGGGTTGGGTATGAAAACTGGGACCCTTTTCCCGAGCCCAAAGACCCCCGGGACCGCATATTCGGTTCAGCTGCGCTGCGATCTCACGCCCTGGTGGATCGGTTTTTCAAGGAGCAGCTGCGGGAAATGGAATCGGTGGCCATTCGCAAGGAGCTTTTTGAACTGTGCAGGGGGCTTCTGTCCGATGATGCCAGAGCCAAAGCTGTTTACGATTTTTGTCAATGGTTTGAAAAACAGGACAAAATTGATTGATCTGAAGGTCTGACGGGGCAAAAAAAGGCGAACCGGAAAAACTTTTTTCCCGTTCGCCTTTCCCCATCATGATGTGGGCGGTTTTCCAATCAGTTGGCCTGCTGCATGCCTGGCTGCTGGCCATGTTCGCAGGGCCTCAGATATTCCAGTTCTTCCGGAAGTGCCGGACGCACATGCACTATTTTCACTGAATAGTGAAGGTCTTTTCCCGCCAGGGGGTGATTGAAGTCGAGAACCACGCCTTCCTCCGTTTTGTCCACCACGAGGCAGCTGTACTGGGCGCTCGTGTCCGGATTGGTGGCCATGACCCACTTTCCCTTCTCCAGGCCCCTTCCCTGGGGAAACTCTTCGTAGGTCTTCATCCTCACTTCATTGGGCTGATGAAAGCCGAAAGCTTCCCGGGCGGGAATCACGAACTGAACCTCCACTCCTTTTTCCAGCCCCATCAACCGCCTTTCCAGGGCGGGAAGCACCTGGTCGTAGCCCACCACAAAATTCATGGACGCGGGCATGTCTCCCCCTTTGACGCAGGAGCCGTCCTCCAGGTGCACCGAGTATTCGATGATGACAAAGGAATCCTTCATAATTTTCATTTCGTCACCTCAAAGGAGCCCTCGCTGAAAGGGCCCCGTCAGCTTTGGTCGATGTTTTCCCATTCCGCCTGGGTGGCAGCATCCAGGGGAAAACCCATGGTTTTGGCCCGGTTGAAATGTTCCATGGCTCTGGGAAGGTCTCCCAGCATGCGGTGGGCCACCGCCAGATTGTAGTGGGCGGGAGGGAACTTTTCATTGATCTCAAGAGCCTTGTGAGAAGCCTCGATGCTGGACTGAGGGTCTTCTGCCTGAATGTAGGCCACTGCGAGGTTGTTGTGAGCCTGGAGTTGGTTCGGGTCGAGCTCTATGGCGGTGCGGCTTGCTTCAATGGCGTTTTGGAAGTCACCTTGTTGAAGGTGGGCGGATCCCAGGTTGCTGTGAGCTGTGGCCATGCGGGGGTTGAGAGCGATCGCTCTGCGGTTTGCATCGATGCAGGCGTCGAGGTCTCCCTTTTGATAATGGATCCCCCCCAGGTTCACGTAAGCTTCCACCAGGTTGGGTTCGCACTCGATGGCCTGCTTGAATTCGGAAATGGCTTCTTCCAGCATGCCTTTTTGCGCGTAGGCAAGGGCCAGGTTGTAGTGAAGGGGAGCCGACGCGGGTTCGAAAAAAAGCTGTTGCTTGAGGTACTTGATGTGCAGGTTGAGTTTCATTTGCGCTTCACTGGGGTGCGACATGTCTCTTTACTCTCTCTGGGATTTATATTATACGCTGGTTTCGGGTTTCAGTGGCATGATGACCGGCTTTTCCAGGAGCAGCCGGCCGTGCCGTGAGATCTCTTTCAAAATACGGATGGAGAAACGTTCACAGTTCATACTCTCCGGTGAGGTGGCCCACGGCCGCAGGCAAAGGGCTGGCAGGGGGGTGTTCCACCTGATCTGCGGCATGTTCCCGTGTTCTCTTTGTCGCGCTTACTTATCAATTAGGTCCCCGTGTGTCAAGGTGCCGCGACCACCGGGCCCGACCCTGCAGGATACGGCTTGTGGGGGCTGTGGCCGCACAGGGAGCCGGCTTGTGCGGGGGGACTTTTTTATTGACAAAGAGCCTTGAGCGCGATAAGGATCCAAAGTGAATCTATTCACTAGTGTTGCGCTTAAAGGGTTGACAGAATTCGTATTCTGTTGTTTTTTTGCGACCAATTCCTTACGAGGAGGCAGTGATGAGCGAGGAATCCAAAGAACGTATTTTGGAGTATGTCAAGTCACAAAAGAAGACCAAGCACTATTTCAACGATCTGTGCAAGGCCATTCCCGAGATCAAAATGATGCAGGCCAAAAAGATCGTCAACGAACTGGTCAATGAAGGCAAGCTGAAATACTGGTCCAGTGGCAGCACCACCATGTACATGCTTCCCAGTGAAGGTGATGTGGACAAAGAAGAAAAGGGCATGAACTGAAAGTCCCGCCGACTGATCTTTCCATGGTTTTTCTATGCAATTCATATACATGCATGTTCAAAACATGTTCAGGGATCAACGAGTTCAAAGCGATGTTATGTTCGATCAAAAAAGGGGGTGAGTTTTAACTCGGTACGCAGTTCTATACGTTGAGAGTGAGGTGTTTGACACCGTCGAACCAAAGAGTGAAATTGGCCTATGGAGGTAAATCGAATGGCGCTTAAGCATGCAACTCCTATGCTTGATGAACTAGAAAAAGGGCCTTGGCCGAGCTTCGTGACAGACGTGAAAAGACTTGCCGCTAAAGGCAACAAGATGTGCGAAGACTGGCTTGGGCTCATGGAATTGTCCTTTAAGGATAAAGAGACGCACTGGAAACACGGTGGCATCGTTGGTGTTCTGGGCTACGGCGGAGGCGTCATCGGCCGCTATGCGGATCGTCCTGACCTTTTTCCCGGTGTGGCCCACTTTCACACCGTGCGTGTGAACCAGCCTTCCGCTAAGTACTACACCACCGATGTGCTTCGCAAAATCTGCGACCTGTGGGACGCCAGGGGAAGTGGTCTCACCAACATGCACGGTTCAACGGGCGACATCGTTCTCCTCGGCACCACCACCGACCAGCTCGAACCTCTGTTCTATGACCTGACCCATGACCTGGGAATGGACCTGGGCGGTTCGGGATCCAACATGCGCACTCCCGAGGGCTGCCTGGGCAAATCCCGCTGTGAATGGTCCTGCATCGACACGCAGGAAATCATTCATGACATCACCATGGAATATCAGGACGCGCTCCACCGTCCCATGTTCCCCTACAAGTTCAAGTTCAAGGCCTCCGGCTGCCCCTGTGACTGTGTGGCCGCCATTGCCCGGTCCGACTGCTCCATCATCGGCACCTGGCGGGACAAGATCCGCATCGATCAGGAAGCCGTGCGCGCCTATGTGGGCGGCGAGCTCTCTCCCCACGCCGGAGCCGGTGGAACTGAAAAGCGGGCGTTCGACATCAAGGAAGAAGTGCTCGATCTCTGCCCCACACGCTGCATGGACTGGGACGGAAAAAATCTCAAGATCTGGGACGAAGACTGCACGCGCTGCATGCACTGTATCCGTGTCATGCCCCGCGCGCTGAGGCCTGGTGTGGACACGGGCGCCAGCATTCTGGTCGGCGCCAAGGCCCCCATTCTCGAGGGCGCCCAGCTGTCCAGCCTCGTCATTCCATTCATGAAGATGGAGCCTCCTTTTGGGGAGTTCAAGGAATTCGTGGAAAAGATGTGGGATTGGTGGATGGAGCAGGGCAAGAACCGTGAGCGTCTGGGCGAGACCATTCAGAGACTGACGCTGCGCGAATTCCTCAAGGTCTGCGACCTGAGTGCGGATCCACGCATGGTGAGCACGCCTCGATACAACCCCTACATCTTCTACGATCCAGCGGATGTTCCGGGTGGCTGGGAACATGACGAAAAAGCTTTCCGTGAACGCCATCAAGCTTAGGAGGTGAAACAATGGCTTTTGATCCCAAGAACCTGATGAAAGATCGCATCACAGACATCGGTCCCCCGAAGTTCGACCAGTTTTTTCCCCCGGTCATCAAGGAAAACTTCGGCAAGTGGAAATATCATGAGATTCTGGAGCCGGGAGTTTTGGTGCATGTTTCCGAGTCGGGCGCAGAAATCCACACGGTCCGGGTGGGCACGGGCCGGCTCATCAGCACCGACCTGATCCGCGACGTCTGTGAAATCGCCGATAAGTACTGCGGCGGCCATTTGCGCTGGACCACTCGCAACAACATCGAATTTCTGGTGAGCGACAAGTCCAAGCTTCAGCCCCTCATCGACGATCTTCGAAGCCGTGGAAACTGGTTCCCCATCGGTGGAACGGGCAACTCCGTGACCAACATCGTGCACACTCAGGGCTGGGCACACTGCCACACTCCTGCCATCGATGCTTCCGGTCCCGTCAAGGCGGTCATGGATGAGCTTTATGAATATTTCGGTTCTCACAAGCTGCCCGCACAGGTGCGCATCGCACTGGCGTGCTGCCTGAACATGTGCGGCGCCGTTCACTGTTCCGACATCGCCATTCTGGGCGTGCACCGCAAGCCGCCTTTCGTGGAGCATGAGCGCGTGCAGAATGTGTGTGAAATTCCCCTCGTCATTGCCTCCTGCCCCACCGCGGCCATCAAGCCCAAAAAAGTCAATGACATGAAGAGCGTGGAAATCAACAACAGCCGCTGCATGTTCTGCGGCAACTGCTACACCATGTGTCCCGCGCTGCCCCTGGCCAACCAGGACGGCGACGGCATTTCCCTCTGGGTGGGTGGCAAGGTTTCCAACGTCATCAATCCCCCCATGTTCTCCAAGCTGGCCGTTCCCTTCATTCCCCAGGAACCTCCCCGCTGGGAGAGCACCGTTTCAGCCGTCAAGAAGATCCTGGAAACCTATGCAGCGGGAGCGCGCCGTTATGAGCGTGTGGGTGACTGGATCAACCGCATCGGCTGGGAGAGGTTCTTCGAGCAGTCTGGCCTGGAATTCGGGTATGAGCACATCGATGACTACCGCCTGGCCATGATGACCTGGAGAACCACCACGCAGTTCAAGTTCTAGCTGATTCTCGGGGGATGGAGTGCAAAAGGTCCTTCGCTTCATCCCCGTTTGAGGAATATTATGGCGTTTCAGAAACCGAGACTGGTGATAGCAGCTCTCAGAGGGGGTTCCGGCAAGACCATTGTGTCTCTGGGGCTCACTGCAGCGTGGCGCCTTCATCGGGGTCTGAACGTCATACCCTTCAAAAAGGGGCCTGACTATATCGATGCGGGCTGGCTGAGTCTTGCGGCACAGACATCGTGCTACAACCTGGATCCTTTTTTGATGAGTTCCGATGCGATGCTGCGCTCATTTGTCTTTCGGTCAAGCCGAGGCGAAGGGAGTGTGGTCGAAGGAAACCGTGGCCTTTATGATGGGGTGGATGCTGATGGCAGCTACTCCACCGCCGAATTGGCCAAGTTGCTCAAAGCACCGGTGGTTTTGGTCATCGATGCCACGAAAATGACAAGGACCGCGGCAGCTCTGGTCCTCGGATGTCAGCACCTTGACCCCCATGTGCACATTGCGGGGGTGATTCTGAACCAGGTGGCTGGAAAAAGGCATGAAAAGGTGCTGAAAGGAGCCATCGAGCGCTCGTGCGGTGTGCCGGTGCTTGGAGTCGTTCCGAAAGTTGCAGAAAATGTTTTTCCCGAGAGGCACCTGGGGTTGGTTCCCCCTCAGGAGTCCCGTGATGCTCTTAGTTCCGTTGAATTCATGGCGGAAAAGATCCGTGAGTGGATCGACCTGGACGGTCTGTGGAAACTGGCTCAAACGGCTGGTGCCTTGGGTTGTCCCCTGCCGGAAGAAAAAATTTCAGGGAGTGAGCGGCTGTCGGCCGGTTCAGTGGTCATTGGGGTCATCAAGGATTCGGCATTTCAGTTTTACTATCCTGAAAATCTGGAGGCTTTGCGCCAGATGGGTGCGGAAATCGTGGAGATCTCCAGCTTTGACCGCAAACCCCTGCCGCAACTCGATGCCCTTTACATAGGGGGAGGCTTTCCCGAGACACACCTGGAGAATCTGGCCGCCAATGAGGTCTTCAAGGCCTCGGTGCGCGAGCAGATTGAAGGCGGTCTGCCTGTTTATGCTGAATGTGGTGGTCTCATGTTTCTTTGCCGTGGCATCACCCACCGCCAAAAGAATCATCCCATGGCGGGAATCTTCCCCTTTGAAGTGGTGCTGGAGAAAAAACCCCAGGGGCATGGTTATGCTCTCCTGGAGTGCGTGAACAGTAATCCGTTTTACCCCGCGGGAACTTTGCTGAAAGGGCATGAATTTCACTACTCACGAGTTGTCGGCCACAAGCCGGCTTACCCCTTTGCCTTTAAAATGGCCAAGGGCCATGGAATAGTGGAAGGCTGGGACGGGATGTGCTATAAAAATGTCCTTGCCAGTTACTCACATGTGCATGCCGTTGGCAATGAACAGTGGGCGAAGGGAATGGTGAAGGCAGCGCGAGAGTTTCGGCAGCGAAAGCAGGAATTATCATTGATGGGTGACGTTGATGCGGAACGGGGTGTGATTGGAACCCCTCGTTATTTAACTGTCCAATTGAGAGGAGAATTTGTCCATGGCAACAGTTGAGTTTAAAGGTAAAACTTTTGAAATCGATGAAGACGGCTTCATCACCAGTTTTGACCAGTGGAACGAAGATTGGGTTGACTATGTCAAGGAATCCGAAGGCATTTCCGAACTGACGGAAGAGCACTGGAAAGTGATCCACGTCCTTCAGGACTATTACAAGAAGCATGGCATCGCTCCAATGGTCCGCATTCTCACAAAAGTGACCGGTTACAAGCTCAAATACATTTATGAGCTCTTCCCCTCGGGACCGGGCAAGGGAGCCTGTAAAATGGCTGGTCTTCCCAAGCCCACCGGCTGCGTGTAATATTCTGGGGTTGTGTGCTCAGAAGAGGACTGCTGCCCCCTCTTCTGGGCTTTATTCTGTCAATTGGTCTGAAAGAGTTGATTTTTCCTGGTCTGCCGGGGGAAAGAGCGGAGAAGACCTGGTCTTTGCTCTGCCGGGATCAATGGAGGACACCTGATGGGTTTCAATGTTACTGTTGATAAAGATAAGTGCAATGGCGATGCCGAATGCGTCGATGTCTGCCCTGTAGACGTTTTTGAACTGATCGACGGCAAGGCTGAGCCTGTGAATGAAGACGAGTGTCTCGGTTGTGAAAGCTGTGTGGAAGTTTGTGAAACAAACGCCATCACGGTGGAAGAAGTCTAACGATCAGGGACTTGGATTTTTGTGAAAAAGAAAAAGCCATTCACCCAGGTGAATGGCTTTTTCTTTTGTCCCCATGAGCCGAAGAAACGGGGGACATGGTTATGTGACGTGGGGCTGCCGCCAGCCGCCTTTCAGCGGGGGCTTGAGTGGCACCCCCTGCAGGTGGTGGGAGCTGTGCTGGTTCTGTCTTTTCTCACCTCTGCCCGGTGGCAGTCCTGGCACAAGTTGTGAAAAGCCAGTTTCAAGTTGAGTTTCTGATCATCAGGAGGCAGCCTCCTCTCGCCTTCAACGGTGGCTTCAAAATGGCATGTTTGGCACCTGTCAACGGGGTCACCTTCCTGCCAGATATTTTCACCATTCACGTAAACGTGATGGCATTGGTCGCAAGAAATGCTGTAGTCTTCCGCATGCTTTTCATGGGTGAACAGAACGGGGCCTCTCGTTCCATTGGGCCAGATGGTGGATTCTATGTGAAAAACATCCTCCACATCCTCATGGGCGGTGACCACAAAAGCGGTTACGAACAGAACCAGAGCAATGGCTGCGGACAGGGTGAAGGTTTTTCTGAAATCCATGACTCACCGTTCCTCCTTCGGAGTTATGAAGCTTTCACGGGCAGCAGAATTGCCAAAAAAATCTTTTGACCTACAATTCATTGTAGGCAATGTGTTCCATGGGGGTCAAGGTTTTTGCCCTTTGGGCCGCTGAAGGGTCGTGAAGTCATGGAATGCTTGCCAAAAGCCGGTGAGGTTCCGTGGTTCCAAATGGGTTTGACTGAAAAGAGGAATTCTGAAATGCAGTTCCAAAAGTTGTCTTTTAAGAACTCAGAGGGAAAGACACTTTCTGCAAGGCTGGATTTGCCTGCCGATGAAAAACCAAGGGCTTATGCAATATTTGCCCATTGCTTCACCTGCACCAAAAATCTGAACGCGGTGGTGCACATCAATCGGGCCATGGCCCGTGAAGGCATTGCCGTCCTTCGCTTTGATTTCACCGGGCTGGGTGAAAGCGAGGGAGATTTTTCCGAGACCAATTTTTCTTCAAATGTTGCCGACCTTCAATCCGCCGCGGAGTTTCTGGAGTCGAACTACGAGGCGCCCGTGCTTCTCGTGGGCCATTCCTTCGGAGGTGCCGCCGTGCTTCAGGCTGCAGGGCGAATTTCTTCCGTTCGCGCGGTGGCGACCATAGGGGCCCCTGCCGACCAGACACATGTGCTCAAATTCCTGGGGCACACCCGGGAAGAAATTGAAAAGAAAGGTGAAGCAGATGTGAAGCTGGGGCTCAAAACATTCAAAATCAGGAAGCAGTTTTTCGATGACATCGGTGAAAGCGCCATGGAGAAAACGCTGCAGTCTTTGAGCAAACCTCTTCTCATCTTCCACTCCCCCATTGACAGCGTTGTGGAATTCAGCAATGCTTTGGACATATTCCAGCGTGCAGAGCAGCCCAAAAGCCTGGTCTCCCTTGACCAGGCCGATCATCTTCTCAGCTCCGGAGAGGATTCAGAGTACGTGGGCGCCGTTCTGGCCGCATGGGCCGGAAAATACATGGGACTGAAAAAGGAGCCGGAAAAGGAAAAAGACCCCGAGGACAACCGCACCATTGTGCGAACCGGACGGTTTGGTTATCAGACGGAAATCAACGCCAATGGTCATCGTTTCATGGCGGATGAGCCCATTGCCGTGGGAGGGGCGGATACGGGTCCCACCCCATACGACCTTTTGACGGCGGCGCTGGGGGCCTGCACTTCCATGACCCTCAGGATGTATGCAGACCGCAGATCATTGCCCCTGGAAGCAGTTGTGGTCAGACTCAAGCACCGAAAAGTTCACATGGCCGATTGCCAGGACTGTGAGAAGGATGGCAGGAAAATCGACACCATCGATCGTGAAATTGAGTTGGCGGGCCCCTTGGAAGAAGATCAGAAAAAGCGGCTTCTGGAAATAGCGGACCGTTGCCCCGTACACCGGACTCTGCAATCCCGGGTTTTGGTTCAGTCACGTCTGAAGGAAAGTTCTCAGCCGTGAAGACACGAGGCTTTGTGCGATGAGCAGGTTTTCCGGAAACCTCCCGTCACCAAATTGATCAAGGAAATCCGCTGATTCCGTCTGTCTCCCTCATCCCCTGGGAGTTCAGCGTTTTCGGCGGGGTTTGTGGAGGCTTGAGAGTTCATTGCCGACAGGTGCGTTGTCTATCTGCCTTGAGCAAGAGAAAGCAACCAGTGTGCCCCACTCAAACTCTTTTTTCAAAAAGGGGGAACCTTTTATGAAACTTCCGTTGGAAATCAGTGCCAAAAACGTTCATTTGTCCGATGAGATGGAAGACCTCATTCGTGAAAAGGCGCAAAAACTGGACAACTTTCATGATGGAATCATCGGGTGCCGCGTCAAGGTGGACATGCCTCACAGAAGCCAGCGAAGTGGTCAATTCTACAATGTGACCATAGACATCACTGTTCCCGGCAGCGAAATCGTCGTCAAGAGAGAGCCCAGTGAGGACCTTTATGTGGCCATCAGCAGCTCTTTCGACACTGCAGAAAGACGCCTCAAGGAGCATGCGGGCAAACAGCGCAGTGAAATCAAGCCCCAGGCGGAAAAGAGCGTGGGAAAAGTGAGCAAGATCTTCCATGATGAAGGGTATGGCTTTTTGGTGACCTTGCCGGAAGGGGTGGAGGTTTACTTCCACGAAAACTCCCTTGTGAACGGACGCTTCAAAGACCTTGAGGTGGGAACGCTCGTTCAGTTCATCGAAAGAGAAGGGGAGAAAGGCCCTCAAGCCAGTTCTGTCTCCCCTGCCTAGCCTCCCCCTTTGATTGCAGAGCAGCGGGTCCGTGTACGGCCATCCCGCTGCTCACATGTTGAACTTCACGAGACCATCGTATCTCTTTAAAGGCTTTTCCTCTTTGCCCCCATGATTCATGACCACGAAGACTACAGGAAGCCGTAAATGCTGAAACTCCACAACACCATGTCCCAGAGTATGGAGTTGTTCACGCCGCAGCACGGTGAACAGGTCAAAATGTTCACCTGCGGCCCGTCCGTCTATCGTCCGCCGCATCTGGGCAATTACAGAACCTTCCTCTGGGAAGACGTTCTGGAGCGATACCTGCGATACCTGGGTTATCGGGTGGAGAGAGTGATCAATCTCACGGATATCGAGGACAAGGCCATTGCAGAGGCGGAAAAAGAAGGTAAGGCCCTGGAGGAGCTGACAGAGGATGTCACTCGCCGATTTTTCGGGGAGGCCTCCTCTCTCAGGATCAAACTTCCCCCTGAGGTGCCACGTTCTTCCGCTTGCGTGGATCAGGCCGTGCATCTCATAGAAAAACTCATGGAAAAAGGAATCGCCTACCGCCACGGCAATGACATTTTTTACGACCCTCTTAAATTCCCAGGTTTTGGAAAGCTTTATGGGTTGGACATGAGCCGCTGGCCCAAAAAGAAGGTGAGGTTCAAGAAAGACACCTATCCGGGAAGGAGATGGAATCTGGGAGACTTCATCCTGTGGCATGGACGCAAGCCTGGAAGCAGCATCTATTGGGAGTCCGGTTTGGGAAAAGGCCGCCCTTCATGGAATGTCCAGGATCCAGCCATCATCACGCGGCACCTGGGGTATCAGATCGATATCAGCTGCGGCGGTGTGGACAACCTGTATCGACATCACGATTACAACATTGCCGTCATCGAAGGGGTCAGCGGTGAGGAGTTCTCAAGGTACTGGGTGCATGGAGAACATCTGCTGGTTTCGGGAAAAAAGATGTCCAAAAGCCTCAACAACATTCTCTATCCCGGGGATCTTGTGAAGGAAGGCTGCAGTGCCGGACAGATCCGGTTTTATCTCCTCTGCGGGCATCATCGCAAACGAATGAACTTCACCTGGAAAAATGTGGAGGCGGCGGCTCTTCAACTGGATCGTCTGCGCGGGAATGCGCAACGCATTCTCAACGCCCCTTCCAGCCGTGTAGGGTCTCGCGCTGCTGCCGGTGAACAGCAGGACCCGGGGAAGGAGCTTCTTCACACCTTTGAGGTCTGCATGAACGAGGACCTCGACATTGCCGCCGCCGTCAACGCTCTTCAGGAAAAATTGACCGGGATGGCCGAAGACGCAGAGGCGAGAGGAATTTCTTCCAGGGAAAAGGAGAGTTGTGGGGATGCTCTTCAGAAAATCGACGGTGTCTGCCAGTTCATTTTTTCCTCGAAAGGATAGTCACTTCGGCCGGGACTTTCCCTCCATTCCCTGAACACGTCCTTGAAAGCACCTGTGCCTTAACACGGGTTTTTTTGAAGAGGATGCGATCAAAGGCTTTCCGGTTCGGACACCCAGTCGTGTAAAACTTCAATGAGGTGGTTTCTGCCCTGTCCCGTTTCAGAAGAGAAGAGCACAAAGGAATCTGCCGGAATCCCCAGATGAGCCGCTGCCTGAGTGACAAAGGGCGGCCATTTGCTGCGTTTCATCTTGTCTGCCTTGGTCAGTACGGGAACGGAAGGGATGTTTTCAATGGCAAGCCATTGCTGGAGAGACAAATCCTCGGGGGTGGGAGGATGTCTGAGGTCCAAAATGTGGACCACTCCCTTGAGGGTGGACCTTTGGGTCAGATAGGTCTCCACCATGGGCCCCCACTGGGCTTTGATGCGCTGGGGAACTTTTGCGAAGCCGTAGCCCGGTAAATCCACGAAATAAAATGCTTTGTTGATGAGAAAAAAGTTGATGGCCTGGGTCTGGCCCGGAGTGCGGCTGGGGCGCACCAGTTTTTTCCTCTGGACGATGCAGTTGATGAGAGATGATTTTCCCACGTTGGACCGGCCTGCAAAAGCCACCTCCGGTAATTGTGCCGGAGGATAATGGTCCGGCTGAAAGGCGGACTTGATGAATTCCGCTGACTTTATGGTGAGCACAGGGTTCATGATGTTTCCGTGAGTCAATTGGGACGGCGGTTTTTGAGGTGGTTTTCAATTCTGTCCAATCCCTGGGAGATGTTTTCAAGGGAATTTGCGTAACTGAAGCGGATGTAGCCCTCTCCATTGGAGCCGAAATCCACTCCCGGTGTCACTCCCACCCTGGCCTGCTCGAGGATTTCAAAGGCAAACCTGTAGGAATCGCCGGTGAACTTCCTGGCATTGGCAAAGACGTAAAATGCTCCCGTGGGCTCAACGGAAATGCCGAACCCCATCTCCTTGAGGCGCGGTATCATGTACTGGCGCCTGCGGTTGTAGCGTTGCACCATCATTTCCACGTCTTTTCTCACCTCTTCATCGTTGAGCGCCGCGCATCCTGCCGCCTGGGTCACCGATCCCGCCGAGATGAAAAAATTCTGAACGAGTTTTTGTATGGGTCGAATGAGTTCTTTGGGGGCGATGAGGTACCCCAGCCGCCAGCCGGTCATGGAAAACAGTTTGGAAAAACCGTTGAAGACAAGACATCGGTCGCTGAACTCGAGCATGGAGCGGGCCCGTCCCTCGTAAACGAGTCCGTGGTAGATTTCATCACTGAGAACCCAAGGGCCCAGATTGGCGATTTCAGCCATCCTCTGAGGCTCCAGAAGGGTTCCGGTGGGGTTGGCCGGGGAGTTGACGAGAATGGCTTTGGTCCTGGGTGAAATGGCCGCTTGAATGCTTTCCGGACGATACTGAAACCCATCCTCTTCATGAACGCCGATTCTTATGGGCTTCCCTTCCAGAAAGTTGATGAAGTTGGGGTAGCAGGCATAATGGGGATCAGAGAGAATGACTTCATCTCCGCATTCCAGAATGGCGGCCAGAGCGACCAGGAAAGCAGGGGATGTGCCCGAGGTGACGATGACCTGATCGGGTTCCAGGTGGTGGACTCCATAATTCCGGGCATAGTAGGCGCATATGGCTTCACGGAGCTGCGGTGTGCCCAGGCTGTGCGTGTAGCGGGTTTCATCCCGTTGAATGGCTTCCACGGCAGCCTTTTTGATGGCTTCCGGAGTGCCGAAGTCCGGCTCACCAATTTCCAGGTGAATGATGGATTCCCCGCTTGCTTCCAGTTGCTTGGCCCGCTCCAGGACATCCATGACAATAAAGGGTTTGATTTCTTCCACGCGCCTGCAGATCAATTTCGGTATCCTTATGAAATTCTGGTCTCTCGAGGAGGGTGAAGGGCAACGCCCTTGACTCAAGCTTTTCCACCCTGAATAAAATCCCCTTCACCTCATTCCCGCGGAGGCGCTAATCCAGCCTTTTCAGGGCCTTCCCGATCCCCCGCTTTCGTGGTGGTCAGGGGACTGGGCAACACACAATCCGTTAAGTCAAAGGCATTGAGGGTGAAAGGGGGTATGAGGAGGCCCCTTCCCTGAAGTTCCGGCAAAAGAAAAGGGTCATGCACAGAAAGTCATTCCACAGACACCCGTATCACGATGGCTTCTCCCATGCCGTCCTTTTCAATGTCGTTCACCAGTGCAAGAGCATCCGATCGGTTTTCCACGGGTTTCAGTTGAACCACGTGAAGGTCTCCCAGGACCTCGTGTTCGAATTGCCTCACCACAGCTCTGTAGCCTTTGTTTTCCAGCCTTTCTGCAAGTCTCACGGCATTGGGCCGATGGATGTAGGATCCCACCTGGACGATGTACGCCCATTTTCCCCCTTGCACGTCTTTTCCCCCGCCATCAGGGAGACGCCTCTGTGGTGAAGCGCTTGAAGCTGTTTCTTTCACCTGAGGTTCGGACACCCTAGGGGAAGGCTGTGCAGAAGTGTGAGGCTGGATTTCCGGTGATGCTCTTCGGGACAGATCCCTGTCTCTCATGACCTCCACCTTCGTCAGGGAGGAGGCCCTTCGGGATCCTGCCAACCCGTGCACTGAATCTGCATCCACGATGGTGTTCATGTGTGAAAGATAAGACCTCGCCTCTTCCGCCATGGCCGTGTTGGGCGCGAGCCTCATGACGCGGTCGAGAGAATAAAAGGCGTTTTCCAGCTCCCCCACAAGGTAACTCATCACACCGTAGCGAAGGTGGGCTTCGGCCATATTGGGTGCATATTCTATGGCTTTGCCATAGGCGAGTCTCGCTTCGTCCCCCATTCTGTGAGCTTCAAGGATTTTTCCCATGCGGTAGTATGCCAGCCCGTACCTGGGGAACCTTCTGGTGGCCTCTTCGTAGTATTGAAGGGCCATGCCCGGGTCTCCCCGTTTTTCATGGAGGAGGCCCAGGTTGAAAAGGGCCAGGTGGGAGGTTTCATAAAGAGGGTTGGCCAGGGCTTTTTCGAAGTTCTCCTGAGCCTTGTCCAGGTCGCCCTTCCTGGCGTGATGGCGCCCAAGGGCGTTGTGGGCGTCCGAATAGTCGGGAGACAACTCCAGGGCACGATGAAGGTGGTGCAGGGCTTCCGCGCTCATGGACAATTCATCGTAGGTGATTCCAAGGTCGTAGTGCGTGAGGGGATCATTGGGATTCTTGTCCTTCGCCCAGTGAAAAAATTTGAGTGCCTGGTTGTAATCTTCAGCGGTGAGGAACTTTTCACCCAGTCCTCTCAGTTCCTCTGCAGAATACCTGGCGGGTATGTCCCTTTCCACTGTGGCACAACCGTGGATCAGCAGGAGAATCACCAGAATTGCGATTTGGGCAGAAAGCCTTTGCAATGACATCAGATCACCTTGTTGAGGGAATACTCTATGACGCCCTGGGCGCCCCGCTTGATCACCTGGGGCACCAGTTCTCTCACCAGATTTTTGGAAACCACCGTTTCCACCGACAGCCACTTGCTCTGATAGAGGTGTGCGATGGTGGGAGCGTTGAGGCTCGGCAGCAGCTGGATGACCTCTCCCAGTATCTCTTCCGGCACATTCATTTTAAGGCCGACCAGTTCTTCTGCCCGAAGGGCCGCCTGAAGGAGCAGGGAGATTTCTTCAATTTTTTGACGCTTCCAGGGGTCCTTCCAGGATTCCCTGTGGGCGATGAGCTGCGTGTTGGACTGCATGAGTTCTCTGGCGATGCGAAGGCCGTTGGCCCGCATGGTCGTTCCCGTCTCTGTCACCTCCACGATGGCATCGCACAGTCCTGCAATGACTTTGGCTTCCGTGGCGCCCCAGGAGAATTCCACTTCAACATCTATGCCTTCTGCGGCAAAATAGCGGCGTGTGAAGTTGACCAGTTCCGTGGCTATTTTTTTTCCCTGCAGATCCTTGAGTTCACGGACGGGCGAATCCATGGGAACGGCAAGCACCCAGCGTGCCGGCCTTTGGCTCACTTTGGAGTAAATGAGGTCCGTGATGACGACCACATCCGAGTCATTTTCCATGATCCAGTCTTTTCCCGTGAGACCCACATCGAAAGTTCCGTTTTCCACATAACGGGACATTTCCTGTGCACGGCAGATGGAGCAGCTCATTTCAGAGTCATTGATTTCGGGAAAGTAGTTCCTGTCCGAAAGGGAAATTCTCCAGCCTGCCTGACGAAAGAGCCTGATGGTTGATTCCTGAAGGCTTCCTTTGGGAATGCCCAGCACGAGCTGTTTCACTTTTTGTAGACCTCCTGAGGATCGAAGAGCGGGGATCCTTCCACCTGAAGGGTTCCTTGCAGATATTTGCGATAAAAACAACTTTCATGGCCTGTGTGGCACGCGGCGCCACCCACCTGTTCTACCTTGAGAAGAATGGTGTCCAGGTCACAATCCAGGTAAATTTCCATGACGTTTTGCACATGCCCCGACTCCTCGCCCTTGAGCCAGAGCTTCTGCCGGGACCGGCTCCAGTAATGGGCCTTGCCCGTTCTGACCGTCTCTTCCCAGGCCAGTTCGTTCATGTGGGCGAGCATGAGGACCTTGCCCGTCCCGGCATCCTGCACGATGGCCGGAAGCAGGCCCTGCTGCTTGCTGAAATCGGGTTTCGCTGTCAATTGCTCCTCCTGACGGCATGTCTTCCGTGGTCAATTTATCCACTGTGCCTGGCGGCCAGTTGCCCGCAGGCCGCTTCAATGTCCGCTCCCCTGCTCTGTCGAATGATGGCCGTGTAACCAGCTTTTTGCACCAGCTCCTGAAAGTGAAGCACCGCTTCTTCTTCGGGCCGGTGGAACGGGCACCCCTCGTGAGGATTCAGGGGAATGAGATTGATTTTGGCGCGAATTCCCTCCAAAAGCTTGACAAGCTGCCGCGCGTGGCGGGGCTGATCATTGAGGCCTCCCATGAGGATGTATTCAAAAGTGATCCGTTTGCGGGGAGCCAGGGGGTATTCTCTGCATGCGGCCATGAGTTTTTCCAGGGAATGTGTCCTGTTGACAGGCATCAACTGGCTTCTGAGTCCGTTTTCCGGAGCATGAAGGCTGACGGCGAGGTTGATGGGGCTTTCCCTGCCCAATCGGCGCAGCTGGGGCACAAGGCCCACCGTGGAAAGGGTGATGCGCCGATGGGAAAAATCGAGGCCGTTGGGGTCCGTGAACACCGAGATGGCTCCCATCACTGCGTCGTAGTTTGCCAGAGGTTCCCCCATGCCCATGAAGACCAGGTTGGTGATTTTTTGTTTGGGTGGGAGAAGCTTTTGAACCTGGCAGGCCTGGTCCACGATTTCAGCCGTGGAGAGGTTGCGCTGGAGACCCAATGAACCGGTGACGCAGAAACCGCACCCCATGGCGCATCCGACCTGGCTGGAAAGGCAAAGGGTGGTGCGCGGCGCATCGGGAATCATGACCGTTTCAATGCGCTGTCCGTCCTGCAGGGCAAAAAGGTATTTGACCGTTCCATCCTGAGACCGGTGACTCTCCAGCAATCGCAAGGCGTCCAGCCGGCTTCCATATTCCAGCTGAGTCCTGAACGTTTTGCTCAGGTCGCTGCACTCGTTCCAGGCAGTGACGCGCCTCACATAAATGTGCCGAAAAAGCTGGCGGGCCCTGAACCGCTTTTCGCCAAGGCTTTCCATCCAGTCTTCCAGCTGCGGCAGGGTGAAGTCTTTCAGGCAGGGAAGCTCCATGGTTCCTAAGCTCAATTTCTCCTCACAAGATACTGGTCATGGGTGCGGTCCTGAAGGAAAATCTGATGATAGGAACGCAGGTTGGCTCCGTCGTAGAGCTGATAGCCCAATTCGCGGCATTCATTGCATGCTTTTCTCGGAATGTGAATGGCCAGCACATGGTGGCCCCGGTCCGTTTCCGAGTCAATGCTGAGGACCCCGCTGCAGTCTCTGCAGGTTCGCTGCTCTTCCATCTGAGTTTCCAGGATGTTGTCCGTGTCGTAAAAAACAGCTCTTTCCCGCTTGTGGGACTTCTTTTCCGCACGGTTTCTTTCCCTCAGGCGAGGTCCCTTTTCCCAGCAGTCCATCACGTCGGCGACCACCCGTTTCACCTGTTCCGCCGTGTCTGCTGTCTGGCGAATTCTCTGAGGCCTGTAGTCGGGTTCTCTCACCTTGCTGAAGTCCATTCCCGCCAGGGCCATGATGATGCCCACATTGATGTAGGGCAGCGCTGTCTCGATGGAGTACCCTCCCTCGAGGACAGCAATGTGGGGTTTAAGTCTCCGTGTGAGTTCGGCATATCCCTGAGCGGAAAAGTTCATGTTGGTGATGGGGTCCGTGTAATGGTTGTCCTGCCCGGCGGAGTTGACGATGAGGTCTGGTTTGAAGTCGTTGATTATGGGCAGAATGGCATTGTCCAGCGTGTAGAGAAAGCCCTCCTCGGATGTCTGCGGGGGCAGGGGTATGTTGATGGTGGTTCCCGCTGCGGAAGGTCCTCCCATCTCATAGCCGAACCCCGTGCCGGGATAGAGTGTGCGCCCATCCTGGTGGAGGGAGATGAAAAGAGTGTCGGGGTCGTGCCAGTAGATATCCTGCGTGCCGTCGCCGTGATGACAATCCGTGTCCACGATGGCGACGCGGTCCACTTTGTAGGCCTCCCGCAAATACTCCACCATGATGGCTTCGATGTTGATGTTGCAAAAGCCCCTGGCGCCATGGACCACCCTCATGGCGTGATGCCCCGGCGGCCGCACCAGGGCAAAGCCCCGTTCCACGTTTTTTTCAAGCACCTGCATGCCGATGGTTTTGGCCCCGCCGGCGCTGATGAGATGCGACTCGGTCAGAACACTCCATTCATCGGGCACGCAAAAGTGCACGCGCCTCACATCCTGAATGGTTGCCAGGTCCGGTTTGTATTCGATGATGCCGTCGATGTCCAGGAGGCCCTCTTCAAAAACCTGGTCCTGAGTGTAGAGCAAACGCTCTTCCCTCTCGGGGTGTGTGGCACTGATGGCCCAGTCGAAGGCAGGGAAAAAGACCAGCCCCGTCTTTGTTTTCACGCTCAGCATTCTATGGCTCCTTGCAAAACTCTTTGCGCAGACATGATGGCCTGCTGATTTTTCATCTCATTTTTTCAGGCATTTTCTGCGAGGGAGAAACATGGAACATGCTTGCGGCAATGTCTTTGTATTCGGACACCATTCCCGGTTTCACCTGGACTTTTATTCGAATGTTCCTGCCCGTCGTGTAGAAATCCCGCACCATATTGAACTGCACATTCTCCAAAACCTCCATCTCCAGTTCCGATTCCACTGCCCCTTCCTTGATGCATTTGTTTTTCAGGAGCTCATAGGCCAGTGCCACAGCGTCGTTGCGGTCGAAATTCTTGTCGATCTGCCGGTAGAATTTTTCTCCCGGAGCGATGGCGATGCCTCTTTCTGTGTCTGCGAAAAGGGTGACTTCAGAGGTGTTTTTGGCAAGAGCCGCACCCACTGCGTTGGCCACCTGCCATTGGGGAACCACGTGAACCTGAAAATCCGTGAGCGCTGCCAGCCGGAATGCGAAATAGGGGGCAGGTCCTCCCAGCACGAGAATTTCCTGAGGCTGCACCTGGTAGCCTTCCAGCAACTCCTGAACGGTGTAAACGGGCTTGCTGTTGATGTCTTCGATCATCTTGGCGGCACCGTTGAGAATCATCTGGCAGGCGTGATCAAAGACTTCGTTGGCCACCTCTTCGAGGGTCATGCCCATCGCTGCCGCTATGGGTTCCATGCCCCTTTGCGATGCCTGAGCGTCTCCGTTGTTGATTTTTCCCAGGACAAACAAGGCATCGGTGGGAGTGGGAGTGGGTCCTCCGTAAGCCATCGCCGGACCGTCACGGCCGGGGCCGATTTTCAGCTTTCCGTCAAGGACACGGACGGTGCTGTCACCGCCCACGCCGATGGAATAGGTCTTGAGAGACCGGATCAAAGTCTTGTAGCCCCCCAGTTCGCATCCCACGGGGTCGAGAAGGGGCACGCGGTGGATGAGAATGGCCATGTCCGTGGTGGTGCCCCCTATGTCGAGCACCAGTGTTTCCTCCTCGAGGGACGCAAAAGGGAGAGAACCCATGACGCTGGCCGCAGGCCCCGACAAAATGGTCTCACCGGGGCAGAAAAGGGAAGCTTCAAGGCTCATGGTGCCTCCGTCGGCCTTGAGAATGTAGATGGGAATGTTGAGCCCCTTCTTCTTCAGGGATTCTTTGACCGCCTTGAAAAACCCCTTGTATATGGGGTGCACCGCTGCGTTGAGGTAAGTGGTGGCGATGCGTCGGGGAAAACTGAGGTTCCCCGAAAGCCTGTGACCATAGAGAACGTTGGTGAAAGAATCGCCGAGGATCTCCCCGATCTGTATTTCATGCTTGGGGTTTCGCACGGAAAACTTTCCCACCACTCCCACATGTTCAATGCCTTCAGCTTTCAGCTTTGAAGACAGTCCCTCGATTTCCACGGGGTTGATGGGTTGGATTTCCCGGCCGCGGTGATCGATGGAGCCTGAGACAATGAAGTAATGGGTGCAGGTGCGCAATAGCTCCGCATCGATCCCGGGTCCCGGTGAGACGATCATGGCCGTTTTTTCCATTTTGCCTTCGATGATGGCATTGGTGGTGAGCGTGGTGCTGAGCACAGCCCTCTCTATCTCTTCGGGAGGTACGTCGCGGGTCACTTCGTCCAATGCGGCCCAGACGCAGTCGAAAAGGTTTGAAGTGTTTGTCGGGACTTTTGCCTGACGAAGGATGCAGTCTTGACCGATCAAAACCACATCTGTATGGGTGCCGCCCACATCTAAACCTATGATCATCTTCATCCCCTGGAATTGTCCAAAATCAAAACGGTGTTTTCGGGCATGGCCCTGTCTCAAGCAATGGGAAAGGCTTGGCAAAAGAAATCAAGGTGTTTCCAAGATTTTCTATTCTATATGAAATCCATGGCTTCTGCATAGTGGCAAGCAAGGCCTTTGCCGCTGTTTAAACAAAAAATGCTAGCGGAAAGGCTCAACCCTGTCAATGTCCTCCGCAAAGGAAACGGTCCCGGAAAGCCGTCAGAACCCATCAAGGCCGTTGGGGAACAAGCTGTTGTGAGAGAAGCTGGACGGAAAAGGAACACATGGCCGCCATTTCACTTCTCGCCGTTGAGGCGGGGTTTTGTGAACGTCAGGGATCATGCGTCCGCATGGAAGGGATGGTTGAATGGCAAAAAGTGAAGTTCAGCAATCAAACATTGCCGGTCCTTTTCAGTTGATGAAGACATCCCGAAAATGATCCAGATTTTCTGCCACAGTGCCCGCCCCCCGTATGACCGACCGAAGAGGGTCTTCGGACCTTCTGATGTCCAGGCCCGTGGATTGGTGAACGAGAAGCCTCAAGCCCCTCAGGAGAGAACCTCCCCCCGCCAGCCAAATGCCATTTTCAGCCACGTCAGTGGCCAGTTCGGGAGAAGCTTTCTCCAAAACCCGTCGAATGGCCTCCACGATGGAGGCGGTGGAGTCCCCGATGGCCTCCCGAATCTCTGCATCGGTGATGGTGACCACCTTGGGCATGTGCGTCACGATATCCTTCCCCCTCAGTTTGAGCTCCAGCTTCTTTTTGAGAGGGACGGCGGAGGCGAGCTTGATTTTTATGACTTCCCCCATGGTGGAGCTGACACTCATGCGATGGGCTTTGCGCAGGTAGCTGCAGATGGCCTCATCGGTCTCGTCACCCGCCACGCGAAGGCATTCGCTGCAGGCGATGGAAAATCTCGAAAGAATGGCCACTTCCGTGGTTCCACCCCCCACGTCCACGATCATCTGGCCCTGAGGCTGATCCACGGGCAGGTCTGAACCGATGGCGGCGGCCATGGGTTCTTCCATGAGAAAGACTTTGCCGGCTCCCGCCACCTCGGCAGCTTCCATCACCGCCCGCTTTTCCACGGAGGTGATTCCTGCGGGAACGGCAACGACAAGCCGTGGCCGGGATAGGGGGAGGCGATTGAACACCTTGCCCAGAAAAGACTTGATCATGAAGGCGGCCATTTCGAAGTCGTGAATGACACCGTCTTTCATGGGCCTTGAGGTGATGAGGTCCCCCCCGTGCCTTCCCAGGAGGTTCCTGGACTCCCGCCCCACGGCCACAGTCCGGCCCGTTTCCTTGTTGAGGGTGACCATGGAAGGTTCATCCAGCACCACACCCTTTCCCTTCACATAGATGAGAGTGTTGGCCGTTCCCAGGTCCATGGCCATGTCTTTGGAGAGAAAATCAAATACGCGCCCGATCATGACGGTGTTCCTTCCCATGAGGGAGGCAGGCCCTCGAAAATATAATTAGGAAATACTTCGGTGAATAAGTCGAATTTATATAAAAAAATCGTTGATTTTGCAATCTCCTAATAGGACCGGACAAAAGGATGGGTCGCAAAGGGGCTGGTTGCCGCCAATGGGTGAAAAGGAGAGACCGGCTAAAAAAACGATTCGTCTCTGCCTTCTCCCTTTTGGTGTCCTTGCAATCCTCCTGCCTTCAGGGGAAAAACCTTTTCGGACGTTTCGCGCTTCACGGGAGAACGCAAGGTCCCTTCGCCCCTGTGAAAAGCATTTGACTGAACATTGGAGGTTTTTTATGGTGGGTTTCTCCCTGTTGTGATTGCATACGTTTTGCAACCCCGCGCTGCTTCTCAATTCCCTTCGCCTGGAACCATTCTCCTTTTCCCGCTTGGTGTCGGCGTGTCGCTGCTTCAGGAACCAGGCCGTGGCAATTGAGGGCATCTGCTCCTGTCTCATGAATAAAGGGAGGCCTCCATAATGCATGCAGTGAAATATTCGGTCTTTTTTTGCACCTTGAGTCTTTTCCTGTCCTTATGTTCATTGACCGCACCGGTGGAGGCGAGACCCATTTACCTCAACGCCCGCTCCGCCATACTCATCGACATGAAAGACGGCGCCATTTTATTCGAACAGAACGCCAGGGCTCCCATTGCACCGGCTTCCATCACCAAAGTGCTTTCGCTCTATGTGATTTATGAGGCCATTCGCCGGGGAGACGCGCGCCTTTGGGACACGGTTCAGGTGAGCCGGCGGGCGGCGGGCACACGCGGTTCTTCCATGGGGCTTCAAAGGGGAGATCAGGTTTCCCTCAAGGAAATCATCAAGGGAATGGCGGTGGTCTCCGGAAACGATGCCTGCGTGGCTGTGGCGGAGCATCTCAGTGGCGACGTGGAGAGCTTTGTGAAAGAAATGAACGGAAAAGCGAGACAGTTGGGAATGGAGCACTCTTTCTTCAAAACGCCCCATGGACTTCCCGCCGAAGGGCAGCTCACCACAGCGAGGGACGTGGCCCTCCTTTCCCTGGCCTACCTGACCAGGTATCCGGAATCTCTTCACATACATTCCCAGCAGACCCACACCTACAGCAACAGGACGCGCCACAATGCCAACAGGCTTCTCGGAAGGTGTGACGGCGTGGACGGCCTGAAAACGGGTTTTGTCAGCGCTTCCGGTTACAACCTTGCGGCCACGGCCAAACGGGGAGACACGCGGCTCATCGCCGTCCTTTTGGGCACCCAGTCCCCCGCCATCCGGGCCAGAGAAACGGAAAGGTTGCTGGAGTTCGGTTTCAGGCTCGTGGAAAGACGGAAATCCCCCGGCATGGAAGTTCGTAGCAACGAGAAGAGGAAGGTTCTGGCGGCGCAAGGCACCGCAGCAAGCCAATATTTTGACAATCTGAGGAAAGGTGATCCAATGCGGGGAACCAGCCGCTACAATCCCCCAAGGCTCACGGAGGGCACAACTGACTCATGGAATGACAGAAACCGGCAAGAGGCGGCTGAAGGAGGAAGAGGGGGCAATCCTGTCAAAAATTCCACGGCCGGAGACAAAAAAGCAGCAGGAGCCTTCATCAGGGCTGCCATTCCCCATCCCAAGGAAGCCTGAAGCACCGGCGGTTCCCCTTGCGTGTCCACAGGCCGGGGGCATGGCAGGGTTGCGGGCAAGCGGGGAACACGTGAATTGTTCCCGGGTTCTTCCGGATGATTTTTCATGCCCTTCAGGATCTCAAGATATTGATGGGCTGGATGGTGGTGGCCTTTTTGGAGGGATAAATGCCTGCGAGAATGCCCACCAGAACCGATGAGCAAAAGGCGAGAGCGATGGCGGGAGGAGAGATGCTCAATGGAAGGCCCGAAAAGTAAAAGATGGCCAGGCTCGTGGCGAGGCCCAGAAACACCCCCACCATGCCTCCCAGGAGGGCGATGAAGGAGGACTCCATGAGAAACTGCAGCACAATGTCCCTTCGACGGGATCCCACGGCTCTGCGTATGCCGATTTCCTCTTTCCTCTCATTGACGATGAGTATCATGATGGAAAGAATCCCCATGGCGCCGATGAGAAAAGAGATGGTGGCGGCGATGCGTCCGAGAAGGGTGATCATGGAGGTGGTCTGAGTCTTCAGTTCCAGCAGGTCCCGGGAGTCGATCACCGTGAAATCGTCCTCCTGGCCCGGCTGAAGGTTGTGCCGGTCTCTCAGAATGGCTTCCACCTGGGATTTTGCCGCCATCATGGATTCGCTGTTTATGGTCTGCACGAAAATGTTCGCCACGTGCTCCTGGTTCACGAAGCGTTTCAAAAAGGTCCTGATGGGAACGAAAACCTGGTCGTCCTGATCCACATTGGAAAGATCCACTCCCTTTTCTTCCATGACGCCAATGACCTGGCAGGGCACCCGCCTCACGAGTATGTGCCTTCCCAGAGGATCTTCCGTTCCGAACAGCCTTCGGGCCACCCCGCTTCCCAGAACCACCCCCCTTTCCAGCTGCTCGTCTTCTTCGTCCGTGAAAAACCTTCCCCTTTCCACCTGAAAATTTCTCACATGGGTGAAGCTGGAAGAAGTCCCCGTCACGATGGTGTTTCCCAAAAGGATGTTGCCGTATCGAATGGGAAAAGTTCTGGTGCTGGTGGGGGCGACCATGGACACATGGGGTGAGTGGTCCTTGATGGCCTGAATGTCGGCAACCTTGAGCGTGTCGGCGGTGCTCATGACACGTGTCCTCATTCCGAACCGAATGGCGGTGCCGCTTTGAACGAGGAGAAGATTTTTCCCCAGTTTTTCCAGCTCTTTTTCTCCCTGTTTGACCAGGGAACCCGTGAGGTTGGAAACCACGATGAGGGAAAGGGTGCCCAGGAGGACGCCGAGGACGGCCAGGGAGGTGCGCAGCTTGAAACTGTACAGGGAGCGCAAGGCGATGCTGAGGTTCAAGGCGATGCGCTTCATGCCCGCAAGGCCTCGATGGGTTTCAGGTTGGCTGCCCGCGATGCGGGCTGCAAGCCGAAGAGAATGCCCACGGTCCAGGAGAGGCCGAGGCCCACGGCAAAAGCCCGCCAGGAGAAATGCATGGGAAAATCTGCCATTGTGGTGAGAAGCTGGGCACCGGCGAATCCGAGGGCAAAGCCCGCCACCCCTCCCAGGGAAGTGATGAGGACGGCCTCGCAGAGGAACTGGAAACGGATGTCACTTTTTTTTGCTCCCACGGAGCGCCTGACGCCGATTTCCCTGGTTCTTTCCTTCACGGACAGGAGGAAGAGATTGGCCAGCACGAATCCTGCCACCACCAGCGACATGACGCCCACAATGCCCAGAAAGGCCACCAGTGACCCCGTCAGTGCCACAAGAAAGCGGATGATTTCTGTGGGAGAGATGATCCTGAAGTCATCGGGTGCCCCTTCAGGAGTTCCCTGAAGCTGACGCAGGAAACTCCTCAGTTCCTGCTCATGGTTTTCCATCCTGTTTGCATCCACGAAACGAATTCGAAAGTTGTTGATGTACCTCGTTTCATTTTGAATCTTTCTCATGACCGTGGTGATGGGCATGATGATCCGGTTGTCGAGGTTGTGCCCGGCGGGGCTTGTGCCGCGGGAAGCGAGCACTCCCACCACCTGGGTGGGAATTCGGTTCACAAAAACATACTTGCCGACGGGACTTTCCTGGCCAAACAAGGTTTCCACCACCTCGTGCCCCAAAAGTGCCACGTTGCGCAGGCCCTTCACATCATTTTCGGTGAGGTCCGAGCCCTCAATGACAGGCCACGTCCAGGCCTGGCTGTAATCGTGCGTGGATCCGATGACCCGGGTTTGCAACCGCCTGTCACGATGGGAGGCGATGATGTTGCCCTGGGATGTCATGGGGACGACCAGGTACGCGGAGGAAAACGCTTCTTCCACGGCTCTCACATGTTCGAGGGTGATGGTTTTTTCGCGGTGGCCCACTGCCCGTGTGGTTTCACTGCCTCCCAGAACCATGAGCGAATCGGGACCGAACCGGTCCACGATTTCAAAGGCCCTTTGGTAGGCTCCTTCTGTGGCCGCCACAATGATCGTTATGGACGATATGCCCAGGGCGATGCTGGCGAGGCAAAAGAAAGTTCTGAGCTTGAAAGCTCTGACCGCTGCACCGGCCTGCTGAAAGATGTTAAAAACTCGCTCCATGATTTCAGCCGCTCACGAGTCCGTCCTGCATGTGAACTTTTCTCTCTGCATAGGCCGCCGTGGCAAGATCATGGGTGATGACCATCACGGTTTTTCCTCCATGGCCCATCTTCTGAAGAAGGTCCATGATTTCCCGCGCGGTGCTGCTGTCCAGCTGACCGGTGGGTTCGTCCGCAAGGATCAGCCGTGGATCATTCACGAGGGCCCTTGCAATGGCCACGCGCTGCTGCTGCCCCCCGGACAGTTGGCTGGGTTTGAATCGCTCGCGATCTTCCAGGCCCACCAGCTTGAGGAGTTCTCTGGCCCTTTTCAGGGGGGCCCCTTCCTTTTTTCCGCTCACGTACAGGGTGGGCAGAAGGACATTTTCCAAAACGTTGGCATAGGGAAGAAGGTGGAAATTCTGGAACACGAACCCCATGTGCTCATTGCGGAAAATGGACAGCTCGTCGTCGGTGAGGCCGCTCACCTTTTGTCCGGCGAAAATGTATTCGCCGGTGGTCGGCACATCCAGGCAACCGATAATGTTCATGAGCGTTGTTTTGCCCGACCCTGACGGTCCCATGAGAGCCACGAATTCCCCCTCCTGGATTTCCAGGGAAATGCCCCTGAGGATTTCCACTTCTTCCTGACCGAGGGAGTAGCTTTTCCTGATGTTTTTGAGGGAGCAAAGGGGCATTTCCTTTTCCATTGATAAGAGGCCCGACCGGAGCTTCGGATTTGGGTTGCCGGTTCACGGGTTCAGGGGAAGAATGAGCCTGGTGGCCACAACATCGTCCTCACGGGCCCCGGACAGGATTTCTGTGCGGTTTTCCCCCCTGATTCCCGTTTTGAGTTCCACTCTCTCCACTTTTCCATCCTCCAGCACCCTGTAGGCAACCTGCTGTCCCCGTTCGAATTTGACGGCAGCATTGGGTGCCGTGAGGACATCTTCCTTTTCCCTGGCGATGATGCGAACGTGAGCGGTCATTTCCGGTCTCAAAAAGTGTGCATCCCTCGGGTCAACTTCCACAGTGGCCAGGTAATAGACAATGTTGTCCCTGATGACCGGCTGAGGATTCAGCCGCCCTATGACGCCGTAGAAGTTTTTTTCGGGAAATGCGTCCACGTAATACTCCACTTCCTGGCCCAGGCGCGTGCGTCCGATGTTTGTCTCGTCCACGTAGATCCACATTTCCAGGCGGGTGGGGTCGAGCACCGTGACAAGGTTGGCCACCTGGAGGCCTGTCACGATGGTTTCGCCCTCCTGAATGGTCACATCGGACACCACTCCGTCGATGGGGGCGTGGATGAATGTGTAGCTGTGGTTGATCCTCGACTGACTCAGCTGGGCTTCCGCTTCCTCGATCCCGGACCGGGCGATGACCTTTTGCGTGGCATATTCGTCCCTGAGCCTTTTGAGGGCGGCATCTGCAGTGTTCAGGTCCCTGAAGGCCCTGTCCAGTGCATCCTGAGTGGTGTACTCGTGTTTGAGAAGTTCCACTTCCCGCTCGTGGTGCACCTGGGCATAAGCAAGATTTGCCCTGGCTTCCCTGATCCGTTCGGGAAATGTCAATTCCACCTGCCTCAGCGTGTCCCTGGCGGATCGAAGCGCCGCTTCCTGGCGGTCGATGACCTTGAGGATCTCCCGGTCGTCGATGCGGGCGATGAGGTCTCCCCTGGCCACGGTGTCCCCCACTTTCACGTTCATCTGAACGATGTCTCCCGTGATCCGGGAGCCGATTTTCACCTCCGCGCCCACCTGTGGCTTGATGATTCCCGTTTCCACGAGAACTTCCCGAATGTCTCCCCGGGTGATTCTCGAAGTTTCAAGGATCTGTATTTCAGGCTCCTGCAAAGCCTTTTGATAGAGGAAAAAGCCACCTGCCCCGAAAATTGCCGCCAAAAGCAAAACAATCAAAATCCTTTTCACACGTTTTTCTCCTCAATGCATTCCCCTTCGATCTCCCCGGGGGACGTTCCCGGTCATCTTGCTCATTCAGCCGTTTCCGGAAGAGACCGGGATCAGGTTTTCCAGTGTTTCCACACCTGCATTGCGCTCCAGCAGGGCTATGGCCAGGGCCAGGTTCAGCCTGGAGAAAATCAGCTGCTCCCGGGATTGGGCAAGGAAACTGCCAGCCTGAACCAGGGAGAGAATGTCTCCCCTTCCCACCCGGTATTCCCCGAAAGCCTGGGAGTAATTCTGCTCCGCCTGGGCGACCTGTGATTCTGCCACGGAAATGCTTTTCAAAGCCGTGACCAGCTCCTCATAGGCCTTGGCCACATCGAGCCTTATCTGCCGTTCCGTCTCCTCCAGGTCCCTTTCTGAAACCATGATGCCGGATCGTGCAGCCCTGGCTCTGTAGAACTTGTCCAGCTCAAAAAGGTTCCAGGTAGCCCTCAGTTCAACGGAAGCGTCGTGGGTGGTGAAACCCTCCATCAGGCCCGCGCTCCTGCGTGTTTGCATGAACGAGCTGTTGGCCGAAATGGTGGGAAAAAATCGGCTTTGAATGGCGGATTTGGAGCTCTTGGATATGTGAAGCAGGCTTTCCGTCTGTTTCAATTCGGGCCTGTGAAGAGCCACATGGGACAGTTCCTCCAGAGGGGGCAGGGCGGCCAAACGGCCCAGCTCCCCCCGCAGATGGTGGTGCCTTTCCAGGGGTATTCCCATGAGAGAATTGAGTTCCGTGAAACCCTTGCGCAGAAGCCCCTCCGCTTCCGTGAGGTTGAACCTGGCCTGTTCCAGTCTCACCGATGCCTGCAACACGTCCGAGAGCCTGGCGGCACCCAGCCGGTGACGCCCCTCAGCCACTTCGTAGTCCTTGTGAGCCTCCTCCAGTCGAATTTTTCGTTGTTGAAGGATCTGCTCCCTGGCCATGGTGGAAAAGAACGCACTTTTGACGTCAAACTCCAGGTCGAGGTACACTCTGCTCAGGTCTTCCCGGTCGATGTCCAGGTTGAGGCGGGCGATGTCCCTGTTCGCACGTCTGGATCCTCCGTCAAAGAGAAGGTAGGAAAGGGTGACGTCATAGGTGCTCAGGTCATGACGGGCGGCATCGGTGTCGTGATGACGGTGTGCGGCGGAAACATCCACCGTGGGCACGTAGGGGGACAGGGAGGCTTTGTGAAGATCACGGGACGACTCCACGCGCATTTGGGATGCCTGGTAGGCGGGAAGATTTTCCCTGGCATTTTCTATGGCTTCCTCGAGGGTCAGCGCCTTGCCCCGCGTGTTGAAGCAAAAGACAATGAGCAAAGAAAGTGCGAGCATGGAAAGAAGCTTGTGGCTCAGGTGCCCCAAATGCATCGATGGCATGAATGATCCCCTGTGTTGAATTGCCGGTGGTTCTTTGGTCATTCTCTTGGAACCATGAACTCGAATCAGCTGAAACATCGCCTAAAAAGGCGTCGACGGCAAGGCATGGAAGGGGGACAAAACGCTGTGACCAGGTGCTTTGCAGGGCGGGCTGAGCTTCGGTGAACCAAAACACGGGGTATGGCCGGGCGGGAGCAGGCCCCTTCCAGGGACACGGCGCAGGAACTGCGGGATGCCTTGACCTTTGCACGGGGGAACGAGGCCTGAACCCGTGCATGCGGCGGCATGAAAGAGTGAAAGATCCTGAAATTCCGGGCGGCCAGGATCTTCTCTCTTGCACGCGGGAAAAATGGTGTGGGGGCCTTGGGAAACGCTGTCAAGAAGCCTGCCAGGGAAGCTGGGGATATTTTTCCGACAGGTTCTCCAGAGACGACCGGCAGGCGTTCAAATCCATGAGCATTTGGGAACGGTGCGCTTGAGACTCCTGCTCCATTTCAGGGATCAGCTCCTCATAGTATTCCATGCCTCTCATGAGATCCTGACGGTATTCCCTCACATACCGGGCCCTTTGTTCATTGGGGCTGGCCAGGTACCCCTGCACTT
This sequence comes from Syntrophobacteraceae bacterium, assembly GCA_003566995.1. Classification (GTDB taxonomy): domain Bacteria; phylum Desulfobacterota; class Syntrophobacteria; order Syntrophobacterales; family Syntrophobacteraceae; genus SLCH01. The sequence continues at coordinate 43,789 of PXBG01000130.1, forward strand.
CCCTCTCCAGGTAGTCGATGTACATCTGCAGTTCCGCCATGAACATGTGAGGGCGGGAAATGGGGCCGAGCAGGTCCGTTCTCCCATAAATGTGATCCACCATCTCTTCCAGGGAAAAGGTTCTGGGAAAATAGGCAAGGTTCGGACCAGGGCAGATGGCGGGTTTGGGAGAGGGTTCTCCTTCTTCCTGAAGGTTGTGCAGCAAGAGGGCCGCTCCTGCCAGATCATTGCAGAGGCAGGCCTTGTCCATCACCGCCTCCTGCTCTTGCCTCAACTGTTCCGGGTCCAGTCCCTGGCTGTTCAGCTCCTCCAGCTTCTTGTTCTGGTAGAAACGGGATGCCAGGCAGGCGGGTTTTTTGGAATATTCCGTGCTGGAAACCAGATAACCCTTGGCGCACCTGCTGCCGGGACGCCCTTCTCTGATCCGGGCGGCCTTGTATTCCTCGCTGCTGGAGTTTCTCAGGTTGTTGAAGGGCACTCCCAGAGGAGACACATTGCTGAGAAACAATTCTTCATGGGTGGCGGCGCAAAGCTTCTCGAGAGTGGCCTGATCCACTGTGGTGGCCTCTGGAACGAGCAAAAAAGGTGTGCCCCAACCCGTTCCATCCAGGTCGTAATGATCGAGCAGAAACTGATTTTCCCTTGCTGTCCCGATTCCCCCTTGAGCCGTGATGCGCACGGGGTGGGGTGCTTCAAAGGTTTTTCGGCCCTTTTGAGCGAGCGCTTTGTTGTAAATTTCAAAGAGGGAGGACACAAGCTCATCTTTTTTGGCTTTGAATTCCTCCAGGCTCGGACCCATGAGATTTCCCCCGTGGGCGAAAGCGTGGCCTCCGCAGTTGAGCCCTGATTCAACGCGGTACTCGGAGACCCAGAGACCTTTTTTGGCGAAAAACTTTCCCTGGGTCATGGCCGACCGAAAATCATTCACTTTGATCACGATCTTTTTCTTGATGAAGCCATCGTCCGTGGCATGAAAATCCTTGAATTTCTCCACATAGCTGTAAAGCCGGCCGTTGAACCCCGCAGAGAAGACGATGGATGAGGCGAGAGTGCTTTTGGCATAACCTCGAAGGGCAGCCATGGCATCGTTGAATTCGGCCGCAAGGGGTGTTCCGTCGGCAGCGAAGTTGGCGCGGTCCAGCTTGGTCATGATGTTGATGTCGATGCTGCCCGGTTCAATCCTCTTCCTGAGTTCCTCCTGAAGGCTGAGTTTTTCATTTGTGTTCTTGAGGCCCTGCATTCTGATATACATCTGTTTGAGGGCTGAAGTTTCGGGAAGCAGCTCAAAATACCTGTGAGTTTCACTTCCGAATTCGAAGGCGGAATGTTTGAGCCTCTCCACCTGCTCTTTGACAATGTGATCCAGAAGATTCAGGTAGGCCGTGATGCGATTGGCTCTGGCATCCGGGTCTGTTTTTTCAATGGGAGTGCATTCCTCTCCCATCATCCTGCAGTACAGCCTGCGCATTTTTTCGATGAGGACATCATCTACACAGGAGATGACCGAAGAGATCCCGTACCTGGCGACTTTTGCGGGAGAATCTATGGTGAATGCAGTGCCCATCACGGGGATGTGGAAGGTGTGATTGGTTTCTGTCATTTTTCCCTTCTCTATAGTTTTTGATTTCACCTGTGAGGAAGGCATTTGTTCCCGGCGCTCAGGGATATTGTCAGCTGCGGGTAGCATGATGCATGCCGTTGCATCACCACTCGAAGCCTTCCCGGCTTGACAGCCACAGGACATGCAGATCCCTGCTGCAGGCAAAATTCCGGTGGCCATTGGCATGAAAGAGGTCCGAAGAATATTTCGCATTCCTTTTCAGGCAGGTTCCGTGTCCAGGAACCCGAATAAGGCTCATAAATAACATTTTAAAGCTTCAATTGCCAAGGACAGGTAAAAAAGAATGACGTTTCATGTCATTTTTCTTTTTTCATGTTCTTGGTCGCTGCCTTGCGAAGGATTTTCTTCAGGCTCTCCCGGTCCTCCATGGAGAAGCGAAAGGACTCTTTTCCCGGAGATCTCCCTGCTTTTTCAAAGCGGTTCATGAGTTCACTCAAGATCTGGGGGGCCTCTGCTCCCGTTTCCTGTCCCTCTCCCCTTGCCCCGGCCTCTTGCCCCTTGTTCCCGGGCTCAGGAGCTTTCGGCTCCCGGGTGTTTGGCCCCTGCAGCTTTTCATAGAGGGAAAAGCAGCTGAGAGCCTTTTCCCCGTCTCCCTTTTTTTCCCAGATCTCGCCCAGCACCTTATAAAGGACGGCGCCCCTTTCAAACTGCTTTTGAGCCTGCCCAAGCGTCTCCTCCGCTTCCCCCCTCTCTCCCGCTTCCCAGAGGGCCCATCCCAGCAGGATTTGCCCCTGCACGCTGTGGGGATGGTGAAAGAGTCCCCGGCGGCACGTTTCGATGGCTTCCCGCCATTCCCGGGCGCGGCAGAGTTGTTCCGCAAGGCGCACAAAAGCTCCTGAGGTTGGGTCAACCTGGAGCAGGGCCCTCAGAAAATCCGGGTCATTCATGAATGTGCCCGAGGCCTGCTCATTGTGCTGCCCGGGTGCGGATGACGGCTCGGAAGGGGACAGTGCACAGGGTTGCGGGGCCGTTGCGCTCCCTTCCCTTGCGCTTCCGGTGTCTTCCAGGGGGAATTTTTGCAGGTAGAGGGTCACTTCATGAAGCAGGGGAATGAGGGAGGTTTCGTAATCCGGGGATTGAAGGCCTCCCGCCGTTTCTTCCATGCAGTAGACCAGGGTGTTCGCGGCCTTCGAATCCCAATGGGGCAACACATTGCGGGCGAAAAAATCCTTGAATTCGTTCCCCGCCTGCCCCAGAGCCTCGAGGCTGAGCATGAAGGCCGTGCTGGAAAATTCCGAGAGCGCTCTTTGCGCTTCTGCGCCATTTTCACTTTCCACCGCTTCAATGGCCTCACGGATCAGGCTGGCGAAATCATGCCGTTCTTCCTGTGTCATGGGGATGTTCATCGTGACCCCTCAGTGCCACCATCACCTGCGAACCCCGAGCTTTTCATGGCCTCGCATGGAGGGTGGTCCCGCTTTGAGTTCAATTTCTGGCTGGCATGAACAACGAGCGATTCGCTAGGTGGTCGATTCCCCGTGAACCCGATGCCCCGGAGAATCAAAGCCTGCTCCACTGTTCATGGGAAGCATTTTTTCAGTTCTCGACCTTGACCATTATACGAGCATTTACAAGCTTACCTGATTCGGGGTCAAGAGATAAAGTGGTCCGGCGGGTCTTCATGGGGAAGGTGAAAGGGGGGCTTTTGAGATCACAAGGGGATCCGGGCGATCTTTCCCTGCGCGGCAAGCTGGTTTCGAAGCCGGGTGGCGAGATGGTGGGCGTGCCGCAGGGGTTGGGGAATGCGGTAAGTGCCGAGACACCGGCGCACCAGTTCAAGGGAGCTTTCCCCGTCCGCCTTGTGGCCGGGTGAAATGTAGATGGGTTTGACGCCTGTTCTCGAGCACAAAACATAGCCGACCCTTTCACCCTGAAACATGAGGGGTCGGCATTGGCCTCGGATCAGGGGAAGAGTTTCGTGATTTCCACAAAGTTTCTTCTTGGCGCAACCCACCGTTGGCAGGTCCAGGCAAATGCCCAGGTGGGATGCAAGCCCCAGTTTTCTTGGATGGGCGATGCCCTGTCCGTCGCAAAGGATCACATCCGGCTTTCTCCCGAGAGACTCAAAGGCCTCCAGAAGGGGAGGAACCTCCCGGAAAGAGAGGAGACCCGGAATGTAGGGAAAGTCCATGTGAAAAGTGGATTGGGCTGTCTCCAGAGGCGTGAGGTCCGGCCATTGAAAGGTCACCATGGCCGCAACCATTTTTTTCATGGACGGCACGTAACCCACATCAGCGGCTCCCAGCACCTGGAGGTGAACCGGAAGCGGCTGAAGGATCACGCGTTCACAAAGGGAGCGCTGCAGGGAAACAGCTTCTGAAGGAGACAGGTTCCAGGAGTGCGTGCAGGCCATTTTGAACTCACAGGCTCATCAGCTGCACCTGGAAAATCCGCAGGACCGGCAGACGATGCAGCCTCCTTCATGTTCCACGGCGGCGCCGCAGTCAGGGCAGGCGCCCATTTGGTCGGCGGCATAGGCCACATTGGTCTTGGCGTGATGGTTGAGCACCTTGGCGATGGCATCCGAGCAGGAAACCACCTGTTCGCCGTTCTTCCACACGGGGGAAGGACATCGTATGCCCATGAGCTGGCGAATGACCGCCTCCACTTTGACCCCTGACCGCAGTGCCAGCGATATGAGCCGGCTTGTGGCCTCGATCTGCGAATAGGCGCATCCTCCCGCTTTTCCCATCTGGGCAAAAACTTCGCAGAACCCGTATTCGTCGGTGTTGATGGTCACATAGAGCTTGCCGCAACCCGTGTTGATCCTTTCCGTAACCCCCCTTGTTTCATCGGGCCGGGGACGCGGTTCCACCTGGGGATACCGGGGCTTGCGCTGGATGTTGAGAACCTGGACATCCCTGCTTCCATCCCGGTAGATGGTGAGTCCCTTGCAACCCAGTTCGTAGGCCGTCACGTAGGCCTCTTCCACATCTTCTTCCGTTGCTTCGAAGGGAAAATTGATGGTTTTGCTCACCGCATTGTCCGTGTGCTTCTGGAAAGCCGCCTGAATGCGAATGTGCCATTGGGGCTTCACGTCGTGAGACACCACAAAAACACGCCTCACATCCTCGGGGATTTCCCTGAAGCTTTGTATGCTGCCCTTTTCCGCGATGCGCTTCATCAGTTCGTCACTGTAAAAGCCTCGTTCCCTGGCGACCTCCTGGAAGAGGGGGTGGACTTCCAGCAACTCTTCATTGTCCAGCACTTTTCGAACGAAGCTGATGGCGAAAAGGGGTTCGATGCCGCTGGAACACCCCGCAAGAATGCTGATGGTTCCCGTGGGGGCAATGGTGGTGGTGGTGGCGTTGCGCATGTGGGGCGTTTCCGGGGTGTCGTAAACGGAACCGGGGTAGTTGGGAAAATTGCCCCGGCGGGAGCCCAGGTCCGCCGATGCGGCTTTGCTCTCCTGCTGGATGAAGGCCATGAGGTTTTCAGCCATATCCACTGCCTCCTGCGAGTCATATGGAATTCCAAGAGCGATCAAAAGGTCCGCAAACCCCATGACTCCCAGCCCGATTTTCCGGTTTGCCCTGGTCAGTTCCTCTATGAGTTGCAGGGGGTAGTTGTTGACTTCGATGACGTTGTCCAGGAAATGGACCGCATCCCGAATGACCTGCCGCAAATGGTCGCGGTCGAGCTTTCCGTCCCGGACCATGTGGGCGAGGTTGATGGAGCCCAGGTTGCAGGATTCGTAGGGCAGAAGGGGCTGCTCTCCGCAGGGGTTTGTGCTTTCCATCTCTCCCGCATGAGGGGTCGGGTTTGAACGGTTGATGCTGTCGATGAAGATGATTCCGGGTTCGCCGTTGCTCCAGGCGGAGTCGACGATCTGGTCGAAGACTTTTCGGGCTTTCAGCCTGCCCACGCATTCTTTGGTGCGTGGATTTTTGAGTTCGTAGTCCCTGTCTTCCCTGAGGGCTTTCATGAATTCGTCCGTGATGGCCACGGAAATGTTGAAGTTGGTGAGACGGCTGTTGTCCGTTTTGCAGGAAATGAACTTTTCGATGTCGGGGTGGTCCACCCGCAGAATCCCCATGTTGGCCCCGCGCCGCGTGCCCCCTTGCTTGATGGTTTCCGTGGCCGTGTCGAAAACGGTCATGAAAGAGACGGGACCGCTGGCCACCCCTTGAGTGGACAGGACTTTGTCGCTTTCCGGGCGGATCCGGGAAAAGGAAAAACCCGTTCCTCCCCCGCTTTTGTGGATCATGGCCGCATGCTTGATGGCTTCGAAAATGCTGTCGATGGAATCCCTCACGGGCAGCACAAAACATGCGGAAAGCTGGCCGAGACGCCGGCCCGCATTCATGAGCGTGGGGGAGTTGGGAATGAAGTCAAGAGATGTCATGAGACGATAAAACTTCAGAGCCGTCTCCTGAACGCTCTCTTCTCCCTCGTAAGGAATGTCCCCTTTCGCCAGGGCGCTTGACACTCGCCACAAAAGCTCCTCAGGAGTCTCTATGGGCTCGCTTTTTTCATTCTTTTTCAAATAGCGTTTCCGTAAAACCACCAATGCGTTCTGGCTGAACTGAGGCTTTGGGAGCTTGCTCAGTGGCTTCATGGTTTTTTTGGGCAGATTGCCGGGAGCTTCCTGCTGCTCCGTCACCTGGGCGGCGGAGGCCTGTCCTTGGTCCGTCATGTTTATTCTAACCTCATTTTCCATTGCAGTTTGTGTGATTCGACCTTGGTCACTCACTCAAATGTTCCATCCTTCGGCTTTCCCGGGGGAAAGACCTGTTTTTTTTTCTTTGAGTGCTTCGATGCAGGGAAGCGAGTGTCATGCTCTTCAGGATGTGATCAAATTCATCACTCTTTCTTTATTTAAAGCTTGAAACACACATGGAGGCCAAAAAACAAGTGCTCCCAAAAAGGAAAAAGTCATGCAAATCGGGAAGGTTTCAGCTAAGCGCAAGACATGTCGAGACAAA
>PXBG01000051.1 GCA_003566995.1 Syntrophobacteraceae bacterium
AATGCTACAGCAGCTCCGTATGGTCTGAAGGGGCCGTGAAGAAAGGAACACCCGCGTGGAATGGTTGGGACACTTTGAAGAGGTTGTCGCCACCAGGCCTTTCCTCGCCATAGCCTTGTCTTTTCTGGGAGGACTCCTCGCCGGATTCACTCCCTGCACCTATCCCATGCTTCCCATCACAGTGGCTTTTGTGGGGGGCAAGGCACGGGGAAAGCGCTGGAAGGGTTTTGTCCTCTCCACTTTTTATGTTTTTGGCATGGCCGTGGTCTACGCCTCACTGGGGGCTTTTGCCGCCTTAACGGGTCAAATGTTTGGTGCTCTGACCATGAGCCACTGGACTTATTTGCTTGTGGGCAACATCTGCCTCTTTTTCGGACTGGTCATGCTGGATGTCATTCCCTTGCGGCCACCCGCCTTCTTGAACCGTGTCCAGGTGCGCGACATGCCGGGGCATGATATATTGACCAGCGTGCTGCTGGGGGGAGCTTCCGCTCTTGTCATCGGTGCATGCACAACGCCCATCCTGGGTGTGCTGTTGACCCTGGTCGCCACCCGGCAGGAGGTGCTCTGGGGAATGGGAATGCTCTTCGCCTTTTCCTTTGGACTGGGGGGATTGGTGATTCTGGTGGGCACCTTCACTGGGCTGCTCGCTTCCCTTCCCCGTTCGGGCATTTGGATGAGGCGTGTTCAAAAGTCCTTCGGCCTGCTCATGATCCTCGCGGCTCAATACTTTTTCATCAAGACGGGAGAATTCTGGATATGAAAACAAAGAGTTCAAGAACTGCCTCCATGTGTTGCATGGTGCTGGCCGTTCTGTTTTTGCAATGGATTTTGGTTGCCACGGGCTGTGCCTCCCAGGCTGAGCAGGAAAATCATGAAACCGGGGCGGCTCCCCCTTTTGAGCTGAAGGATCTCGAGGGCAACACGGTCAGGCTGAACGATTTCAGGAATGAAAAAGCGGTTCTCATTTATTTCTGGGCCACATGGTGTCCCAGTTGTGTTACGGTTCACCCTGACCTGACCAGGCTTCGAGAGGAAATCAGCGATCAGGAGCTGGAGATTCTGGGCATCAACGTGGGTTCCGGGGACTCGCTGGAGAGAGTGAAGCGTTTTGAAAAAAGATATCCTTCCCAGTGGCCCGTTTTGTATGATGAGGGCAGCGCAGTGACCAGGAACTATGGAGTCCAGGGCATTCCTCTTTTCATCGTCGTGGATTCCAACGGGCGGGAAGTGTTTCGTGGAAACGGCCTTCCCGGGAATCCCATGGCATACGCGGGCGAATGAACCGGCATGAAGTGCTCAAAAGACACATTGTTTCCACAAGGAAAACCGCTTTTGCACGGGTGAAGGAATGGATGCAGCCTCATGACCGTATTGCGTCTCAGGACTTGCTCGCTCTTAACTTTTGAACCTTACAAGACGGAGTCATGGGAGGTTTTATGAAAGATGTGCTCACCGTTATCATGGCAGGAGGCAAGGGAACGCGGTTGATGCCCCTTACGGAGGATCGTTCCAAGCCCGCGGTGCCTTTTGGGGGAATTTACAGGCTCATCGACATTCCCCTGAGCAATTGCATCAACTCTCAACTCTACAAAATCCTCATTTTTCCCCAGTATAAATCTCAATCGATGGTGGACCACCTGGAGGAAGGCTGGAATATATTTTCCGGGGACCTGGGCCATTACCTGCGCATTGCCGCGCCCCAGCAGCGAAGCGGGGATCAGTGGTATCAGGGGACCGCCGATTGTGTGCGGCAAAACAGTTATCTCATTGAGCGTGAAAGCCCCAAACATGTGCTCATCCTGTCGGGAGACCATGTCTACAAAATGGATTATGCCGCCTTTCGGGAATATCACGAAGACACGGGTGCGGATGTCACCGTAGGCCTTCTGGAGGTGGATCGGGCTCAGGCGTCCGAGTTCGGCATCGCGGAGATGGACAATGACATGCGCATCCGCGCGTGGGATGAAAAGCCCGCAGACCCCAAGCCCATTCCCGATGAACCCGAGCGTTCCCTCGCTTCCATGGGCATTTACCTTTTCAAAACGAGCCTGCTGCAGGAACTGCTGAAAAAAACCGATGCGGACGACTTCGGAAAGCACATCATTCCTGAACTGATCAAGGATCACAAGGTGATGGCATATCCCTACCGGCGCCTCAACAAGATCAGGGACTACATTCACATGGTCGATGCCGATGGCATACGGCGTCTGCGCCTGGTGGACGGCACGAGGGATTCCCAGTACTGGAGGGATGTGGGCACTTTGGACGCTTATTGGAATGCCAACATGGACCTCACGGGAGTGGATCCCTTCTTCAATCTCTACGGCTCGCTCTGGCCCATTCGAACCTTTCAGAGACAGTATCCCCCTGCCAAGTTTATATTCAACCAACCGGAGGGCAAGCCCCCTCGAGTGGGCAGTGCGCTGGATTCCACCGTGTCTCCCGGCTGCATCATCAGCGGGGGAATCGTGCGCAGTTCCGTCCTCTCCTACAAGGTGACGGTGCGCAGCTGGGCTCAGGTGGATGAGTCCGTGATCATGGACGATGTGGAAGTCGGGCGGGACTGCCGAATCAAAAAGGCCATCATCGACAAGCACAATGTCATTCCTCCGGGCACACAGATAGGCATCGACCCCGCTGAAGATCGCAAGCGTTTTCATGTGACCCCCAGAGGCATCGTGGTCGTGCCCAAAAGGTACTTCAATCCTGAGGGATGACTTTCATTTGCTTTCCGGTGAACCATTCCCCGGGCCATCCTCAGTGGCGGATGGCCCGTCTTTGCGGTTCCCGGAAGTGAAGGGCGGTCTGTGAACGGTTCCTTCACTCCACAGGGGGCCTTCCGGGGTGATGATCCGTGGCCCGCTCGAAATGGTGCGCCAGCCTGAGAATGGATTCCTCTGCAAAATGAGGCCCCAGTATTTGAAGCCCTATGGGCAGGTGCTCTCCGGAAAAGCCGCAGGGGACGGATATGCCCGGAATTCCGGCGAGGCTGGCTGGCAGGGTGAAAATGTCACTCAGGTACATCTGCAGGGGGTCGTCGACTTTTTCTCCGATGTCGAATGGCGGAATGGGTGCCACGGGGGCGATGATGGCATCACATTTCTCAAATGCCTTCAAAAAATCATTGCGGATCAGGGTGCGCACCTGGGACGCTTTTTTGTAATAGGCATCGTAGTAGCCAGCAGAAAGAGCATAGGTGCCCAGCATGATTCGCCTCTTCACTTCCGCGCCAAAACCTTCCGATCTGGATCTTCGGTAAAGGCTCAAAAGGTCCCGTGCGTCCGTGCTTCGGTGCCCATACTTGACACCATCGTATCTCGCCAGGTTTGATGAGGCTTCGGCGGGAGCGATGATGTAATAGGCCGCCACACCATAATGGGTGTGAGGCAGGGAGACCTCCACCGTTTCCGCCCCCAGTGTCCTGAACGTTTCAATGGCCTTTTCCATGGAGAGGGCCACGTCGGGGTGAATGCCGTCGATCAGATACTCTTTGGGAATGCCCAGTTTCATGCCGCCAATGGATTTTTTGAGTCCGCCCATGTAGTCGGGCACGGGCAGGTCCACGCATGTGGTGTCTCTTGAATCGTAGCCCGCCATGGTCTGGAGAAGGAGGGCTGCATCTTCCACGTCCCGGGCGATGGGGCCCACCTGGTCAAGGGAAGATGCAAAGGCCACAAGGCCGTAGCGTGACACTCGGCCATAAGTGGGTTTGAGGCCCACGACGCCGCAAAAGGATGCGGGCTGGCGTATGGATCCCCCCGTATCTGTTCCCAGGGCGGCGGAGCAAAGGCCCGCGGCAACGGCAGCAGCCGAGCCGCCACTGGATCCCCCCGAAACCTTGCTCAGGTTCCATGGGTTTCGGGTGGGCCCAAAGGCCGAGTTTTCATTGGAAGATCCCATGGCAAACTCGTCCAGGTTGGTTTTGCCGAGAAAAACAGCGCCGGCGCTCTTCATCCATTCAATGACCGTGGCATCGTAAGGGGGCACGAAGTTCTCGAGCATTTTAGAACCGCAGGTGGTTCTTGTGCCCCTGAGACACAGAACATCCTTGATGGCAAGAGGCACTCCCGCGAGAGGGGAAGCGTTCAGATCCTTCCGCCCTTCATCGTAGAGGCCGGCTTCTTTGAGGGCAGATTCCCCCATGACCGTCACATAGGCGTTGATTTTGACATTCAATGTCTCCACGCGGTCCAGGTAGGCCTGGACAACCTCTGAAACTTTGATCTCTTTTTGCACCAGCAGATGACGCAGCTCATGGACGGGGAGCGAATGGAGAGGCATGCTGCTTTCCTTTTCAATGAATCAAATGACTTTGGGCACGATGAAGTTGGCCCCATCGCTCTGGGGTGCGTTGGCCAATCCAAGCTCCCTGTCGAGGGATTCCTTTATTTCGTCCGGGCGAAAAACATTCTGGAGCTGAATGGCATGGGTCATGGGTTCAATGCCCTCCGTCTCCAGCTCATTGAGGGTTTCCATGTAGTTGAGGATTTGGTTCATCTGCTCGGTCATGCGGGTCTTTTCTGCCTCGGTGAGTTCCAGCCGCGCCAGGTCAGCCACTCGCAGGACTTCTGTTTCACTGATTTTTTCTCTCATAAGTTTTCACCCTCTCGCTTTCTGGCCAGTAATAAAGACAAATGAACAAAACGTGTAGCACAGGCAGGCAGGCTCAACAAGTTCAAGGTTTTCAAGAGGGGTCAAATCATACCTGTGAAGGTTTCCATGGTGCGGCAGTCCTTGAAGGCGGCGAGGACTGCTTGAAGGCCCTGGATTTTGCGATTGCAAAGCATGTGATGTGTCAGGGCATGCACGCGGGCCTCTTCCGCCTCCCGTTCAGAGAAGGAAGTGTCGAAACGTTGAATGAATTTGGCGAACCGGACCACATGAATGAGCTCATGGGTGGCGATGTAGGTGGCCAGTGGCAGCAGATCTATGGATCGATCCCGTTGGACCGCATGACGGATCACATGGTCTTGAAGACATATCTTGAAGTAGTCAGCAGCCTCGCTTCCCCGGAGTTTGTGGTGAGGTGAGCGGGCATAGCGGTGGATTTGGGCAAATGCCTCGTCTATGATCTCAAATTCTTCCAGATCCCTGAGCGATTGAATGTCATAGCGGTAGCGCTTCCATTGGGAGGTGGACAGTTTGTAGTGGTCGCTGATGATCTCTTCGGAAATGGAGATGGCGTATCCCAGTGTCTCGATTTCGCCCTTGTCAAATGGCACTCTGGCAGTTGCACCCATGAGGTCTGTCTCGATCGCAGAATTTCAGGTCGTTGGCCGGGTTGCCCATCGAAGGATGGGGCAAGGGAGTCCATGTCACGGTTCATGAGGCAATGACACGGGAAAATCTATTATAAAAGGGGCTTGAAAGCGAGGAGAAAGTGCTCATGGAGGTGCGTTTCGGGAACGGAGCCGGAGAACGGTTTCAGGGGGTGAAACCTTTGTCAATCAAGAAAGGGTCATGTATTTTTGAAGCTCACACCAAGGGGGCGCTTTTTTGCCCGTCAGAGAGAGGTCAACCACGGATCAGCCGCTGCAAAGCAAAGGATTGAAAATGCAAAAATGGGTTCTCATTCTGGGACTTGTAGCCCAGGGCCTGTTCTCCGCCCGGTTTCTGGTGCAATGGATAGCGAGTGAGAAGCAGGGCCGCAGTGTCGTCCCTCTCGCCTTTTGGCTGCTCAGCCTTGCAGGAGGCTCCCTTCTGCTCCTTTACGCCATTTTGCGCAAAGACCCCGTGTTCATCCTGGGCCAGGCGGGGGGGATCGTCATCTACTCGAGAAATCTATACCTCATTTACAAAGAGAGGCTCGAGGCGAAGCACATGACTGTCCGGGGTTGATGACCCCTGATTGAGAGGGGCTTCCGGGTCCGGGCATTTTCACGACTCCGGCGGATGCTCCACGCCTTCAGCGTGAAGAAAATTCAGCCGGGAAGCATCTTCACGCCCTTTGGTCGGCTGCTTCTTCCGACAGATCCTTCGCACGTCGTAGATCTTCTTGTTCTGGGATTCAAAGTACACCCTGACCAGTATTTCACCCAGCAGGCCGATGGCAAGGAACTGCACCCCTGCCAGCAGAAGGACGGCTCCAAGGAGCATGAGGGGGCCATGAACCTCAAAAATGTGGACGCCGGCGATGAATTTTCGTGTGAGGAGAAAGCAGCCGATGAAAGACGAGAGCACGGTGCACGCGAGAAAAAGCTTCCCGAAGAAGTGAAGGGGGCGTGTCATGTAGCGCATGAGAAAACCCACCGTGAGCAAATCGAACATGACACGAAAGGTGCGCGACAGGCCGTAATGGGATTTTCCAGAATTGCGCCCCATGTCTTTGATGGGAATTTCCACTATGCGGGCGCCATTGAGCGCAGACAATGCGGGCACAAATCGATGCAACTCTCCGTACAGTCTCAGGTCCGAAAGCACTTCCTGCCGATAGGCCTTGAAGGTGGTGCCAAAGTCGTGCAGCTTCACCCCCGAGACCTTGGACATGAGCCAATTGGCGATGCGTGAAGGAAGAGTGCGCGTGAGCAGTGCGTCGGAGCGCCGAACACGCCAGCCGGAAACAAGGTCGTAACCTTCCTGAATTTTTTCAAGAAAGCTGGGGATTTCTTCGGGCGCGTGCTGAAGGTCCCCATCCATGGCCACCACGAAGTCACCCTGAGCATGATCGAAGCCTGCCATGAGGGCGGGGGTCTGACCGTAATTTTTCCGCAGATGCACCACCACAATCCTGGGGTCTTTTTCAAAGAGCTGGTCCAGAAGCTGGGGGGTATTGTCCGTACTTCCGTCATTGACCAGCACCAGTTCCCAGGTGCTTTTCAGGGATTCCATGGTTCGCTTGACGCGGGCGTACAGTTCAAAAAGGGTGGAGGCTTCATTGTGCAGGGGGATGACTACGGAAACAGTGGGAGGCGGATTGTCAGGAGGACAGGGGGCCGTCCGGTCCGCAGCGATTCTCGATGTTTTCAGCATGTTTTTATTTCTCCGAAATTTTTGAGCTGAACATTCTGTTCCAGCAGGTCCTGCCTGAAAAGGGGGGACAGGAGCAGGTCTCTTTCCATCTCCCGTTGCTTCAAAAGTCTTGTGCTGCTGCGTTGCAGGTCCAGGTCGTGGTCGCCGGGGTGTACCATCCATTCGGTGGTGCCCCATGGAATGCGCCGAACAAGGAATCCCGCCAGGGCTGGGTTCCAAAGTCCCGTGAGGGAGATGCCCAGGAAGCTGCCCGTTGTGACCCAGCCGGCCCTCTCAATTCTTCGCTGAAAAGGTTTTTTCTGGCTCCTGGTGATCCACGTCATGGTGTGCTGGGTGAAGAACCCTTTCCATTGGCCTGGGCTGACGTGAGGTGCTGTTGCCCAGAAGGGGGTGCAGTCGAAAGGGTTGCGAATCCTGAAGATTTTGAATCTTGGAGCGACTTCCAGGATTGCCTCCAGGACCCGGGGAATCAGGTGAACATGTTTGTGCGTGTCCAGGTGCGTTGGGCAAATGCCGCTGTCCACAACCCGGGCCAACTGGCAGTGGATTTCCTTTTTCACGGATGCTGCGGACAGCTTTCCCGAAAGGAAAGACTTCACCAGCGCAGAGGGGGATGGTGGCAGCTTCCCCTTTTCGTCCACCAGGTCTGGAATTTCCTTCGGGGGCGCCATTGAAGGCAGTTCTGTGAGCGTCAGGTGGACCCCGATGCCCAAGCGGGGGTGGCACCTGGCCCTCGTGACCGCGTCCTGAAACGCTTTCCCATTGGCCATGATGGTTGCGCTTCGCAGCATTCCTTCGCCATGACAGCGGAAAATGGCATCATTGATGCCCTGAGTGTAACCCAGATCGTCTGCGTTGATGATCAGATTTTTTGCATTCAATCCAGCGTGATCCCATGCAACAGGAGTGGCGAGTGCGTAGGGGCCTGGCCATGTGTCAGCCCCACGGGGCAATGTTTTGCTAGCAGAATGGGCGGGGGGTGTCAAGGGAGGGTCACGGAACAGGAGGAATATGGACTTTTCAGAACTCTGAAATTGAGCTAATCTGCCTGTGTTTTTGACCATTTCAAAGCGCAAAAAAGGGAGTGAACACATGTCGGGTGCCCGTTTCATGAAGAGAAATTTCAGGACCCTGGCCCTTTGCATCCTGATCCTCGCCTTCACCGTTGAGAGGGGAAGGTGTGAAGAACCCCAGGTCCTCGGCCTGGACCAACTCATAGAACGGGCGGTGGAGTACAGTCCCCGGCTGAAGCAGTCTGACCAGCAGGTGCTTGCCGCCGAGAGCGATCTCATGCAGGCCCGGGGAGCCATGTTCCCCCAGCTGGAACTGGTGGGCACTGCCGGGCCCGTAAATGATGCGGATCTTCCAACGGTTGTGGTGAGCGAAGAGATAGCCCCCGGTGTTCTCGCAGGGGTCATTCAGGACAATGATAAAGATTCGGTGGGCATTTTCGGGCGTTTGGATGTGGCCATATTTCAGCCCCTCTATACGTTCGGGAAGATTTCTCACCGCCGGGATGCCGCTGCTTTTGGTGTTGAAGCTCAGAAATATGGGCGGGAAGCACGCATGAGCGAAGTCATTTTAAACGTCAAAGAGCTCTATTACAGCATGATCGTGGCCCGGCAGGGAGAGGGGGCGGCCCAGAGTGCCCATGATTTCATCGAGGATGCCCGGGATCGCATCGAGCGTCTCATCGATGCCGAATCCCCCATGGTGGATCAGAGCGACCTTTACCGCCTTGAGTCTTTCGAAGCGGACATCGCCCGCTTCCGCGCCCGGGCGGAATCGGGCAGCCGAATGGCTTATCATGCTCTGAAGCGCGCCATCGGCTATCCGGAACACAAGGACTTTCAGCTGGATCGCAGGGAATTGCCCACGGAGCTTCCCCGACTCCGGGGCCTGGATGACTATGTGGACATGGCCCTTCGATCCCGGCCCGAACTCAGACAGCTTGAAAGGGGAGTCGAGGCCAGAAAGGCAATGCTGGAAGCGAGCCGGGCAGATTTCTATCCCACGTTTTTTGCCGCGGCCATAGGTTCTTTTGCGGGAGCCCCGGGGCGGGAACGCATGCCCATCTCCTATTTTGATGACGATTTCAACCATGCCCGCATGGGAGTCATTGTGGGGTCCGAGTGGAAATTTGATTTTGGCATCAAACGGGGCCGCTCCAGGAAGGCCATGGCCGAGTACATGGAACTGGTTCACCAGAAGGAGTATGCACAGGACAGCATTCCTCTCCAGATCATGAAACACTACGAGGAGGTGTTGGAGGCGGAAAAATCCCTGCAAGCCTACCGGAATGCGGTCGTGGCCGCTCGAAGGTGGGTTGTGGCGTCTTTTTCAGACTTCGATTTTGGCCTGGGCACTGCCCGGGACATGTTCGATGCCATTGACCGCTATGGTAAGAATGAAGGAGAATACCTGGCTCTCCTTTTGGATTACAATATTTCGAGGGCCAGGCTGGAGCACGCAGCGGGCATGTATGAAAAGGAGATGATTTCTCCCTGAACTCCGTCACGCACCCCCAAGGCAGCTTCACTGCTGGCTGAAAGGGTGAATATTTGAAGACTGCAAAGAGGATCGTTCACCGTTAATGAAAATAATTCTCCGGTTGATACAGTTTTGGTTGGCCTGGGTTTTGCCCAGGCCACGTCTGGTTTTAGGGGTGGTTTTGCTGTCGGCGGTGGGGGCTGCTTACTATGCGGGAACCCGGCTGGAAATTCGAACGGATCAGCTGGAATTGATCTCCCCGGATCATCCCCTCGTGGAAATGAGCAGGAAGCTCGATCCTTACAGCATGGAGGGCACGGCAACCTTCACCCTGGTGATGGAAGCGCCATCGCCGGAAGAGGCCCTGGACTTCATGCACGCCATCGTTCCGCGCATCAAGGAGGATAAGGACCATTTTCGCGGTGTTTCTTACCGCATCGATCCGGAACAGCTCAGGAAATGGGCTCTCCTGTATTTGAGTGAGCAAGAGATTCGCCAGTTGGCCAGCAGCCTTCATGACCATTAGGACATGATCGAAGGCCTTGCCGCACAGCCGGATGTGGTGGAGCTGATGAAGCTGGTCAACCGGGACATGTCCACTCAGATGGTCGGCGAACTCTTCACGGGTTTCCTCGATGACCCCGCGGTCACGGAAGGGTCGGACAACGGTTCGGAACCGCCCGATCTGGAGTTCCTCATCAAGGTGCTGAAGGGTCTCAACAGTCACCTGAAAAGTGATGCCCATTACGTTTCTCCCTGGCCCGCAGTGGTCAAGGGAGCCACCTGGGAGGTGGACGAAGAAGGCTACTTCTGGCACGGAGACAAGAAATTTCTCATTGCCATGGTGGTGCCCGAGAGAAAACGGGGTGACCTCACCCAGTACAAAGATTCCCTGGACCATTTGCGGAAACTCATTCATGAGACACAGGCGCTACACCCTCAGGTTCAGGCCGGAGTCACGGGCCAGGAGGCTCTCAACAACGACGAGATGATCACGGTTCTGGCGGACATGAGCCGGGCCACCTGGATTGCCCTTTTAGGCGTCCTTTCGCTCATGGTTCTCATTCTGGGAAGCATCCGAAGACCTGCCATCGAAATGGTGTCATTGTCCGTGGGGTTGTGCTGGACCTTTGGCTGGACAACCCTGTTCATCGGACACCTCAATATTCTCTCAGTGGTTTTCGCGCCTCTGCTCTGCGGCCTGGGTGTCGATTACGGCATTCACTGGTTCAGCCGGTTTCGCCAGGAGGAGCTGAAAGGATACCCTGAAGTTCAGCAGGTCATTCGAAGCGTGGCCACCCTGGCAGGCCCCGGAATAGTCATAGCGGGTGTGAGCACGGCTCTTGCCTTCCTGCCTTTTGTGCTCACGGGCTTTCGAGGGCTCATGGAACTGGGGCTCATCACCGGAATGGGCACCATTCTTCTTTTGATTGCCGATTTCACGGTGATTCCCACCCTGAGCACCTTCCTGGCGGGATACAATCCCAGGAAAAAGGTGGCAGAAACAGAGACTTCGGAGCGAAACCTGGTCCGCCTCACTCCTGTGACGGCTCGCGTGCTTCTGGGGGTTGTGGGGGTTGCGTCCCTGGGGAGTGCCTGGTTGGCCACAGGGGTCGGTTTTGATTTGAACCCCTTGAGACTTCAGGCGGCCAACGCTGAAGCTGTGATTTGGGAAAAAAAACTGGTGGAGAGTTCAGACCGTTCCATCCTGACGGCCGCTGCATTCGCATCCTCTCCGGAGGAACTCAGGGAAAAAACGCGGGCTTTTCAGGCTCTTCCCACTGTGGCGGAAGTTCAGACCCTCCATTCCTTCCTTCCCGAGAGGCAGGAGGAAAAAATCCCCCTGGTCAGATCGCTGGTTCATAAGATGCCTCCACTGCAGGAAGCCACCACACATTTTGGTCCCCGGCATGTGCGGGAACTCAAGAGCACCCTGGAACGCATCCGTTTCAAAATGAATGAGGAACAGGCGGAACAGTGGGGCGCAGCACAGCCCACCATGGATCAGATGTGGAAGGTGCGTTCCCTCACGGGTGAAACTCTCGCCATGCTGGAAAACGAGGAGGAAGCACTGGCGGGTCTTCAGGGATACCAGGAACGCTTCTATGACGACCTGGCGGAAACCTGGAATTTTCTGCGGGAGGGGGCTGTCGCTCCCCTGATGACCACAGAGGATCTTCCTGAGGAAGTGAGGGAAATGTACTATCATGAGGGTGAATACCTGATCAGGATTTACCCCAGTGAATCCGTGTGGGAGGAGGGATCTCTGGCGCGCTTCATCAACTCCGTCGTGTCGGTGGATCCTGTGGTGGTGGGGGATCCCGTTTCCCTTCATGTCTTTTCCGAGGCCTTCAAAGATGCCTGCATTCGGGCGTCCATGCTCGCCATTTTATTCATTTCCGTGCT
This sequence comes from Syntrophobacteraceae bacterium, assembly GCA_003566995.1. Lineage (GTDB taxonomy): Bacteria > Desulfobacterota > Syntrophobacteria > Syntrophobacterales > Syntrophobacteraceae > SLCH01. The sequence continues at coordinate 11,869 of PXBG01000051.1, forward strand.
TCTCATGCTGACGTTCAGAAGCGTGTCCCTCACGCTCCTTGCCCTGGTGCCCCTGGTGCTCGGGACTCTGTGGACCGTTGGCATCATGGGGTGGATGGGGATGGATTTCAATCTGGCCAACAGCATTTTCATGCCTCTCGTGGTGGGGGCGGGGGTTGAGTTTGGAGTCATCATCATCCATCGGCTGAGGGATGGAAAGGTGAAACCCGGCACCCTGCCTCTCAGCACGGGGCGAGGGGTGGTCCTTGCCGCATTGACCACCACGGTGGGTTTCGGTACACTTATGATTTCAGATCATCAGGGGATTTTCAGCCTCGGTTTTGTGGCCGCAACGGGAAGTCTCTGCGTTCTTGTGGCCGCCCTGGTGATCATGCCCGCCATTTTGCTGGTGGCGCACAAAAGACAGGCGTCTGCAACTTCGAAAGGAGTCTGATATGTCAGTGTTACGAGTGTTTTGCCTGTTTTTCTTTGCTCTGCCCCTGCTTTTCGGCATGAATTCCCTTGCCATGGCAGAAAGAGGTGGAGCCACTTTGCAGGTGAAGGAAGTTTTGAACAGGGCCATGGAAATTCAAACAGACCCCGAACTTGCGGGGGAGGAAAATCGTCAGGAGCGCGCCCGGCTCATTCGGCAACTCATTGCCGACAACTTCGATGCACAAACCATGGCTGAAAATTCTCTGGAAAATCACTGGGGCGCCCTGCCAGCATCGCAGCGCAATGAATTCAGAGATCTCTTCATCGTGCTGTTCCAGGACTCCTACACCCGCATGGTGCTCAACTTCCTGGTGGAAGAGGACGTCCGGTATGGGGAAGAGGAGATTCCTGCGGATGAAGGCAGAAAGGTTCAAACGACCATCATGAGGGTCAGCGAGCACATTCCCGTGGACTACACACTGCATCGTGAGGCTGGACGGTGGCTCATCACGGATGTGGAAATCGATGGCGTGAGCATTGTGAACAATTACCGAAACAGCTTCAACCGTGTGATAAGGGCAAGTTCTTTCAGCGATCTGCTTGAAAGGCTGAGGGCCCAAAAAGAGGTCATCATGGCCCATGAAACTTGAAATGCCCGTGCCTTGAGCTTTTTCACCCATTCCCGCGCAGGCGGGAATGGGGTTTCCTCAAGTCCTTCCTCATCCCGCCATCGCCTGGGTGAGGAGGAATCTTGCGACAGCTCCCTGGTTTCAAGGGCACTTTGAAGACAGAAGAAGAGAGGGCGAAGTCATCAGAGGGGCTCAATCCTTCCGTCTTCAACGATTTTATAGCGCCTCCCACGCCACTCCACCTCCCTCCCCCAAATGCTCATGCACCAGATGAAGAAAGCGAAAATGTCCCGAAGAGGCAGCAGGTGGAAATTTTTTCTTGTGGTCTCATCCCCCAGGGCTTTGACGCCCACCATCCAGGCAGAGGTGAATCGCGCAGCGGCCGCCAGGCCCAGGAGCAGAAGACCGGGAAAACCGGCCCCATGGGCGAGCACGTTCAGGAGGGCCAGGGGAATCGTGTGAGTGATGATGGAAGCTGCATACCCCATGGGCCGGCAGGCCCGTATGCCCCGGGCCCAGCGAATCTGGTGCTTCATGAGTCCCTGGAAGGAGGACGCGGGCAGAACGGTTTCCACCACATAGGGGACGAGGTGGATCTTGTACCCTTTTTTCCAAAGAAGATGACCCAGCATGTAATCGTCCGCCAGGTGGTCAGCCACCGCTTCAAAGCCTCCCAGGGCTTCCAGCTTTTCTTTGTGAATCACAATCGTTGCCCCGAAGGCGAAGCTGATGCCCTCGAGGAATTGAGCCATGAGGACTCCCGTGGCGAAGTCCGTGGCGATTCCCAGGGCCTCGATCCTGGCGGGAAAACCGGGAGCTGCTCCGGCCCTGTAGAGGCAGGTGGCCAGTCCTGTCCGTGAATCGAGGCTTGCGGAAGGGACCACCTTTTTCAGGTAATCTTCCCGCACGCACATGTCGCTGTCCACCAGGACGAGCCAGGGGTGTTTGGCCCTGCCCAGCATGTTGTTCAGGTTGTTCACTTTGGGGTTTTGCCCGATGGCATGGGAAGATATGACCAGATCCATGTCCCGGTGCGGAAAGTCTTCCATGATCCGGCGCACCACGGGGATGGAACTGTCCTGAGGATCCTGCACGCCAAAGACGATCTGATATTCCGGGTAGTCCAGCCGGCAGAAAGACGCGTAATTGTTGTATGCTTCGAAGTCCACGCCGCAGAGGGGGATGAGAAGCGTGGTTGAAGGGGAAGTTTGCCATCGGTCTGGGGGCGCGCGCCTGGAAGCGTGTCTGAGGGCAGCGGGAATGGTGATCAGACAGTAGGCGATGGAGAGGACCGTGAGGCTCGCCAGCACATAGCCCATCATGGAAGAAAGCATGCTTTTCAGTCCGGTTGTGCGGGACGTATTCAGGGCAGGCAGACGAGAACGACTCCCATGCACACCAGAAAGGGGCCCGCCCAGCGAAGTTTGTCGATTTGTTCCTTGAGGAAAAACTTGGCTCCCAGCACAGTGACCACGTAGACCACCGAGGTGGCGGGAACGATGAAGCTCATTTCCGCCCATGCCAGGACGCTGATGAAAGCGAAAAAGCTGATGGCCAGGCAAAAGACGCCCGAAAGGAAATCCCCGTTGCCAAGGACCTTTCTTCCCAGCTGAAGCAGATGGTAGGGGTGAAAGCTGTTGACCTCTCCCATTTTCTTCATCCCCCGCGTGATGAGGACGTCTCCCGCCGCATTGGAAAGAACGATGATGGCAATCATGACCAGTGTGATTCCATCCATAGGTGATGCCTCCCGGAAAAATGCCCCTCAGCTTTCAGGTCTGAGAGGGCCTGGTTTCGTGATGCACCGCATAGGCATCTTTGTCTCTTGTGGAATGTCCCGACCTGGAAACGAGGATCACTCCCAGGCATATGAGCAGTGTTCCTGCCCATCGGGTTTCCGAAACGGACTCTCCCAGGAACTGATGGGCCAGGACCACGTTGACAATATAGCTGAGAGAGATCACGGGGACCACAAAGCTCAGGTCCGCCCAGGTGAGAGACACCATGAACATGACGAAGAAAAGGATCAGCAGAAGGATGCCCATCCAGATGAGCGGGCTTTGCATGGCCTGAAGGAGCATGATCAGTGAAAAATCCGCACTGTCGGTGCTTCCACCCGAAATGAGCTTCATGCCTTTGCTGAGAGTCACGTTCCCTATGGATTGAGCCAGTATGGCCACGGTGAGGACGATCGCCGTTTTCATGGTTCCCTTTCCAGTTCCCTGTAACCGATCAGGTGGATTTCTCGTTCTTCAATTTTTCTCTTAAAGGCTTCGCTCATGAGTATGTCGTATTCCCTGCGACACTGGAGTTGTTGGGGACTCAGCGGCCTGGAGAACTCATACAGGGCGGGATGGAAGTATATTTCACTGGTTCCGGCGGGGAGTTGATCCAGCACCTCCAGAACATATTCCTCCGTCATTTTACCTGTCATGAAATGGCCGTAAACCCTCCTGGAGTGGCAAAAGTTCCTTTGCCTCATTTTTGTTTTCATGGGACGCGTGAGACATTGAAAAATCAAGGCGAGGGCTGCCTTTCGTATGAGTTGGTCCCGGTTCACCCTCAGGGACGCCCTCAGGCTGTCATGGGGAACCCTCAGGCGGTGAACGCCGTATTTCGCCCCGAGTTCGAGAACCATTTCAAAAATCACCGGGTGAACGTGCAGGTGCAGGTGACTGTCCATGTGAGTGGGCTGAAGACCCGAAGACAAAAACCTTTCAATCTGTGCGCTCAGTTCTTTGCGAAGCTCTCGTTTTGCCCTTGCGGAAAAGAAGTACCTGAAACCAGCTGAAACAGGGTCCCCGGAAAAATGACCATTCCCGTCCGTGATGGATGATATATCCTGGTGGGGAAGGACAGACCTGCCCATGGCCGCTGTCAGGTGAATCCCCACAGAAAGCCCCGGTTGAGTCTTTGCGAGAGTGAGGGCCTGGGACGCCCCTTCTTCGGCCACCATGAGGCTGCATGAAGTGAGAACTCCCGAACGGTGCGCCTCCAAGACGGCTGCGTTCACTTCCGCCGACAGGCCAAAGTCATCGGCATGGGTGATGAGGCGGGGTCCTGTCATGGCTGCCCGGTCACGCACCCGTTTCACGGCTGGTGAATTTTTTTCTTTTGGCTCTCAGTTCCAGGTAATCGCGGGCTTCCTTGTAAAGCCTTGCCCGGTCGTCCCTGTTGAACATGGCTCGGCGCAAAATGCGATAGATGACTTTCGGTCTGAAATAATATCGCCCGTAAAAGTCTTCCACTGCTTCCACGATCTCCTGCCTGCTCAAGCCGGGATACTGAAAATTGGGCAGCTGGTGGCCGCCCTCGTCAAGCATGGCATCATTGGTGAGGCAACCCTGGCTTTCAAACCAGCGGTAGAGTTCCGTACCTGGAAAAGGGTGTGCCACGGAAACCTGTATGGTTTCTGTGTCCATTTCTTCCGCAAAGCGCATGGTTTCCCTTATGGTCTCCCGCGTTTCCCCAGGCAAACCGATAATATAGTCTCCGTGCACGACGAGGCCCAGGTCGCGGCAGTTCTTGATGAACCTGCGGGCCTGCTCCAGCGTGGCCCCCTTGGTCACGTTCTTGAGGATTTGAGCATTCCCCGATTCAAACCCCACCACCAGGAGCCGGCAGCCGGCTTCCTTCATGCCCTTGAGTGTTTCGTAGTCGGCGTGAACCCGGCAGTTGCACGACCAGTTCAGCTTCATGGGTTTGAGCTCTTTGCACATGGCAAGAGTTCTTTCCTTTCCCCATGCGAAAGTGTCGTCATCAAAAAACACTTCTTTCAGGCCGGGAAACAACTCAAAGGCTCTTTTGGCCTCTGCGGCCGCGTTGGCAGGGGTTCGCGTGCGCCAGCGATGGCCGCTGAAGGTCTGGGGCCAGAGACAAAAAGAACAGCGGGCGGGGCATCCCCTTGAAGTGTAAAAGGAGAGGTAGGGATGTCCCAGGAAAGGAATGTTGTATTTGGTGATGTCCAGATCACGCTTGTAGATGTCCACGGCGAAGGGAAGGGAGTCGAGGTCTTCCAGGGGTGGCCGGTCCTGAGTGTGCATCACCTGGCCGTTCTTTCGAAAGCTGATCCCCTGAATGTCCTCCAAAGGCTTGCCCCGGGCAAATTCGGCAACGGCATAGTCAAACTCTTTGCGCACGACGAAGTCGATGACTCCACCCGCATGGAGGGACTCTTCGGGCATGACGCTCACATGAGGTCCCACAAAGGCCGTCTTGATCCGTGGGTTCCTGTCCCTGATCATTTCCGCCAGGCGCAGGTCGTTGGAAAACCCTGGGGTGCTGGTGAACAGCACCAGAAATTCGTAGTCCTTGGCGATCTCCATGGTTTCCTGAGGCGTGACGCCGTGAGGCCCCGCATCGAGCAGGCGGCTTTCTGGAATGAGTCCGGCCGGGTAGGCCAGCCAGGTGGGATACCAGAAGGATCGTATTTCGCGGCGTGCCGGCCAGCGGGAGCCTGCGCCGCCATCGAAATTTTCAAAAGAAGGGGGGTTCAGAAGCAACGTTTTCATTCACTCTCTCCAGGGCAGCCTGTGCGATGCATGAGTATACTCAGCGGCAGAGGGACAAGCAAGGTTCAGAGCGGTCACAGGCTGCGGGGCCATGGTGGGCCATAGTTTCTTTTTAAACCATTTTTTGGAAAGTCCCGGGAATTCTCCTGGGCCTGTAGGGTTTGCAGGCGGTCTTGTCTTCACTGGAACCATGGCCAATGGATTCTGGCAAGCTGAATAACTCCTGT
>PXBG01000009.1 GCA_003566995.1 Syntrophobacteraceae bacterium
GATTTGTTATATTCGAATGATCTTGGAAGGTTTCACTGCTTCACCTGGCCCTTCACCATGCCTTCGCGAACCCGTGAAGTCAAGGAGAGCAACGGACCAGGCCACACCAGTTCAAAAAGGGGGAAGAGAACATGGAGAGTAAGACTCGGTTTTCCATTCTGTATTTTTTGCTGGCACTGCTCATTCTCATCACGCTTCAAAGAACTTATTTCATGCCCCATGTGCAAAACGTGACCTACAGCGAATTCCGGGAACTGGTGGACGAGAAGAAAGTCTATGACCTCGTGGTCGCCCCCGATGTGATCCGCGGCAAAATGAAAGAGGGCGCCGTGGACATCATTTCCCGCATGAGAAACGATCCTGAACTCAAGGAAGAGTTTCTCAAAATGACCGAGGAGGGACATGACTTCACCACCGTGCGCATGGAAGACCCCGAACTGATCAAAGTTTTACAGGAAAACAATATTCCCTATGCCGCTCAAAAGGAAAACATCTGGCTCACGGCCATCCTCTTTTGGGTCGTGCCCCTCCTGCTTCTCTTCGCCTTCTGGGGTTTTATCCTGAACAGGATGAAAGCCGGGCCGGGTGGAGGACTCATGACCATCGGCAAGAGCAAAGCGAAAGTTTACATGGAGGACGAAACAAAAATCACTTTTGAGGACATAGCGGGAGTGGACGAAGCTCAGGAAGAATTGAAGGAAATCATTGAGTTTCTGAGAACCCCCGGCAGGTTTCAGGCTCTAGGTGGAAGCATTCCCAAAGGGGTTCTTCTGGTGGGATCTCCCGGATGCGGCAAGACACTCCTTGCCAAAGCCGTCGCCGGTGAAGCCAAAGTGCCTTTTTTCAGCCTCAGCGGCTCAGATTTTGTGGAAATGTTCGTGGGAGTGGGCGCCGCGCGAGTGAGGGATCTCTTCGCACAGGCTCAGCTGAAGGCACCCTGCATGATTTTCATCGACGAGTTGGATGCTTTGGGGAAAGCGAGAGGGGTGAGTCCCGTCGCCGGCGGTCACGATGAAAGGGAACAGACCCTCAATCAACTCCTTTCGGAGATGGACGGCTTTGACACCAAAAAGGGCGTCATCATCATGGCGGCCACCAACCGCCCGGAAATTCTGGATCCTGCGCTTCTGAGGCCCGGGCGTTTCGACCGTCACATTCTCGTGGACCGCCCTGACCTCAAGGGACGCAAAGACATCTTCAAGGTGCACAGCCGCAAGGTGAAACTGGCAGAAGACGTGGATTTAGAAGTGCTGGCCCGAAGAACACCGGGCATGGTGGGAGCGGACATCGCCAACGTGGTGAACGAAGCGGCTCTGCTGGCCGCTCGCAAAGGGAAGAAAGCAGCAGAAATGGAAGACTTTGAAGGGGCCATCGACCGGGTTCTGGGAGGCCTGGAAAAGAAAAGCCGCCTCATCAATCAGAAAGAAAAGGAAATTGTGGCCACTCATGAAACGGGACACGCGGTCATCGCTTCAACCATGCCCACCGGCGACCCCGTTCACAAAATATCCATCATTCCCCGGGGAATTTCAGCACTGGGTTACACCCTTCAATTGCCCACGGAAGACCGTTATCTCATGACCAAATCGGAACTGCTCGACCGTCTGGCCACGCTTCTGGGGGGCAGAGCCGCCGAGGAACTCATGTTCGGAGAAACCTCCACGGGAGCTCAAAATGACCTCTACCGTGCCACGGACATCGCCCGCAGAATGGTGAAGGAGTATGGAATGAGCAACCTGGGCCCCCTCACCTTTGAAAGGGAAAGGCGTCCCCTGTTTCTTCCTGACATGATGCAGCCATCGTCGAGCGACTACAGCCCGGAAACGGCCAAGAAGATCGATGAAGAAGTGAACCGCATCGTCATGGAAACCTACGAAAAGGTGAAAAACATCCTGGAGGCAAAGAGGGAGGTTCTCGAAAAAGTGTCCGGGCTTCTCCTGGAAAAGGAAATTCTGGAAGGCGAAGAGCTGAAAAAGCTCTTGAGCTGAGGTTGCCTTGGAAAGAGAAACGATTCGGGCACCCTTGAGGCTAAAAAAAGATCGGGTTCTGAAGGCACAGAAAGACAAACGCTGGAGGCCTTCAGAGCCTGATCCATTTTAAGGCGCCAAGGACTCCATGAGGAGCACGAGCGATGCGATCCTCCGGGGCCGCTTTACCCCCAAAACAAGGCCAAGGCCTTCTTCGTACCCTGCAAAAGGCTTGGAGGGACTTTCCACATGGCCTATGCTCCTCCTGCACGATCATTTCCTAAAAAATCTCCCGATTCGATCAGCTCCAGCTCTCCTTCCTGCACATCGCAAAAGTAGATCCATGCAGTCATTTCCATTGCCCGCTCTTCGAGGATGATTTCCGCCTTTTCCCTGCGATACCAGCGGGGATGTTTCTCAAGCTCGTCGAGTCGTTCCAGTGTGTTGTCATCAACGGCATACACTTCCCCCACCACCGGTGAAACCTCTTTGGTTCTCGAGAGAAAAGGTATTTCCCTTGCGTAGAGTGCATACTTCGCCTTCGTTTTTGCTCTGCCAAGGAACTGGCACACATGGAGCAGGTGACTGTTCACCTGCCCTTTTCTGAGGGTTCCGTAGACGAAAACGGTGTGCATTCCTGAAGTTGAACTGAAATCATCATTCGGTGCGAGATCTTCGGTTTTCATTTTTTTGCTGCTCGCTCCTCTCATCATTTTGAGTGCCTGAAAGACAGCACAGGGCTCTCAATGCAGTGCATAAAAGGGGGTTTTTTGACCTGTGGGGACCAGACCGGGTAAAGGAGCGTCATGGCTCAATGAAGCGCAGGTGCCGGAAAACCGGAAACAGCAAAGGACATCAAATGATTTTCCGCTCCACGTTCAGGGCCTCCTCTTCCGTGAACTCTCCCATGACATAGAGCCTGATCTTTTGGCTCCTTGGGAACTCCTTCTTGAGAAGGGTTTTCAGGAGCTTGCTCAGCTTGTCAGCCCTTATGTGGAACTTCTCATGAAAATAGCCCCTTTCGATCACCAGCAGGTCGTCCTCGCTTTCCTTCACCACCAGAACGGACCTGTTCCGTTTGTAGGTCCTCAAATCGAGGTAATGGCCTGCAGGAAGGTTTTCGAGCTTTTTTAACACAGCCTGGATTATCCTGGTCTTATCGATCATGGCTGGCTCATGAACACAATGATAACAATTCAAATAAAAAAGATGAAACAGGCCAAGGGCGTGGAACCGGGAACAGAAAAACTCCCGTTTTCCCCCTCGCCCTTTCCTGAAGCTGATTTCACGGTGAGCAAAGCGATCTTTACACCATTGAGTATAGGCCCGGGCAAGCCCTGCTTTCAACAGTTCTTTATTCTCATCTCCAGAGTGTCAAAGGGTTGCGATGTGCGCATTTCTTCACGGCAATGCCAAGGGGGGTATCCGCGGATACTTTGAGCTGGTCCCTGAGGTTGCACTGCGGAAGATGATTATTATTAATCTAGTGAAGAGAATGGCACGTGATCAGGAAGGAGTGGAAAGCGTCTTTCATCCCGCGTGTCCCAAGGTCCGCGTGCCTGCGCGGCAGATGATATGGATCCTGACAGGAAAGGGAAAAACAATGTTTCGGTTTGACAACACCTATGCCCGACTTCCGGAAAAATTCTATGCGAGGGTGGCCCCGGCGAGGGTCTCCAAACCGGAACTCATCAAGTGGAACGAGGAACTGGCGCAGCAGCTGGGAGTTCAGGGAGAGCGACCGCCGGACAGGGAATTGGCGGAAATATTCACGGGGCAAAAACTGCTTCCCGGCTCCGAACCCATCGCTCTCGCCTATGCAGGCCATCAATTCGGTCAATTCGTCCCTCAACTCGGGGATGGGCGCGCCCTGCTCCTGGGAGAAGTGGTGAACCCTTCAGGAAGACGGTACGACCTACAGCTCAAAGGCTCCGGGATAACCCCCTTTTCCCGCAGTGGAGACGGCAAGGCGCCACTTGGTCCCGTGTTGCGGGAATACATTGTGAGCGAGGCCCTGCATCACCTGGGAGTGCCCACCACCAGGTCCCTGGCCGCTGCCATGACAGGAGAGGTGGTGCACAGAGAGAGGGCTCTTCCCGGAGCGATCCTGACCAGAGTGGCCTCCAGCCACATTCGTGTGGGAACCTTTGAATATTTTGCCGCTCAGCAGGACGTGGAAAATTTGAAACGTTTGACCGAGTATTCGATTCAAAGGCACTACCCGGAAATTTCAAGGGACCCGGAGGCGTATCTTGATTTTTTTCGGAAGGTTGGAAACGCACAGATTGAACTTGTGACAAGCTGGATGGCTTTGGGGTTCATTCACGGCGTGATGAACACGGACAACATGTCCATAGGGGGGGAAACCATCGACCTGGGACCCTGCGCTTTCATGGATCAGTTTCGCTTCAATCAGGTTTTCAGTTACATCGACCGAATGGGTCGTTATTCCTATTCCAACCAGGCTCAAATCGCCCTCTGGAACTTATCCCGGCTGGGAAGCTGCCTGGTTGTGGTGACGGGTCATGACTCCGGGGAGGCAACGGACATGCTCAACAAGGAACTGGATTCGCTGGGTGACCTTTTCGAGCAGAGGCTTGCCTCAAAGATGTTAAAGAAACTGGGAATCTCAAAGGATGTGCATCCTGAGGACAAGGATCTTGTCCGTCTGTGGCTCAGCTACCTGGAAAAACAGGGGCTGGACTACACCCTCAGCTTTCGAAACCTCGCCAATCTGGTTGAAAAGGGTGGCGATTCACATTTTTTTGAAAGGAACAACACCTTCAGGGAATTTTATCAGGCATGGCAGAAGCGGGTTCAAAGTCAGGGCCTGGACACGGGAACGATAAAAGAGGAGATGAACCGGGTGAATCCCGCTTTTATCCCCAGAAACCACAAGGTGGAGCAGGTGATAGAAGCGGGGCTGAAGGGGGATTTCAGTCTTTTTCACGAAATGAACGAAGTGCTGAAGAAGCCTTATGATGAACAGGAAGAGCACACCAGCTACAAATTGGCTCCCAGACCGGAGCAAGTGGTTCAGGCCACCTTTTGCGGAACCTGATGCATCGATTCAGGTTCTGACCGGCGCGTTTCTCAAAAACCGTGGCCCCCGCATTCACTCTTAAACCACCGTCGTTTTTTTCTCTTCTTTTCTACGCTGGGTGACCGTTTCCCCGCCTATCCCCCAATTGTCCGTGTCCACTTCATCGATGACCACGACGGTGGTTTGGGGGTTTTTGCCGAGTTCATCCTGAAGGAGCCTGGTGACCCCTTCGATCAACCGGGCTTTTTTTTCAGGTGTGGCTCCTTCTCGGGTGATCTTGATATTGACATAAGGCATGAGTGTCTCCTCCTCTGATGGATTGTGCAACCACAATACTCCCCCTGCGAATGAGCAAAATATGTGATAATCTGTACAGCAAATGGAGGTCCAATTCAACAGCCGTCACCAGGAGGAGTGTGCGTGAAGATTTGCCCCCAATGCGGATATGAGCGAGTTTCCAGGGAAGACGGATACATACCCCCGACGCAATGCCCCCGTTGCGGAACGAGCTATACAGAAGGACTTGATCAGGCCACCGGGTCCTCCTGGGAAGTCAGTCAGGGGGAACCCTCCCCGCAGGAGGGTTTTCCTCAGCAGGTGGAATATGTGGGATTCTGGGCTCGAGTGGTGGCCTCCGTGATCGACAGTGTGCTTTATTTCATTGCAGCCGCTTTCCTTGCAATCATCATGACCATGGCGCATCCCTTGCTGCCGTCACCTCAGGATCCCCTTGGCAATCTTTTCCTTTCTCTCATTTTTCCCGTTGCCGCCACCCTTTTTTTCTGGTTCAAGTTTCTGGCGACGCCCGGAAAAATGGTTCTCTCCGCCATCATCGTCGACGCACGCACGGGAGGTGTTCCGACCAAAGCTCAGTTCGCAGGAAGATACCTGGCCTACACCTTGTCAGGCCTCGCCCTGGGACTGGGATTTCTGTGGGTGGCCTTTGACCGGAGAAAACAGGGATGGCATGATAAGTTGGCAGGCACCGTGGTGGTCCGCAAGCAAGGGTCGCTCTTTCCCACAGATCAATGAAGACAAAAGCCTTCCATTGGCTTCAACACAGGGATCACAATAGATGGGCCCATCTCCAATGACCAGGAGATGGGCCATTCGACTCAAGCACCTGGTTCTGAAATGATCGAGAAGGAGAAAAACCATGAAAACCATGTTCACCATTTTGCTTCTTTTACTGCTCATGGGCTGCGCATCCACAGAAAACAGCCAAAAACCGGATCCCGAGCTGAAGATGGGAGGAAGCTTCCGCACTCGCGCCGTCACCAGCCATGGAATGTGACTTCTTCATGAACACTTGTTCTGCGAAGCTGAGGACTCTTCCTCCACCCTGACGAGGGGTGCAGGAAGGGTCCAAAACCCTTCTCCCACGGAAGCCCCCATCCGCTACATTTTCATGATTCTGCACCATGGGCATGGTCCTGGGAAAATTTCCAGGACCCCCTCTCTGCCGCACGGCCATCGCCCTGCCAAGAGGGGCCCTTGCACTTCCGCACACTCCTGGAAAACCCTTTTTTTCCCTCCTGGGCAAGACAGCGGCATAAATGGCCGGTGCACGCCGCAGAAAGCAAGCCGATGCCCATTCTTCCCTTTCATCTTCCAATGAAATCCCAGAGGCATTACACCATTGCCTTTTTCTTCCAAGAGGTCAAAAATAATCAAGATTCAAAGGGTCATAACCGTCATGGCTTTCAGGACGCACCGTGATGTTACGGCTATTTTGGGGCTGAAACCCAAAAAAAACGAAAGGCAAGGGTGCAGGATTTGAAGATCGATTTTTCTGTCCTCACATCCAGGCTGAGTTTGTTCAAAAAACCTCCACGGGATGTTTCAACCTTCTTGCAAGGCTGCCTCCTGCTGGACCTGGAAGCTCGAGGAAATCACATCCACCACCTGGGGGCCATCCTGGGAGATAAGACTTTCGAGCGCAAAGGACGCTTTCACCTCTCCAAAGCCTTGCAGGAACTGGACGGTTTCGCCGACGGCGCCCAAGCGGTTCTGGGGCACAACATCCTGGGTCACGACCTGCCCATCCTCCGTGAAACCGCCCATGAACTGGGCCTCTTTCAAAAACCCCTGGTGGACACCCTCTTCCTGTCTCCTCTGGCCTTTCCAGAAAACCCCTATCACCGGCTCATCAAGGACTACAAGCTGGTCAAGGACTCGGTCAACGATCCTCTGGCCGATGCACGCCTCGCCGCCTCCATCTTTCGCGACCAGTGGGCCAGTTTTCAAAATATGGCCGAGAGGGGACACGGCCAGATTCTCTCTTTCTACCGATTTTGCTTCGAACAAGGAACCAACGGGGGAAATGTTCCCCTTTGGGGCGTCGCTTCCCTGTTTGCTGCCCTGGGAGCCCCTGCGGTCGATGCGAAAAGAGCCCTGGAAATCTTTCAGAATGCCGTCCGGCCCATTGTCTGCCGCAAAGCTCTCGGTGAAAAAATCCCACCCCTGCTTGAGGATCCTTCATACCGGCTGCCCATGGCCTATGTGATGGCATGGCTGCGGGTGGCGGGGGGCAATTCCATCCTGCCCCCCTGGGTGCTGCGCCGTTTTCCCATGGTTTCAGAGGTGCTCCATGCCCTTCGCGATATTCCCTGTGGGGAATCATCCTGCACTCACTGCGCCGGCATTCATGATCCACGAACAGTTCTTCAGGACACCTTCGGCTTTTCCCAGTTCAGGTCCACTCCCTCTGCCCGGGACGGATCTTCCCTGCAGGAACAGATCGTGGCCCGGGGAATGGTCGATCAGCCACTCCTGGCCATTCTTCCCACGGGGGGCGGGAAGTCCCTCTGCTACCAGCTTCCCGCCCTGGCAAGGTATCGGCGCAGAGGGCTTCTCACCATCGTGATCTCCCCCCTTCAGGCTCTCATGAAAGACCAGGTGGACAACCTGGCGGAGAGGGCTCAGACCAATTGCGCCGCCGCTCTCTACGGTCTCCTCACCCCCCCTGAAAGAACTCAGGCTCTGGAAAGGATCAGGCTTGGCGACATCGGCATTCTTTATGTGGCCCCGGAACAGTTTCGCAATTCGGGCTTCAGGAACGCCATTTCCCAGCGTGAGATCGGTGCCTGGGTCTTTGATGAAGCTCACTGCCTGTCCAAGTGGGGACACGATTTCCGGCCTGACTATCTCTATGCAGGACGTTTCATTCGGCAGCTGGCCCGGGAACAGAACACTTCCATTCCCACGGTGGTCTGCTTCACAGCCACGGCCAAGAGTGATGTGAAGCAGGAGATTCTTCAGTTTTTTCAGAGAGAACTGGGCCAGGAACTCACTGTTTTTGAAGGGGGTGTGGAAAGGGACAACCTGCATTTTGAAGTGCAGGTGGTGAAAAAGGCAGAAAAATTCGGGCTCATTCATCAACTCCTGGCAGAAAAATTGGCCCTCTACCCTCAGGGTGCCGCCATCGTCTACACGGCAACCCGAAACCGCACGCAGGAAATCAGCGATTACCTGAAGACTCAGGGCTGGGGCGCTGCCGCCTTTCATGGGGGACTCAACGCCGCGGAAAAGCGCACAGTGCAGGAAGCCTTTCTCGCCGGCCAACTCCAGGTGATTGCCGCAACCAACGCTTTTGGCATGGGCATCGACAAGAACAACATTCGATTGGTACTCCATGCGGACATTCCCGGTTCCCTTGAAAGCTATCTTCAGGAAGCGGGGCGCGCGGGCCGGGACTTGCGCAACGCTCGATGCGTGCTCCTCTACGACGAACAGGACGTGGAAACGCAGTTCAAACTGGGGGCCATGTCCCGCCTCAGCCAGAAAGACATCGGCCAGATCCTTCGAGGCATCCGCAGGGCGGTCCGCAGTCCCTCGGGAGAGGTGATCCTGACCTCGGGAGAGCTTTTGCGGGACGAGGGGGTCGAGACGGAATTCGATGCCAGCGACGTCCAGGCGGACACAAAGGTGAAGACAGCCATCGCCTGGCTGGAGCGGGCCAGCCTCGTCCAACGCAACGAAAATCACACGCGGGTCTTTCAGGGCAAACTTCTGGTGAAAACCATGGAAGAAGCCCGGGCGCGCATGGCTTCCCTCAATCTTTCAGAAACACAGCAGCAACGCTGGATCACCATCCTGCAGAAGATGATCAATGTCGATCCCCGGAAAGGATTGACCACCGACGACCTGGTGGACCATTCCCAATTTCGCGAAGTTCATGCCCCTTACAACTTGGACGATCCCCGCCAGGAAAAATCACCGGCGGTGCCCGATCACGCCGCAGCAGCCCGGCGCGTACTGCGCACTCTGCACGACATGACCGAGGCGGGACTCATCGAGAAGGGTGTCGTCCTCAGCGCCTTTGTGCGTCACAAGGTGGCCAAAGGTTCCTTGCAGATTTTCCGCAAGGTTTCAAACCTGGAAGAACAGATGCTGAAGGTGCTTCGGGAGGAATCCCCTGATGCGGGTGAAACGGGTTGGCAGGACCTTTCCTTGCGCAGGCTCAACCAGCGCCTTCGGGATATGGGGTTTGAAGCCAATCCGGAACTCCTGCGAGGACTGCTCAAAACCCTGAGCCTCGACGGAAAAGGTTTTGCGGGAAGCACCGGGAGCCTTCAATACCGGCAGGTTTTTCAGGACCACTACCGGGTGAAGCTTTTGAGGAGCTGGGAAGGCCTCTCGGCCACAGCCCGCAAACGCAGGGCCATCGCGGGAGTCCTGCTGGAAAGCATCCTGAGCCAGATCCCCCAAGACGCGTCACCCAGTGGAGAACACCTGGTGACCTTCGCCACCGAAGACCTGGTGAAAGCCCTCAAGTCTCACCTTCACCTGGCCCCCACCCTCAAGGACCCGCTGGCGGCCATCGATCGGGGGCTTCTCTACCTCCACGAACAGGGAGTGATCATTTTGCAGCAGGGGATGGCCATCTTCCGGCAGGCCATGTCCCTGCGAGTGATCGAGGAAGCCAAAAAGCGCCGCTACAGCAAGGAGGACCACGCCCCTCTGCAAGACCACTACCGTGAGCGGGTTTTTCAGGTTCACGTGATGAACGAATACGCCCGGCTCGGTGTGGAGAAGATCGGCCGTGCCCTGGAACTGGTGTTTGCCTACTTCAGCCTGGACAAGAAATCTTTCATCAAGCGCTATTTCCCCGGGCAGCAGGCGATGCTGGAACGGGCCGTGAGCCAGGAAGCCTATCAGAAGATCGTTGATGAACTGGGAAATCCCGTCCAGACAGCAGTGGTGCGTTCGGAAGAAGACGTGAACCTGCTCATCCTGGCCGGACCCGGATCGGGCAAGACACGGATTGTGGTGCACCGCTGTGCGTATCTCATGCGGGTGCAGAGGGCGGCTCCCGAGAGCATCCTGGTTCTTTGCTTCAACCACTGGGCGGCCGTGGCTCTGCGGCACAGGCTTCGGGAGCTCCTGGGTGATCACGCGCGGGGAGTCATCGTGCAAACCTATCACGGCCTTGCCATGAGGCTCACGGGAACTTCCTTTGCGGAAATGGCGGAGAAGAGCCGGGGTCAGGAACTTCCTTTCAGCCGCCTCATCCCCGATGCCATACGCATTTTAAAGGGAGAAGAAGACGTTTATGGGCTGGATCCCGATGAAGTGCGTGAACGGATCCGAGGGGGCTTTCGCCACATTCTGGTGGATGAGTATCAAGACATCGACGAAGAACAGTATGAATTCATTTCGGTGCTGGCAGGAAGGAAGGAAAAGGATCCCGACAGCAAGCTCAACATCCTGGCCGTGGGAGACGACGATCAGAACATTTACACTTTCCGGGGTGCCAACGTGCAGTTCATCGTGAGGTTCGAGCAGGAATACCAGGCCCGTGTCCATCACCTGGTGGAAAACTACCGGTCCACCAAGCACATCATTTCTGCCGCCAATGCACTCATCGCACACAATGGAGACCGCATGAAGGTGCATGCGCCCATTGAGGTGAACCGGGGGCGTGCGGAAGAACAGGCGGGAGGTGTCTGGGAAGAAATGGATCCGGTGGTACGGGGAAAAGTGCAGATTCTCACGGTGCCCCACAGAGCAGGCCAGCTGAAGGCCCTGGTGGAAGAATGGAAAAGAATGCGCTGCCTGAAACCCGGCCTTGCCTGGGAGCACATGGCTGTTCTGAGTCGAAGCCGGAACAACCTGGCAGCCGTGAGGGCCCTGGCTGAAACGCTGGGGGTTCCCGTTTCCTGGGGGCTCACCCGCAAATCAGCACCCCCTATCCACCGCATTCGAGAACTGCACCGTTATTTGAACTTTCTAAAAGAAAAACGCACGGAGATTTTTTCCGCGGCAAGCCTTCAGGAGCTTCTCAGATCCATGGTTTTTTATGAACCCGCCAATCCCTGGTGGGAACTCCTTCAGAAGGTCCTTCAGAGCTGGGAGGACGAAAGCGGGAACGCTGAACTCCCCGTGTCCCATGCCCTGGAGTTCATTCACGAAAACCTGCAGGAAAAAAGGCGCGAACAGCGCATGGGACGGGGTGTCTTTTTGAGCACCATTCACGGGGCCAAAGGCATGGAGTTTCCCCATGTGTTCCTGCTGGATGGTGACTGGGTGGAAGGAAGAACCCCAAAAGAACAGGAGGAAGAACGCCGCATTTTTTATGTGGGCATGACACGGGCTGAAGAAACTCTTTGCCTTTTCCAGTGCCGGGACAGTGACAACCCCCACGTACGGCTCCTCAAAGGCGACTCCATACTGCGGCGAAAAGGGCCATTCCATGGGGAATCTTTGAGCGGAGACGCGCCATTCCCATCCTCAGAGGCCAGGCCGGACAAAAAGCCGGGCAGTGACTCCTTGATTGCCATCGGAGATGAGGGCACGGTCGCCAAAAATTATTCTTCGACCTTCCGCCAGGTGACTTTTCAGGACCTGATGCATCTGCGCTGGGAAACCCTGTCCATGGAAGACATCGTCCTCAGTTTTCCCGGGCGCTTTCCCGCAAACCATTCCATACATCAGCGGCTCGCCTGCCTGATACCCGGCACGGAACTCAGCGCCCGCGTGCACGGCCACACCATCGGCCTTTTCGAACTCCAGGCCGCCGAAAACACCCCCTTGGCCCTCCTTTCCAGGAGCGCCTCAGCCCGCTGGCGAGAACTCCTTCATCGCATTGGACGCATTCGAGTCCTGGCCATGGTTCAACGCAAGCAAACGGACGGCGAGGAAAAATACCAGAGCCTCTGCAGATGCCCATGGTGGGAAATTCCCTGGATAGAAATCTTCTACTCCTGAAAACCCCCTGGCCTCTGGATCAATGCCGTTGGCCTAAGCCGTCTCAACCAGTGCAGCAACACCCTTACGTCATTCCCGTGAAGGCGGGAATCCAGCTTTTTCAAGATCTTCAGGATCTCCGCCTTCGCGGGAATGATGTGCTGGCACAACACACAAATCCTTAAATCAACACCAATGGTGCCAAAGGGTTGGCCAACGCTCCACTCATGTTCGCACCGGGCCCTCCAGCAAGGTGCGGCGCAACAGGTCCAGGGCCGCCATGGCAAAGAGTTTCCTGTTCATCACCCGCTGGCCGAAGGAGAGGGTCACGGTGCGGCTGCGGGTGCCTTGAGGCCCATCCACACCGATGCACAGAGTGCCGACAGGTTTTTCCGGAGTACCGCCATGGGGCCCGGCGATGCCAGAAGTGGCCAGGCCGTAAGTGGCGCCGGCCACCCGGCGCGCTCCCTGCGCCATTTCACGAACGGTTTCTTCGTGCACGGCGCCATAATGGCCCAGGGTTTCGGGGGACACGTCCAGCACCCGGATTTTGCTCTCATTGGAGCAGGTCACAGCCCCGAAAAGAAGATAATCGGACGACCCTGCGGTGTTGGTGAGCCAGTTGGAAAGGAGGCCTCCCGTGCAGCTTTCGGCCAGGGCCAGGGTGAGGCCATGCCGTTTGAGCAGGATTCCCACCTCTTCAGCGAGGGTGCGTTCCTCGTACGAAAAGACATGAATGCCGAGCTGTTCACTCACCCACTCGGTGGCCCTTTCCAGGAGGCGGCGACCTTCCGTTTCATCGGTGGTGTTGAGATACAGTTTGACCTGGATTTCCGGAAACTTGGCCCGCAATCCCAGTTTGATGGAAGGAAAGGGGCTGTGTATGCCAGCCATTCTCTCCCCCACCTTGCTTTCAGGCAGTCCAAAGGTGGAAATCACCCGAGTGAGGCGGAACGCGCGCGTTTCGCCCCGCATGGCCCGAAGGCGGGTCAGGACCTGTTCCTGCAGCATGCGGCGCATTTCATGGGGCACGCCCGGAAGAAAGAAAAAGGTGCACCCCTCCATAATCATGCAAAAGCCCGGAGCTGTTCCGATGGGGTTGGAGAGCCGCTCAGCCCCCCTGGGCAACAGGGCCTGCTTCCGGTTGGAAGGAGGCATGGTCCGGCCGCGCTGCCCGAAATAAGCTTTGACCTCTTCCAGGGCCTGCTCATCCAGGGCAAGATCCACACCGAGAACCCGGGCGGCGGCGGCAGTGGTCAAATCGTCCTCGGTGGGGCCCAGGCCGCCGGTGATCACCGCCACCTCCCCCCGCCCACCAATCTCACGAAACAGGCTCACCAGCATGGGGAGGTCATCTCCAATCACATGGTGCCGGGTCACTTCAATGCCCTCCTGCTCCAACTGGTCCGCAATGTAGGCCGAATTGCTGTCCACGAGGGCACCGGTACGGATTTCGTCGCCGGTTGCCACAATTTCAGCACGCATGGTCACACCTCCCAGTGGATGCACTCAGCAGGGCATATTTCGATGGCTTTCTCGATGCATTCTTCCCAAGCGCCCGGGATATAATGACAAATCTTTTCTGCCTCATCATCGAAACCAAAACACATCAGGGCACAGTTTAACGCAACGTTGGCAACGGACACGTTCTTCCGTATCGATTTGAACTTTCCTGCTCAAACATCAGCTTCCACAAAATCACCTGCATGTCATGTAAAAGTATGTGGTCACTCACCACGGATCATAACCAGCAGCATTTTAAAGGGGGTTTCGGCATGAAGTGCATGGGCAATATTGGCGGGCATGATCAGCATCTCACCCGCAACAACGCTTTGTGGCTGGCCGCCGATGGTGATTTCCGCCTCGCCGTCAAGAATATAGACCATCGCGTCAAAAGGGGCTGTATGCTCACTCAGACCCTGGCCTGCATCAAAGGCGAAGAGCGTGACGTTGCCGATATCTTTTTTAATCAATGTTTTGCTCACCACTGAACCGTCCGCATAGTCAATGGATTCTTTCAAATTAAACGCCCTGCCTTTCAAGGCATTGGATGTACCGCTCATAAAACCTCCCTTGTCAATAGGTCTGCGACCACGGCCTGCAGCATTGCCGTCTGCATTCTCAGAACAAAAATCGTTGGTTGTTAATCGCTGAAGTCAATTGTACAAAAAATCAACGGGCGTGGGCGGATAGATCGCATGGCCCGCCTGCTGTAAACTGTACCCATTGATAAATTAGGGTTAGACTATCATCTGGGAGGAATTGCATGAAGAAAAGATTTGCCGAAAAGCAAATCATCGGAATTTTGAAAGAGCCTGAGGCTCTTGGAACATCCGGGAAACCCTGCCATAAACAATACATCACTGAGCAGACTTTCCAGGGGAATGGAAATCATGAAGTATGACGTGGTTCTGAAAAATCTCCTCGAGTTTTTCCAGAGGGAGAAAATCGACCACGCCGTCATCGGTGCATTTGCCCTCAAAGCCTACGGCTATCTGCGTGCGACTCAGGACATTGACTTCGCAGTTCCCAGCGAGGCGCAGGAGAAGATCATCCGTCATCTCGAAGACATCGGCTACGAAACGATCTACCGTTCCCGAGGCTTTTCCAACCACTGGCACGCTCTCCGTGGACTGGGCAGAATTGATTTCATCTACGTGGAAGGCGAAACGGCGAACCAGCTTTTCGCCGAATCGAGGCCACTCCTGGAGCTCGAAGGCTATCTCCTGCCTGTCGTCAAGGTGGAGCACCTCATTGCACTCAAGGTCTTTGCCATGAAAAACGACCCCGAGAGAGTGTTCCAGGAAATGGCCGATCTCCAGCACCTGCTTCGAGTGCCGGAGATCGATCTGTCAGAGGTGCGCGGCTATTTCGAAAGATACGGTCAACAGGACAAATTCAAACAATTGACCGGAAAGGGAACTTAACATGCTCCGTCTCGAAGAAGACTTGCCTCTCCAGGCCGAAGATCTTGAGGCCATGCGCCAATTGCCGGTCCATGATCCCAGGGACCTCAGGAGCTACCTTAACTTCCTGGAAGCCATGGGAGCGTTCGATTCCAAAAGGTCTGCAGTAAAACCTTACCCCGAACCCTTTCGACTGGTGGATTGAGTCCGTGACACGGCACGGTTCACGGGGAGTCTCGGGCACCTTTTACAAACGGAAGATTGCAAACAACTTCCAACACTTCGAGGCCTAATCCTGCCAATTCGCAGTGCTCTTCCGTGATGTGGGTCACCGTTGATTCACTGGCGGTTACGAACATCGAGCACCAACAGCAAAAGGCCAATTCCCTTGCGGAAAATGGCCTTTTTGATATCTGGCTCCCTTTTGTAAACTCATTCAGGAACGATTTGCCAAGTCTGCCAATGGAGGTGTTCAGGACGATCGCCGTTGACATATCTTCAAGTAGCGGCGATTTCCAGCTCTTCTCCTGGGAGGCGAAAAGTCCTTTGTAAAGGATCAATTGCGGGATTTCCATTCATCAGGATTCCGGCGGCCGTGCAACACAGCAACGACAACGATCACGTCTTCCTGTTGCATGTAAAAGATGCCGTAAGGGAAACGGCGAATCAGGTGCCTGCGCAAGTGCCGGTAAACCACCGGATATCTTTCCGGACTCCGCTGGACCCGCCCAAATCCCTCTTCCAGACAAAACAGGAATTCAGCACCCAGCCCAGCACTTTGTTTTTCGTACCACCTATATGCGCCCTCGATGTCGCTCTCAGCCTCTGGACGGATCAGAAGAGCTCTTACCATCTGGAAGCCTTCAGCCTCTTCTTGATTTCTTCCCACGAGGCCCCTTCTCCAGGGGAGGCGCTGCTGGCATCGATGCGTCGATCCAGTTCCTTGCGTTGATCGTCCGTCACCTTCAGGGATTCCTGGTCCTCGGCAATGCTGTCCCATATGTCTTGAACAAGGAGAATACGTTCGGCAACGGTGAGCTTCCTGAACTGGGCGGCCGTCGGTCGTTCTTCCATCAGTGTGCTCCATGAAATCAAGCGATTGTTTTACTTATAAATTCAACCCGATCCACATCATACCGCAAACTCATCGTTGGCAATCCCTTGCGCTCCGACAAGGGGAAGCAGTCAGCTCAGGAAGTCGGCCGGGAACTGTCCTTTCGATCGAGAGCGAAAAATCTCCATGAAACGTTAGCCACACTTGTTTCCTCCGACTCGCCCAAGTGGCCCTTCGAGTCAAAAAGGCCGTGATGATGAAGCCATCATTTTGTCTCTCTCAGTATATACCGCAATGAGCTATTTTCCACCCTCTACCTGCCGCACGGCCATCAATGCTCCGTAATGCCCCTAAAGAACCCTGTGAGGATTGCAGACAGTTTCCGTCACCTCTTTGTTTTCTGCAACCGTAACCGGAATCATCTCAAGATCCTTTACTGGGAGGGCAACGGCTAATGCCTGTTTCAAAAGCGGCTCGAGAAGCACCGATTCAAGTGGCCGTGGAACGAATCCGAGGTGATGGAGCTCACGGCCCGTGAGCTGTCCTTCCTTTTGGAGGGTCTGAATCTTCGGTTTATCAAACCCCACGAAACCCTCCTTTACACAACCATGATCTGAAAGGTCCTTTTGTCGTATTAATCAACAATCTCATAGGAATAAATGCGGTTTTTATGGAAGGACTCCTTTCATGAAACTCGACACAGCGACACTTCCCAACGATCCCGAAGAGCTCAAGTCGTTCCTCCTTGACCAGGAGGAACGCTACAGGTCCCGCCCCGGGTCGAATACCTGGAGGAGAAGGTTCGCCTTCTCACCCAGGCTCTCTTCGGCAAAAAGAGTGAAAAACGTCCTGTTCCCGACGAAGATGGGCCCCCGCCAGGATCCAGGTGATTCGAAACATTCGTCCCAAGTATGCCTGCAAGGCATGCGAGGGAGTGGAAGGTGAGGGACATTCGGTCACCAGCGCTTCCCTGCCGCCTGAAATCATTCCCAAGGGCATGGCCACCCCGGGACTGCTGGCCCACATCGCTGTTTCCAAGTACCAGGATGCCTTGTCCCTCTACCGGCAGGAGAAGATTTTCTCCCGCCAGGGGATCGATCTCAAAAGATCCACCATGGCAGGCTGGATGGTTAAATCCGCCGAGGCCTGTTCTCCCCTGATGGCCCTGCTGCAAAAAAAGAGTTGCTCTCCGGCCCTCTCATAAATGTGGATGAGACGCCGGTCCAGGTTCTCAACGAGCCCGGCCGGCAAAACACCGCCAAATCCTGCATGTGGGTGTTTCGGGGCCGAGATCCGGAAAAGCCGGTGCTCCTCTTCAGGTATCACCCCACCCGGTCGGTTGATGTTCCCCGGGAAATCCTCAGGGGCTATGAGGGCTA